>JAGIAI010000030.1:0-60489 GCA_017744935.1 Variovorax sp.
GCGACAAGGACTACATCGACTTCTTCCTGCCCATCGTGGCGGACGCGGAAGCCGGTTTCGGCGGCGTGCTCAACGCCTTCGAACTGATGAAGAACATGATCGCGGCCGGCGCCGCGGGCGTGCACTTCGAGGACCAGCTGGCCGCCGTCAAGAAGTGCGGTCACATGGGCGGCAAGGTGCTGGTGCCCACGCAGGAAGCCGTCGAGAAGCTGATCGCCGCGCGCTTTGCCGCCGATGTGATGGGCGTGCCCTCCATCGTGCTGGCCCGCACCGATGCCGAAGCCGCCAACCTGATCACCAGCGACCATGACGCCAACGACAAGCCCTTCCTGACGGGCGAGCGCACGCAGGAAGGTTTCTTCCGCGTCAAGAACGGCCTGGAGCAGTCCATCAGCCGCGGCGTCGCCTACGCGCCCTATGCCGACCTCGTGTGGTGCGAGACAGGTGTGCCCGACATCGGCTTCGCCCGCGAGTTCGCCCAGGCCGTGCATGCCGCCTGCCCGGGCAAGCTGCTGAGCTACAACTGCTCGCCCTCGTTCAACTGGAAGAAGAACCTGAACGAAAAGCAGATCGCTTCGTTCCAGGAAGACCTGTCGGCCCTCGGCTACAAGTTCCAGTTCATCACGCTGGCCGGCATCCACATCAACTGGTTCCAGACCTTCCAGTTTGCCCATGCCTATGCCCGTGGCGAAGGCATGAAGCACTACACCGAGATGGTGCAGGAGCCCGAGTTCGCCGCGCGCGAGAAGGGCTACACCTTCGTGTCGCACCAGCAGGAAGTCGGGGCCGGTTATTTCGATGACGTGACCACCGTCATCCAGGGCGGCTCGTCCAGCGTGAAGGCGCTGACGGGCTCGACGGAGGAAGAGCAGTTCCACTGACCGGTTCAGCAGGTTTGCTCAGGGAGCAGGGCTCGGCCGGTGGCCGGGCCCTTTTTGCTTGCTGCGTGCGCGTCGGGAATGCGCTGCGCCGGTCCGGCCTCTTGCGGTTCGCAGAAGTGCCTTGATCTTTCTTTGCAGCGTGTTGCGCATCGGCACCTGCAGCAGGGCTGCGGCCGAGCGGCCGCTACAATCGCGCGCTCATCGTCTGTCCACCAACAAGGGCGAGAAAGGCAATCTGGTTATGACACCGCGAACTACTGGCACCGCATCGTTCGGTCCGCTTCCCCAGGGGAGCGGCCGGTAGGCCCGCGCAGCGCCGGCAGGTCCGGCTCGCTCATCCAGCACGAAGCGCGGCTCACCCCCGCGCTTTTTTGTTTTTCGCTCCGAGGTTTCCCATGATCCAGATCACGCTTCCCGACAACTCCCGCCGCGAATACCCCGGCCCCGTGACGGTGGCCGAGGTGGCCCAGTCCATCGGCCCCGGCCTCGCCAAGAACACGGTGGCCGGCAAGGTGGACGGCAAGCTGGTGGACGCCAGCGACCTCATCGACCACGACGCCCGCCTGCAGATCATCACGCCCAAGGACGAGGAAGGGCTGGAGATCATCCGCCACTCCTGCGCCCACCTGGTCGGCCATGCCGTCAAGCAGCTCTATCCCACGGCCAAGATGGTGATCGGCCCGGTGATCGACGAGGGCTTCTATTACGACATCTCCTACGAGCGCCCCTTCACGCCCGACGACATGGCGGCCATCGAGCAGCGCATGAAGGATTTGATCGCGCAGGACTACGACGTCATCAAGAAGATGACGCCGCGCGCCGAGGTGATCAACGTGTTCAAGGCCCGTGGCGAGGACTACAAGCTGCGCTTGGTCGAGGACATGCCGGACGAGCAGGCCATGGGCCTGTACTACCACCAGGAATACGTGGACATGTGCCGCGGCCCGCACGTGCCCAACACGCGCTTCCTGAAGGTCTTCAAGCTCACGAAGCTGGCCGGCGCCTACTGGCGCGGCGATGCCAAGAACGAACAGCTGCAGCGGATCTACGGCACGGCCTGGGCCGACAAGAAGCAGCTCGACCAGTACATCCAGCGCATCGAGGAAGCCGAGAAGCGCGACCACCGCAAGCTGGGCAAGGAACTCGACCTGTTCCACATCGACGACGTCGCGCCCGGCGTGGTGTTCTGGCATCCCAAGGGCTGGGCGCTGTGGCAGGCCGTGGAGCAGTACATGCGCCAGGTCTACAAGGACACGGGCTACCAGGAAGTGAAGGGCCCGCAGATCCTCGACAAGAGCCTGTGGGAGAAGACGGGCCACTGGCAGAACTACCGCGAGAACATGTTCACGACGGAGTCGGAGAAGCGCGACTACGCGCTCAAGCCGATGAACTGCCCCGGCCACGTGCTCATCTTCAAGAGCGACCTGCGCAGCTACCGCGAACTGCCACTGCGCTATGGCGAGTTCGGCCAATGCCACCGCAACGAGCCCTCGGGCGGGCTGCACGGCATCATGCGCGTGCGCGGCTTCACGCAGGACGACGGCCACATCTTCTGCACGGAAGACCACATCCTCGAGGAATGCGTGGCGTACACGTCGCAGCTGCTCAAGGTGTACTCGGACTTCGGCTTCACGGACATCCTCTACAAGGTCGCCACGCGGCCCGAGCACCGCATCGGCGCCGACGAGCTCTGGGACAAGGCCGAAGGCGCGCTGATGGAAGCGCTGCGCCGCTCGGGGGTGGACTTCGTCATCGCCCCTGGCGACGGCGCCTTCTATGGCCCCAAGATCGAGTACACGCTGCGCGACGCCATCGGCCGCCAGTGGCAGTGCGGCACGATGCAGGTGGACTTCAACATGGCCGAGCGCCTGGGTGCCGAGTACGTGACGGAATCCAGCGGCCGCGCGCACCCCGTGATGCTGCACCGTGCCATCGTCGGCAGCCTCGAGCGATTCATCGGCATGCTGATCGAACACCATGCCGGCGCCATGCCCGCGTGGCTGGCGCCGGTGCAGGTGTCGGTACTCAACATCACGGACGCGCAGGCCGACTATGCGGCGGAAGTTGCGAAAACGCTGCGCCATCAAGGGTTTAGGGTGCAGCTCGATCTGCAGAACGAGAAGATCACGTATAAAATACGCAAGCATTCGCTGCAAAAGCTTCCGTACATCCTCGTCGTGGGTGACAAGGAAAAGGAAGCCGGTGCCGTCGCGGTGCGCGCCCGAGGCAATGTCGATCTCGGGGTCATGTCGGTGGAAGCGTTCTCCCAAAAGATCGCCGACGACATCTCCAGCAAGCGTTGACAACCCTCAGGTCCGAGCTTTACTGCCGGGCCTGTGCTTTGCTTGGGTGCGTGCCAATAACGGCGTTAGCTACAGAATTTGTAGCATCTGATGAAGGACTGAAGCCATCGCTACTGCATTTCGCGACCGTCGCCAACGCGAGGAACGCCAACACCGCCTGAACCGGGAAATCATGGCCCCGGAAGTTCGCCTGTTCGGACCCGAAAACGAGGCCCTGGGCGTTGTGAGCCTTTCCGAGGCATTGCGTCTGGCCGGCGAGCACGACGTGGACCTGGTCGAGGTGGTTGCTGCCGCCAATCCGCCGGTCTGCCGGTTGATCGAGTACGGCAAGTTCAAATTCCTCGAACAGAAGAAGGCCGCCGAGGCGAAGTCGAAGCAGAAGGTCATCGAGGTCAAGGAAGTCAAGTTCCGGCCAGGTACCGACGATGGCGACTACAACATCAAGATGCGCAACATCCGTCGTTTTCTGGACGACGGCGACAAGTGCAAGATCACGCTGCGCTTCCGCGGTCGCGAGATCACGCACCAGGAGCTGGGCCTGGCCCTGCTGCAGCGCATCCGGGATGAACTGGGCGACGCCATCGTGGTCGAGCAGTTCCCCAAGCTGGAAGGCCGGCAGATGATCATGATGATCGCGCCGGGCCGCAAGAAGGGTGGGGCGGCTCCCAAGGCCGCCGAGCCGGCGACGTCCGGCCAGGCCTGAAGCGCGAGCTTCGCCTGCCTGCAAAGGATTTCGCCGCTGGCGCCGCAAGGCGCCGGTGGCGGGATGAAGAAGTGCCTCGAAGGCCAACAAGTCCGGGAAGGATTCCCGGCGCCTTGCGAGCACAAGTAAAAGGAGCATTCACATGCCCAAGATGAAGACCAAGAGCAGCGCGAAGAAACGCTTTCGCGTTCGTCCCGGTGGCACCGTCAAGCGCGGTCAAGCCTTCAAGCGTCACATCCTGACGAAGAAGACCACCAAGAACAAGCGTCACCTGCGTGGTGCAACGGCAGTGCACGAGACCAACATGGTTTCGATGGCCGCCATGTTGCCCGGTAGCGGCATCTAATCCAGACGAACAAGGAGTACACACATGCCTCGCGTCAAACGTGGTGTAACGGCTCGCGCCCGTCACAAGAAGGTTCTCGCACTCGCCAAGGGTTTCCGTGGTCGCCGCGGCAATGTCTTCCGCATCGCCAAACAGGCGGTGATGAAGGCTGGCCAATATGCATATCGCGACCGCCGCAACAAGAAGCGCGTGTTCCGCCAACTGTGGATTGCGCGTATCAATGCCGCTTCCCGTGAACTGGGCCTGACCTACAGCCAGTTCGCCAACGGCATCCGCAAGGCCGGTATCGAGATCGACCGCAAGGTCCTCGCCGATATCGCCGTGCACGACAAGGCCGCTTTTGCCGGCATCGTGGAGCAGGTCAAGGCCAAGCTGGCTGCTTGATTCCGCAAGCAGGTTGCCGTCTCGTGACGGCTCCCTGCGCCCACGGCACAAGGGCTGGCGCTTGAAAGGGCACCAGCCCTTTTTTCATCGTTCTCCAGCCCGCTTTTCTTTTCACGTCGAAGTATTCCCCATGAACGAGTTGGACTCCCTGGTCGAAACCGCACGCGCCGCCTTTGCTGGCGCGAAGGCGCCCGCCGAACTCGAAAATGCCAAGGCTCAGTTTCTAGGCAAATCGGGCCGCGTTACCGAGCTGATGAAGGGCATGGCTGCCCTGAGCGTCGACGAGAAGAAGACCCGCGGTGCTGCGATCAACGTCGCCAAACAGGCCATCGAGGCAGCGCTCACCGAACGTCGCCAGCAGCTCGCCGATGAGGAATTGGCGGTGCAGCTCCGCGCCGAGGCGCTCGACGTCACCCTGCCGGGTCGGCGGCGCGTCACGGGTGGTCTTCACCCGGTGAGCCGCACCATGGAGCGAATCGAAGCCATCTTCTCCAGCATGGGCTTCGACGTCGCCGACGGCCCGGAGATCGAGAGCGACTGGCACAGCTTCACGTCGCTCAACAACCCACCGAACCATCCTGCGCGGTCGATGCAGGACACGTTCTACGTGGATATCAACGGCGAGGATGGGATCCCCTACAACTTGCGTCCGCACACCAGCCCGATGCAGGTTCGGTATGCGCATCAGCACATCAAGAAGTACGCTGCTCAATTCGAAGCTGCGGCGGGCGACGCCACGGGTACCGTCAAGGCGCCAGAGATCCGCGTGATTGCACCCGGACGCACCTACCGCGTCGACAGCGACGCCACGCATTCGCCGATGTTCCACCAATGCGAAGGCCTGTGGCTCGGCGAGAACGTGAGCTTCAAGGACCTGAAGGTCGTCTTCACCGACTTCTGCCGCACCTTCTTCGAAAGCGACGACCTGATCCTGCGCTTCCGCCCGAGCTTCTTCCCTTTCACCGAGCCGAGCGCCGAGATCGACATCCAGTTCCAAAGCGGCCCGCTGGCTGGTCGCTGGCTCGAGGTAGCCGGATCGGGCCAGGTGCATCCGAATGTCGTGCGCAACATGGGCCTCGATCCGGAACGCTATATCGGCTTCGCCTTCGGCATGGGGCCAGACCGGCTCACGATGCTGCGCTACGGCGTCAACGACCTTCGCCTCTTCTTTGATGGCGACCTTCGCTTCCTGAGTCAATTCCAGTAAACAGAACGAGATCGACGAGATGCAATTTCCCGAGACCTGGTTGCGCGAGTTCTGCAACCCGCCGCTCAGCAGTGCCGAACTGGCCGAAACGCTCACGATGGGCGGCTTCGAGGTCGAGGAGCGCCGGCCGGTGGCGCCGCCTTTCTCGAAGGTCGTGGTCGGCGAGATCAAGGAAGCTGCCCAGCACCCCAATGCCGATCGCCTGCGCGTGTGCCAGGTCGACGCGGGGCAGGGCGCTTTGCTCAACATCGTGTGCGGTGCACCGAATGCGCGCGCCGGGATCAAGGTGCCGCTGGCACTTGTGGGCGCCGAATTGCCTCCGGGCGATGATGGCAAGCCGTTCTCGATCAAGCTAGGCAAGCTCCGCGGCGTCGAGAGCCAGGGCATGCTGTGCTCGGCGCGCGAACTCAAGCTGAGCGACGACCACGGCGGTCTTCTGGAGCTCGCCGCCGACGCACCCATCGGCGCCGATATTCGCGAGGTGCTGAAGCTCGACGATTCGCTACTCACGCTCAAGCTGACGCCCAACTTGGCGCATGGCCTGAGCGTCTACGGCATTGCGCGCGAACTCGCCGCGCTGACCGGCGCGCCGCTCAAGACCCCGGCAATCACACCGGTGGCGACGACCGCGTCGGCCAAGCTGCCGGTCAAGGTCGAAGCGCCGGAACTGTGCGGCCGCTTCTCCGGCCGTGTCGTCAGCGGCGTCGATACCAAGGTTGCAACCCCCGCGTGGATGGCCGATCGGCTGGCGCGCTGTGGCCAGCGCAGTGTCTCGCCGCTCGTGGACATCTCGAACTACGTGATGTTCGAGTACGGCCAGCCTTCGCACATCTTCGACTTCGACAAGATCCACGGCGGCCTCGTCGTGCGCTGGGGCAAGCCCGGCGAGCAGCTCAAGCTGTTGAACGGCAATACAGTCACCGTCGATGAAAAGGTCGGAGTCATTGCCGATGACCGCGAGGTCGAATCGCTCGCCGGCATCATGGGCGGCGACTCGACGGCAGTCTCCGACGACACACGCAACATCTACATCGAGGCCGCTTTCTGGTGGCCGGAGAGTGTACAAGGCCGTTCGCGGCGCTTTAACTTCTCGACGGACGCAGGGCATCGCTTCGAGCGCGGGGTCGATCCGAGCCGCACCGTGGCGATCATCGAGCGCATCACGCAACTGGTCGTCGAGATCTGCGGCGGTAAGGCGGGTCCGATCGACGATCAGACGCTGCGCCTGCCGGAGGCCAAGCCAGTCACCTTGCGTGTCGAGCGCGCAGCGCGCGTCATCGGCATGCCTCTGACGCAGGCTCAATGCGCCGACGCACTGCGCCGCCTTGCGCTGCCGGTCGAGGAAGGCAACGGCACGTTGATGATCACGCCGCCGCCGCATCGGTTCGATCTGCTGATCGAGGAAGACCTGATTGAAGAGGTCGCCCGGCTCGTGGGCTACAACAACCTGCCCACGACTCCGCCGCTGGCGCCGATCACTGCGCGCATCCGGCCTGAAGCGCGCCGGAGCCGCTCATCGGTTCGTCAAGCTCTGGCGTCCTTGGGCTATCAGGAAACGATCAACTTCAGCTTCGTGGAGGAGCACTGGGAGCACGAGCTCGCCGGCAACGCCAATCCCATCAAGCTGCTGAATCCGATCGCGAGCCAGATGAGCGTGATGCGCTCGTCGCTGATGGGCTCGCTGCTGCAGGTTCTCAAATTCAACGTCGACCGCAGGGCTGCACGTGCCCGCGTGTTCGAGATCGGCCGCGTCTTCCTGCGCGACGACAAGGTCAAGACGACCGACAGCACCGTCCAGGGCATTCACCAGCCGATGCGTGTCGCGGGCCTCGCCTGGGGCGATGGCGAAGAGGCGCGCTGGGAGGGCAAGGGACGCCGCACCGATTTCTTCGACGTGAAGGGTGATGTCGAGGCGCTGCTCGCGCCGCGTGTCGCGACTTTCGCGCCCGTCGAGCATCCGGCCTTGCACCCGGGCCGCGCAGCCCGCGTCCTCGTCGACAGGCATGAGATCGGTGTCGTCGGCGAATTGCATCCACGCTGGCGCCAGAAGTGGGACTTCGCCCATGCGCCGGTGCTGTTCGAGCTCGATCTGGACGCCGTCGTCGCGCGGCCTGTGCCGGTCGCGCAGCCGGTGGCAAAGCACCAGGCTGTAGAACGCGACATCGCCGTCGTCGTCGCGGAATCGGTCACCCACGATGCGCTGATGGGTGCGATCCGCGAAAGCGCGGATGGCAGTCTGCTGCGCGAACTGTCGCTCTTCGATATCTACCGTCCAGCCGTTGCTCGCGATGGCACCGTTGCCGCTGCGGGCGGCCTGGCTCCGGGCGAAAAGAGCATGGCCGTGCGGCTCAGCTTCAACAGTGATGCGGCGACGCTCACGGACGAACAGGTCGAGGCGGCCGTGCACGCGATCGTTGCTCAACTCGCCGTCAGGCTCGGCGCGCGTCTGCGGGTATGAACGCCATGGAATTCACGCTCGAAGCCCTCGAAACGCCGGCATTGACCAAGGCGCATCTGGCGGATCTGCTGTTCGAGCAGATCGGTCTGAACAAGCGCGAGTCCAAGGACATGGTCGAGGCCTTTTTCGACCTGATCGCCAGCAGCCTGATCGAAGGCACGGACGTCAAGATCTCGGGCTTCGGCAATTTCCAGATTCGCGTGAAGGCACCTCGCCCAGGGCGCAATCCGCGTACCGGCGAAGCGATCCCCATCGGCGAGCGTCGTGTGGCGACTTTCCATGCGAGCGCCAAGCTCAAGGAACAAATTCACGGAAGCATCTCCGAGGATGCGCCGCAAGAGGTCGAGTGGAGCCTCGGCGCGGAGTAGGTTTCTTGTTTTGGCACTCGGAGGTGGAGTAACCTCTGAGGTTTCGCTCGCACTGCCCTGATTTCAATGGAGAAAGCCCTCCCGCCGATTCCCGTCAAACGCTACTTCACGATCGGTGAGGTCGGGGAGCTGTGCGGCGTCAAGCCGCATGTGCTGCGCTACTGGGAGCAGGAGTTCACGCAACTGCGGCCGATGAAGCGGCGCGGTAACCGCCGCTACTACCAGCACCACGAGGTGCTGATGATCCGCCGCATCCGCGATCTGCTGTATGACCAGGGGTTCACCATCAGTGGTGCGCGGAACAAGTTGCAGGAGATGGTCCAGTCCGAGCGCGAGCGACGCAAGTCAGGCAACGATGTTCCCCTCGAAGGAATGGAGGCGGTCGAGATCGATCGGGAGGAGTTCGACGCCGCTGTGCAGGACGACAAGGAGACGCAGCCGCAGCCATCTCGTACGGTGGACGTGTCGCAGTTGCTCCACCTTCGCCGCGAGCTCAACGAAATTCGTGCGCTGTTGACCCCGAGTCACTGAATTCGCGCGGCTATAATCTAGGGCTTCGGTGTGTGGCGCAGCCTGGTAGCGCACTTGCATGGGGTGCAAGGGGTCGAAGGTTCGAATCCTTTCACACCGACCAAAATTGACAGGGGTTAGCAGCGAATAGCTGCTAACCCCTTCGTCATTTGTGGCTCGGCGCTGACCCGCTCAGCGTGCGGCTCACTCGGCGACCATGCTCAGGTCCTTCGCCATCTTGCCGAGGCGTGCCGTCTCGCTGTCAACGAAAGCAGAGAACTGTGCGCGGTTGCCGAGCATGGGCTCCGTGTTTCGAGCCGCCATGTCGGCGCGCTGGGCTGGCGAGCTGATGAAGACCTGCGCCGCGGCATTGAGCTTGTCGAGCACTGCCGGCGGCGTTCCCTTGGGTGCGAAGAGACCCAGCCAATGGATCATCTGGATCGAGGGAAAGCCCGCTTCGGCAGTTGTTGGCACATCGGGCAATTGCGGCATACGCTTGTCCGAGGCAACGGCCAGCATGCGCACCTTGCCGGCCTTTCCGAGGTTCACGAGGGCGACGCTGGGCACGTCGGATAGGAGCTGCACCTGGTGCGAGCTCAGGGCCATGGCAGTCTCGCCGCTGCCCTTGTATTGAACGAATGTGAGCGGCACGCCGAGCGCCGCCTTGATCATCTCGCCCGAGAAATGCCCGGTGCTGCCGATGCCGGTGGTGCCGAAGAAGATGCCCTTGGAATCGGCCTTGGCGTGCGCCTGCAGTTGCGCCAGGGTGGTCACGTTGATGGTGGGATCCGCCACGATCAGCGACGGCGAGAAGGACACACCGGTCACCGGCACCAGGTCGCTCGCCGCGTAGGGCAGCTTGCGATGAATCAGCGGATTGATCAGCGTGCCGTTGGCGCCCGCGAGCAGTGTGTAGCCGTCGGCCGGCGACTTGGCGACGATGTCGGCGCCGATCACTCCGCCGGCACCGGGCTTGTTGTCGACCACCACGGGCTGGCCGAGCGCCTTCGAGAGGCCTTCGGCAATGGTGCGGGCGCTCTCGTCGCCGGCGCCACCTGCCGCATACGGGGCCACGATTCGGATCGGGCGCATGGGCCAGTCGGCCTGTGCGAAGGCGCTGCCGCCGAGAGCAAGGCCGGCAAGCGCGGCAGTGCCGAGTCGTCGAAAGGAATCCATGGGGCGTCTCCGTGTCGATGGTGTCTGTGATTCACTCGAAGGCGGCGCGCACCGGCGGCGCCAGCAGCACCATCAATTCGCGCACGTCGGGCAGGTCTTCCAGACCCAGCGTCATCTCCTCGATAGCGCGCTGGCGCGGCGCATCGATCAATCCGTCGGTCAGGCTGCGGAACTTGGCTGCCACGCCGGCGGTGTCCTGCGGCTTCTCGATCACGCGCGAGCTGTTGCGCTCGGCCACGATGCGCTGCCCATCGGTGAAGGTCACGGCCACGCGGGTCTGGCCGCGCTTGAGCATTCCACCCACGTCGAAGTCTGGCTCGTGCCGCACTTCGACCTTGGGCAGCAGGGCCCAGACGTCGTCCGCGTCGATGCGCGCGGGCGAGAACTGCCGAACCATCGCGGCGCCATCGATGGCCGCCACCGAGAGGGCATAGCCGATGTTCATCTGCGCGCCGATGGGCGTCAGTGGCCGCTCGGGTACCCACCAGCCATGGTGGTACACGGCGTGCGACACATCGCATTCGATCCTGGCGATCTCGTGCGGCCGAAGCGGGCGCTGCGCGGCAACATCGAAGAGCGCGTCGAGCGGCGAGTGGATACCGCCCATGGCCGCATAGGGCTTGATCACGATGCGCTCGACCTCCCAGCGCTGGCCGAGGCCGCCGGTGATCTGCGATGCGTCGGGATCATGGCCTTCGCCGAAGGTGGAGAGAAAGCCACCGTAGGGCCGCTCGAACACCCGCTTGATGCCCGTGTAGCCGCCTTCGGCCAGCACGGCGGCGTAGAGCCCATTGCGCGCTGAGAAGCCGTGATGCATGCGCTTGCACATGGCTTCGTACTGCGCCGCCATCAACCCGGCCGACTGGGTGCCGGCCAAGCCCAGCGCATCTTCGAAGCGCGCGGCATCCAGGGCCATGAGCTTGCCTACCGCCGCGGCGGCTGCATGGGTGCCGAAGACGGACCCCGAGTGCCAGCCGCGCGACAGCATCTGCGCGCCGTGCAGCGCCATGCCCACGCGCGGGCCCACTTCGTAGCCGGCCAGCGCGGCTTCGATGAACTGCCGGCCGCTCACCTTCCTGCCTTCGTCTTCTGCCGCGGCCCACAGGGCGGGCAGCACGATCGACGCACTGTGCAGCGGGCCCAGCGGGTGATAGTCGTCCAGCTCGAAGCCCTGGATGAAGGTTCCGTTGAGTAGCGCTGCCGCCGGCGCGCTGGTGGTCGCGCCCCATCCGACGATGCTGCGATCGCCCGCGCCTTCGAAGCGGCGCACGATGTCCACGGCGGTGCGCGACCACGGCAACTGGGCGCCGACGACGGCGCAGCCGATGCCGTCCAACGTCAGTGCCTTGGCACGTTCGCGGGCCGAAGCCGGCGCATGGTCGAGCGAGAAGCCGGCGAGCCAATCGCAAAGCTGCCCGGTGGGGCCGACCGGGTCGGTCGCGGCGCTGGGTCTGGATGCAAGGCTCATCGGGTTCACTCCAGCGGATACAGCTTCACCAGTGCGTCCATGCGGGCGCTGTCCTCGCGTATCTGCCCGGCGAATTCGGCAGGCGTGTTCACGAGCGGCTCGGCGCCGGCCGCGGCGATGGTCTTCCGCACGTCGGCATCTTTCACGGCTTCGCGCAATGCGCCGACGATGCCCTGCGTCACCTCGGCCGGCGTGCCCTTGGGCGCGAAGAGCCCATACCACGTGACCGACTGGAACTGCGGATAGCCGGCCTCGGCTGTGGTGGGCACTTCAGGCAGCGCAGCGGCGCGCTTCTGGCCCTGCGTGGCGAAGATCTTCAGCGTGCCGGCCTTGTAGTGCGGCAGGGCCGCGGTGATACCGGTGAAGGCCATGTTCACGTTGTTTGCGATCATGTCGGTGACGATCGCGCCCGTGCCCTTGTAGTTGACGACGATCAAGTTCGGAATGCCGGCTTCGGCCGCAAGCTGCTTGGCCGAGACACGTGCCAGGCTCTCGCCGCTGGCCAGCGAGCAGGGCGTGCTCGCGGTCTTGCAATAGCGGATGAATTCATCGAGCGTCTTGGCCGGCACCTTGGCGCTTGCAACGATTGCGGCCGGCGAGATCGAGACCGCCGTCACGGGCGTCAGGCGAGGGATCGGGTCTACACCCTTGAGCCCGGGCATGTGCTTGGTGACGACGATGGATGGCACCTGCAACAGCAGCGTGTAGCCGTCGGGCCGCGCGTCCATGACGCGCCGCGTACCGATCAGGCCGTCGGCGCCCGGCATGTTTTCCACGACCACCGGCTGGCCCCACAGCTCGCCCAGGCGGCGCGCGACGGCGCGCGCGGTCGCGTCGGTGCCGCCGCCGGGCGTGTAGGGCACGACGAGCGAGACAGGGTGGTCCGGCTTCCAGAGGTTCTGCGCTTGCACCGCGGGGGCGGCCAGAATTGCGGCGACTGCCAGTGCACCGGCGGCGCGAAGGCACGCGTGGCTTTTCATTCGTCTTGTCTCCGTCTTCATGTGTGTTCTTTCTCGGAAGTGGTGTCGCTTCAGGGAGCCACCGGCCGCGCGCGCAGCCAGTCGCGGCGGAACAGGCCATCCAGCCGCCCGCGCGCCACCGCATGGCGGCGCAGCAATGGCATGAGTTGCTCGCGCGTCGACGGCGCGCCAGGCGGCCGCGTCAGCGCGAAGAGCTGAAACACGTAGCGATGCGGGCCATGGCCCGGCAGCGGTCGTGCGCCGGCATAGCTTTCGAGTTCGCCTTCGGCCAGCCGCGTGACTGCGGCAGGGCCGCTGGCCACGCCGTGCACGTAGGCGTGGCGAAGTGGCACGTCCGGGTCCTCGATCAACAAGGCCCAGTGCGTAGCACCTTCCGGCAAGGTGTCCCAGTGCAATTCGGGAGAAAGGTTGTCGCCCACGCCGATGCCCGCTTGCCGCACGTTCATCGCGTGGCCATGCTTGAAGGAATCGCTGTGCAGCGCCAGCGTTTGCGGAAGCGCGGCCAGCGCCGGGTCGTTGCACGCGAGCGTGGCATCGCCGGCGCGCCGCCCGCGCAGCGGCAGGCCGATCCAGCGCAGCACCCACGGGCTCATCGGGTTTTGGCTCATGCACGCGGCTCCGCAGCCGATGCCGGCCAGGCCCACGGCCGGCGTTGCCGATCGGCCACCTGCCAGGCGCGGATCAGCGCATCGTCCTTCAGCGTGAGGCCGATGCTGTCGAGGCCCAGCAGCAGGGCTTCGCGCCGCAATGGGTCGACGCTGAAGGGCCGAGTCCCGACGGCTTCGTGCGCGAGCGTGCAACCTTGCAGATCGACGGTGAGCGAGGAACCGTCCGCACAGGCACGAGCGAGCGTCTCGATCTCCGATGCAGGCAGGCGGAGCGCAAGCATCCCGTTCTGGAAGCAGTTGTTGAAGAAGATGTCGCCGAAGCTCGGCGCGATTACGCAGCGGATGCCCATGCCCATCAGCGCCCACACTGCACCCTCGCGCGAAGAGCCGCAGCCGAAGTTCTCGCCGGCCAGCAGGATCGGCGCGCCGCTGAAGGCCGGTCGATTGAGGACGAATCCCGGCACTTCACTGCCGTCCTTGCGGTAGCGCAGGGCTTCGAGTGCATAGGGGCCGAGCTGGTCGCGCGTCAGCGTGGTGAGGCGCTCAATGCGCACGATCACATCGGTGTCGATGTTGGCGCGCGACAGGTGCGCGGCGGCGCCGGTGACGGAGATGAAGGGCAGCATGCTCAGGCCTGAAGCGATTCGATGTCGCAGATGGCGCCAGCGATGGCCGCGGCGGCCGCCATCGCCGGGCTGGCGAGGTGCGTGCGCGCGCCGGGCCCCTGGCGGCCGACGAAGTTGCGGTTGGAGGTGGAGACCGAGCGCTGTTGCGGCGGCACCTGTTCGCCATTGGCGGCGACGCACATGCTGCAGCCGGGTTCGCGCCAGGAGAAGCCGGCGGCCTCGAACACCTCGCGCAGGCCTTCGGCCTCGGCTTCGCGCTTGACGTTCTCGGAGCCGGGCACGACCCACGCATTCACTCCCGGTGCCACCTTGCGGCCACGTGCAATCTCGGCGGCTGCGCGCAGGTCCGACAGGCGTGCATTGGCGCAGGAACCGATGAAGACCCAATCCACTGGCGTGCCGGCGATCTTCTGGCCCGGCGCGAGTCCCATGTAGTCCAGCGCTGCACGGATGTTGTCGCGCTGCGTGTCGTTGCTCGCAGTCTGCGGGTCCGGCAGGTATCCGTCGATGGGGATGGCGTGTTCGGGACTCGTGCCCCAGGTGATGGTCGGGCGCACCGAACTGGCGTCGATGACTTCCTCGCGGTCGAAGAGAGCGCCTTCATCACTGGGCAGCTCGCGCCATTGCGTGACCGCCGCGTCGAAGTCGTCGCCCTGCGGCGCGAAGGAGCGGCCACGAAGATAGGCGAAGGTCCTTTCGTCCGGCGCCACCAGCCCAAAGCGCGCACCCAGTTCCACCGAGAGGTTGCACAAGGTGAGTCGGCCTTCGACGTCCATCGCCTCGATGGCCGGGCCCGCGAACTCGATGGCATGGGCGACGCCCGCAGCCGCCCCAAGCCGGCCGATGATGTGCAGCGCCAAGTCCTTCGCGCTCACGCCGGCGCGCAGCCGGCTCTCGACGCGCACGCGCATCTGACGGGGCTTCTGCTGGCGCAGTGTCTGCGTCGCCAGCGCATGAGTGCTTTCCGACGAGCCCACACCGAACGCCATGGCGCCCAGCCCGCCGTTGGTGCAGGTGTGGCTGTCACCGCAGATCACGGTCAGGCCAGGCAGCACGATGCCCAGCTCAGGCCCCATCACGTGGACGATGCCCTGGCCTGGCTCACCGAGGTCGAACAGGCGCACGTGCATCTTCTGGCCGAGCTGCTTGAGCGCGCCGTGCAGCCGGCCGCCGAGTGGGAACGTCGTCGCCACGCGGCCCGGCTGACTGGAGACCGCGTGGTCCGGCGTGGCAAAGACCAGCTCGGGGTTGTGCAGCGGCAGGCCACGCGCAGCGACCTCGCCCAGCGCGGGCGGACCGGACAGGTCGTGCAGCAGGTGGCGATCGATGTGCAGCAGGGCCCAGCCATCGCCCAGGTCGCGCACCACGTGCGCATCCCACAGCTTGTCGAAGAGGGTTCGCGCGTTCATGGCTGGCTCAGTGCTTCTGTTCCATGGCGGCGCCCGCGTTGAAGCGCGTGCGCAGCGCGTCCCACTCGTCAGCACCGAAGCGGCGGAAGGTCTGGGCCACGGTCTGCGTCACCTGAGGCGCCTGATGATTGCGCTTGAGTTCGGCGAGTGCTGCATCGCCGGCCTCGATGGCGGCCTTGAGCATCAGACCGGGCAGGATCGCGAGCTTGTAGCCCATGTCCTGCGCCTGCCGCAGGTCGAAGATCGGTGTGCGCCCGCCGGGCACGACGTTGAGCAGGCAAAGGCCTTTTACCTGCTTCGGCACGGCAGCCACCTCGTCCAGGCTCTGGGTGGCTTCGACGAAGGCCATGTCGGCACCCGCGTCGAGCGCCGCATTGGCACGCCATATCGCTTCGTGCATCGACAGCATGGCCCGCGCGTCGGTACGCGCGATCACGACGAAGTCCTTGGTGCGACGCGCTTCCACTGCGGCGCGGATCTTCGATACGAAGTCCTCACGCGAAACCACCTCCTTGCCGTCGAGGTGCCCGCAACGTTTGGGCGAGACCTGATCTTCGATGTGGATGGCGGCCACGCCGCGCGATTCGTACTCGCGCACGGTGCGCGTCACGTTCAGCTCGTTGCCGTAGCCGGTGTCGGCGTCGGCGATGAGCGGCACAGAGATCGAACGCGCCATGGTGGCCGCATTGCCCACCATCTCGCTCATGTCCAGAAGACCGAAGTCGGGAAACCCGCGCGACGCGGAAGTGCCCGCGCCGGTCATGTAGACGGCCGGAAAGCCCGCCTGCTCGATCAGGCGCGCGCCTATGCAGTCGTAGGCGCCGGGGGCGATGACCATGCCGGGCGCGGCCAGCAGTTGTCGAAGAAGCGAGGCGGGATGGCTCATGTCGGTTGTCTCTTGGGATCGGTCGAGTTGTATTAAGACTATCACAACATAACAACAAGTCAACCAGCTATGCTCGCGCCATGAATACGGCGACGGCGGACAACCCCATGAGCAGCGCGCGCGGCACGGCGCTGCATCGGCAAATCTTTCTGGTGCTGCGCGACGAGATCTCGCGTGGACTGTTCGCGGGCGGCGCGTTGCCGGGCGAGGAGCAGCTATGCGAACGTTTCGGTGTCTCGCGCATCACGGTGCGCCGCGCGCTGAGCGATCTGGCCGCTCAAGGTCTGGTGGAGCGACGCCATGGCCGCGGCACCTTCGTGCGAGGCGAGGCGGGCGCGTCCTGGCGGCCGGCGCCCAGCCTCAGCGTGATCGACAGCCTGCGCAAGACCGCGACCGAGACGGTCGTGCGTGTGCTCGAGGTAGTTCAGACCGCACCGCCAGCCGATGTGGCGCGCCTTCTGGAATTGACCCCTGGCGAGAAGGCGGTGCATGCGCTGCGTGTGCGCTCCAATCGCGATGGCCTCCCGGCGATGCTTACCGAAGCCTGGGTGCCGGTGGCCATCGGCCGGCGCGCCACCGAAGCCGCGTTGAAGAAGCGCGCCCTCTACGAAATCCTGATGGACCAGGGCGTGAAGTTCGGTCGGGTGGTGCAGGAGATCAGCGCGGCGGTGACCGATCCGCAGCGCGCCGCGCTATTGCAGACCGAGGTGGGTGGGCCCTTGCTCAAGCTCGTGCGCCTGATGCACGACCTTGAGGACCGACCGGTGCTGCACCTCACGGCGCACATGGTCGCCGAGCGCGCCAGCATCCTGATGGAGATCCCGGCTGCCACCGTCAACACCCTGACGGCGGGGCGCATCGTGCTCGACGAACCGAAATCAGGACAATGACGCCGGCATGATCTCCTACGCCATCGCCGCAGTCGTCCTCCTGCTCACGCTGGCAGCACTCGGGCTGGGCATCCGGCTTGCCGCGTTCCTTCCCAGCCACCATCTGATCAATGACGCGCGCGACTCGGCCAAGGTCGGCATCGGGATGCTTGCGACGCTTCTGGCGCTCGTGCTGGGCCTGATGATCACGTCGGCGAAACGTTCGTTCGACGAGCGCGAGGCGGAACTGGTTCAGACCGCGACATCCATCGTGCTGCTCGACCGAACGCTGCTGGCGCTCGGCCAGGAGGCGCAGCCAGCACGCTCGCGGCTCAGGCAGGTGCTGGACGACATCACGCGGCTGGCCAGTCGGGAAGGGCGGCACGACGTCGACGACAAGGACTGGTTCAGGAACCTGCGCGCGGTCTCCGAGCTTCAGCAGACCATCCTGTCGCTCTCGCCCCACACCGATGCTCAGAAGTGGCATCAAGCGCGCGCGATGCAGCTCTCGACCACGATCGCGCATGACCGCGTGCTCGTCGCGGAACACGGAACAAGCACCGTGCCCACGGCACTGCTCGTCGTCGTGACCGGCTGGGTCACGGTCATCTATTTCGGATTCGGTGTGTTCCTGGTGGGTAATCGGAGCGTCTATTTCGCCCTGTGCATCTGCGCAGTGGCGTTCGCTTGCTCGATCTTCATCATCCTCGAACTCGACACACCGTTCTCGGGGGTGGTGGGAGTGTCGGACCGGTCCCTGATACGCGCGCAGACCGAGCTCGCACAAGAGGCCCGCTGACGCGCGGCAGCCTCGGGGCGCGTCAGGCGGCGCTCAGTTCGGTTTCTGCCTCGGCGAAGAAGTCTGCGCATCCGAGCAGCACGGCGGTCTGCGGTGCAGCCTGGTAGCGCTCCAGCGCCTTGGCCTCGATCTGATCGAAGTGCGACTGGCAGGCAGCGGCAAGGCTCTCGTCGTCGCGAGGTGCCTCGAAGATCTCGTGCAGCGCGTCGTCGGAGATGCGGGCGATGATGCGGGGTCCATCGAAGCCGTCCGGGTAGATCGCGAATCTGACCGTCTCCGTATCGCTGCAATGGATCGCTTCGCTGAACATGGTGATCTCCTTTTCTCAAGCTCATGGATTTCACGCTTTCATGAAGCAAGATGAACGCGGCATACTTCGTCAACCGCGGACAGATGCCGCCTACAGGAGGAGTTCGTCCATGAGCGACCCCTTCGCCTTGCAACGCTTCGTCGATGCCCAGGCCGACGTGATCGACACAGCGATGGATGAGTTGCGTGCTGGCAGGAAGCGCAGCCACTGGATGTGGTTTGTCTTTCCGCAACTGGCCGGCCTGGGGCGCAGCACGATGGCTCAGCATTACGCCATTTCCTCGCTCGAGGAATCGCGCGCGTATCTTGCACACCCAGTGCTCGGCCCGCGGCTCAGGCAGTGCAGCGAGATCGTGCTGGACGTGCAGGATCGCGGCGTCGGCGACATCTTCGGGGCGCCGGACGATCAGAAGTTCTGGTCTTCGATGACGCTGTTCTCGATCACGGCCGACTCGACGACGACCGTGTTCCGCTCATGCCTGCAGAAGTACTTTGGCGGGAGCTCGGATCGCGGCACCCTGCTGCTTCTGCAGGGCACCGCGCCTTGATGCTGTAGCCGAGCCTAGTGCAGGTCGCCGTTGAGGTACGGCTCGGGGTCGACGGCCTGGCCCTGCTTGCGGATCTCGAAGTGAAGCTTCACGCGATCGGCGCCGCTGTTGCCGATTTCGGCAATCTTCTGGCCTTGACGCACCACCTCGTTTTCCTTCACGAGGATCGTCTGTGCGTGTGCGTAGGCGGTGAGATAGGTGTCGTTGTGCTTGACGATCACCATGTTGCCGTAGCCGCGCAGTTCGCCGCCGACATAGACCACGCGGCCGTCCGCGGACGCGACGATGGGGTCGCCCATGTTGCCCGCAATGTCGATGCCCTTGTTGCGCGTGCCGTCGAACGTCGAGATGGTCCGACCCGGCGCGGGGCGCAGGAAGGTCGCTGTCTTCGCAGGTGCAGGCGGAGGCGCTGGGCGCGTCGTGGCGGGTGGCAATGGATAGAAGCCGGGTGCCGGCCCCTGGCTCTGGTTCAGGGGCGTCGACGTGCAGGCGACCAGTGAGACAGCCGCCACCATGACGGCAGCGGCGCGAAAAAAGTGGTTGTGTACTTTCATGGCGGCTCTTTCGAACGCGATGGACGCCAGGGGGTTCCCGGCCTCACGACAGAAGGCCATTTTTAGCATGGCGCGGCTGTCATTGGGATCAGACGAGCGCTTCTACTTGACGGGTATGGGCGCCGCGCGATCGATGGGCACCGCGGTGACACTGTTCTTCGGGGAGCCGTCGATGAGGAGATCGGAATAGGTCAGGTAGACCAGCGTGTTGCGCTTTACGTCCACCATGCGCACGACGCGCAGTCGCTTGAAAAGAATCGACTGGCGCTCGCTGTACACCTCTTCGCGCTTGGGAAGCGGTTGCGTGATGCTGACCGGACCCACCTGCCGACAGGCGATCGAGGCTTCGGCCTTGTCTTCGGCCAAGCCCAGCGCGCCCGAGACGCCGCCGGTCTTCGCGCGCGAGACATAGCAGGTCACGCCGTTCACCTTCGGGTCGTCATAGGCATCGACGACGATCTTGTGGTCGGGGCCGATGAGCTTGAAGGCGGTGTCGACGTCGCCGACTTGTTCGGCCTTTGCAAAAGCCGAAAGAGCCGCCATCGCCACGACGGCAGCGCCTCGCGCGACGGGGCTCATACGATGTCCAGCGTGTGGACGCGATCGAAGCTACCGCGCCGCCGGTCTTCGAAGTAGCGCTCGAGTGCCGCCTTGACGGTGCGGAACGCGATCTCGTCCCAGGGAATTTCTTCCTCGGTGAAGAGCTTCGCTTCAAGCGTCTCGTGACCCGGATCGAAGCGGTCACTTAGCAGACGTGCGCGGTAGAAAAGATGGACCTGCCCGACCCGCACGACGCTCATGACCGCGAAGAGGCCTTCCATTTCGTACTCGGCGCCGGCCTCCTCATCGGTTTCTCGTGCCGCGCCCTGCTCGGTGGTCTCGTTGAGCTCCATGAAGCCGGCAGGCAGCGTCCATTTGCCCCAGCGCGGCTCGATGTTGCGCTTGCACAGCAGCACGCGGTCACCCAGGACAGGGATCGTGCCCACCACGTTCAGCGGGTTCTCGTAGTGGATCGTGTTGCATGCCGGGCAGACCGCGCGCTCTTTCGTGTCCCCGTCGTCGGGGATACGGTAGACCACCGCGGTGCCGCAGTTCTTGCAGTGCTTGATGGGAACGCGCAGAAACATCGGAGCCTGGCTTAGACCACCTTCACCGTCAGGGCCGGCAGGCCGGTGATCTCGCCGACCAGCGTGTCGCCGGCGACCACTGCCGCCACGCCTTCGGGCGTGCCCGTGAAGATCAGGTCGCCCGGCTGCAACTCCCATGCGGCCGAGAGGTGCTCGATGGTTTCCCCAATGTTCCAGATCAACTTGCTCACGTTGCTGCGCTGACGGTCGACGCCAGCGACCTTGAGAGAGATCTCCGCCTTCTCGACGTCACCCGCCTTGGCGACCGGCACGATCGGCCCGATCGGCGCGCTTTGCTCGAAGCTCTTGCCGATGTCCCAGGGGCGACCCTGCTTCTTCATGTCGTTCTGCAGGTCGCGGCGGGTCATGTCGAGGCCGACCGCGTAGCCGAAGATGTGCTTGTAGGCGTCTGCTGCCTTGATGTTCTTGCCGCCGGTGCCAATCGCCGCGACCAGTTCGATCTCGTGGTGCAGGTTCTTGGTGAGCGTCGGGTAGGCCATGGTGCCGGTGGCGCCGGCATCGACCACCACGACCGCGTCGGCCGGCTTCATGAAGAAGAAGGGCGGTTCGCGGCCGGTGAACCCCATTTCCTTGGCATGTTCTTCGTAGTTGCGGCCGACGCAATAGATGCGGTGCAGGGGGAAGCGGGCGGCTTGTCCGACGACGGGGATCGAGACGAGAGGTTGGGGGGTGAATACGTACTCGGAGGCCATGGGAAATAGAGTCCTTTTTGCGCTTTCTTGCGAAAACGGCAGTGTGCCAGAGCGCGCGGCGGGCTGTTCTCGGGCCTTGCCCTGCCCATGCGGCTGGCCGCTGCCATCCGGCGGGGATATGCTTGCCGGATGATGAAGCTGCACAACTACTTTCGTTCCTCCGCCTCATTCCGCGTGCGGATCGCGCTGAACCTGAAGGGCCTCGACTACGACTACATCCCGGTGCACATCGCCCGCGGCGACCACAAGACCGGCCCGTTCTCCGCAATTTCACCCGACATGCTCGTGCCGCTGCTCGAGGACGATGGCGAACGTCTCACCCAGTCCATGGCGATCATCGAATACCTCGACGAGGCGTACCCAGAGCCAGCGCTGCTGCCGAACGATCCGGTGGGCCGTGCCAAGGTGCGCGCGCTGTCGCAGACGATCGCGTGCGAGATTCATCCGCTGAACAACCTGCGCGTCCTGAAGTACCTCGTGCGCGACCTCAAGGTCGACGACGACGCCAAGAACGCCTGGTATCGCCACTGGGTGCGCGAGGGATTGCTGGCATTCGAGCGCCAGTTGGCCCTGTTGCCCGCCGGCACCTACTGCTACGGCAACACGCCTACCATGGCGGACTGCTGCCTCGTGCCGCAGATCTTCAATGGGCAGCGCTTCGACTGCGACTTCAGCGGACTGCCGCGCACCATGGCGGCATTCGAGGCCTGCATGGAGCTCGAGGCCTTCCAGCGTGCGCAGCCTTCACAGTCACCTGACGCCGAAGCGTGATACCTGCTGACTGGATCGTCCCCGACTGGCCGGCGCCGCCCGGCGTGCGTGCGGCGTGCACGACGCGCGCGGGCGGCGTGTCGAGCGGCAACTACCAGAGCCTGAACCTCGGCGACCACGTCGGCGATGACCCGGCTGCGGTGCGCTCGAATCGACAGGTCTTCGCCGATGCGATCGGTGCGCGGCCGGTTTTTCTCCAGCAGGTGCACGCGACGGACGTTGCCGTTCTGGGCAGCGGGGCGATCGAAGGCCGCGTCGCCGACGGCTGCATTACGGTCCAGAGAGGCATCGCCTGCACGATCATGGTGGCCGACTGCCTGCCGGTGTTGTTCACGGACGAAACCGGCCACTGCGTCGCCGCCGCGCATGCGGGGTGGCGCGGCCTGGCCGCGGGCGTCCTCGAACGCACGCTCGATGGCTTCAGCGCAGACGGCGGTGCGCAGCGCGTGATCGCATGGCTCGGCCCGTGCATCGGCCCCGATGCGTTCGAGGTCGGCGATGAAGTCCGCGCCGCTTTCGAAAGCGCGTCACCTGATGCGAGGCAGTACTTCAAGCCCGCGCAGGCAGAGGGCAAGTGGATGGCCGATCTTGCAGGGCTTGCGCGCCAGCGGCTGCATGCGGCCGGGGTCACCCGGCTCTACGGCAACGACAGCACCGACGCGTGGTGTACGGTGCACAACCCGTTACGATTTTTCTCGCACCGGCGCGATCGCATCAGCGGGCGCTTCGCCGCCTGCGTCTGGCGCGATTGATGCTGCTGCATGCGCACGAATGGCGGCTTCCCGTTCGGCGCTTTCTCGTTCCCTCAAGAGGCGTCGGCGTGCGGGTGTGCTCATCAGGTAAACCACCAGTGCCACCGGAATCAGGCCGTAGAGTAGAAAGGTGAAGACCGCGCCCAGGACCGTGCCGTTGGTGTTGGTGGCCTCTGCGACCGCCATCATCAAGGCAACATACAGCCAGGCAATCACGACGAGGTGCATAGGTGATGTTTTCAGGAAGGTATCGAACGCTACGCTGGTCGGGCATTCGTGAATGCAGCATACTCAAAAGCCATTCAGAACAGGTGAGGAAGCAGGAGACACCATGAAACAAGAACACGCCTCGGCCGCAGACACATTCGCGCCGTTTCAACAGGCGCTTTCGCAGGGATGGACCAAGGCACTCGAAGCGTTCCAGTCGATCGGTGCACACGGCAACGGAATCACACCCCGCCTCGAACTCCCCAAGTTCTCGCTCGACCCCGAAAGGCTCCAGGCGCTGCAGCAGCAGTACCTGAGCGAGGCCGCAGCGCTCTGGCAGCAGGATGTCGCGGCCCGCATGAGTGGCGACAAGCGTTTCGCCGGCGAAGCGTGGAGCCACAACCCGCTGTCTTCCTTCGCCGCGGCGGTCTATCTGCTCAATGCACGCACCTTGATGAGCATGGCCGAAGCCGTCGAGGCTGACGATAAAACTCGCGCCCGCGTGCGTTTTGCGGTTGAACAATGGATGGCCGCTTCATCGCCAAGCAACTATCTTGCGTTCAACGCTGAAGCGCAGAAGAAGGCGATCGACACCCAGGGCGAGAGCATCGCCAAGGGCATCCAGAACCTGATGCACGACGTGCAGCAGGGCCACATGAGCATGACCGACGAGAGCGCGTTCGAAGTGGGCCGCAACGTCGGCTCGACCGAAGGCGCGGTCGTCTTCGAGAACGACCTGTTCCAGCTTCTCGAATACAAGCCGCTGACTGCCAAGGTCTACGAGCGGCCGCTGCTGCTGGTGCCGCCTTGCATCAACAAGTTCTACATCCTCGACCTGCAGCCCACGAACTCGCTGATCCGCTATGCGGTGGAGCAGGGGCATCGCGTCTTCGTGGTGAGCTGGCGCAACCCGGATTCGTCGATGGCCCAGTACACCTGGGACCAGTACATCGAGGATGCCGCGATCAAGGCGATCCAGGTCACGCAGGAGATCACCGGGCAGGACAAGGCCGGCGGCAAGATCGACACGCTCGGCTTCTGCGTCGGCGGCACCATCCTCAGCACTGCGCTGGCCGTGCTGGCGGCACGCGGCGAGCAGCCGGCCGCGTCGGTCACGCTGCTCACCACCTTGCTCGACTTCACCGACACGGGCGTGCTCGACATCTTCATCGATGAAGGCTTCGTGCAGTTCCGCGAGATGCAGATGGGCAACGGCGGACTGCTGGCTGGCGGCGAACTGGCCTCCACCTTCAGCTTCCTGCGGCCGAACGACCTCGTGTGGAACTACGTGGTCGGCAACTACCTGAAGGGCGAGACGCCGCCACCCTTCGACCTGCTCTACTGGAACAGCGACGCCACCAACCTGCCGGGGCCGATGTACTGCTGGTACCTGCGCAATACCTATCACGAGAACAAGCTGGCGCAGCCCGGTGTGCTGACAGTGTGCGGCGAGACGGTCGATCTCGGCAGCATCGAGGCGCCGGTCTACATCTACGGCTCGCGCGAAGACCACATCGTGCCCATCGGCGGCGCCTACGCGTCGACGCAACTCCTCTCAGGCAAGAAGCGCTTCGTGATGGGCGCTTCGGGCCATATCGCCGGCGTGATCAATCCGCCCGCGAGCAAGAAGCGAAGCCACTGGATCCGCGCCGACGGCAAGCTGCCGAAGTCGCAGGCCGAGTGGCTGAGCGGTGCCACCGAGCATCCCGGCAGTTGGTGGACCGACTGGTCCGACTGGCTCAAGACCCACGCGGGCAAGCAGATCCCTGCCCCCAAGTCCTACGGCAAGGGGAGCGCCTACAAGGCGATCGAACCTGCGCCCGGCCGATACGTCAAGGCGAAAGCCTGATCTCTGTTCCCGTCAATTCACTTCTCAATCAACGCATCGGAGAGCACACCATGGAAGACATCGTCATCGTTTCAGCTGCGCGCACCGCCGTCGGCAAATTCGGCGGATCGCTGGCCGGCATTCCCGCGACCGAGTTGGGCGCGATCGTGATCAAGGAGGTGCTCGCGCGCGCCAAGGTCGCACCCGACCAGATCGGCGAAGTCATCATGGGCCAGGTGCTGACGGCCGGTAGCGGCCAGAACCCGGCGCGCCAGGCGCTGCTGAAGAGCGGCATCGTCAAGGAGACGCCGGCGCTCACCATCAACGCGGTGTGCGGCTCGGGCCTCAAGGCCGTGATGCTTGCAGCGCAGGCAGTCGCGACCGGCGACAGCGAGATCGTCGTGGCCGGCGGCCAGGAAAGCATGAGCCTCGCGCCGCACGTGCTGCCCAACTCGCGCAACGGCCAGCGCATGGGCGACTGGAAGCTGCAGGACACGATGATCGTCGACGGCCTGTGGGATGTGTACAACCAGTACCACATGGGCATCACGGCCGAGAACGTCGCCAAGAAGTACGACATCAGCCGCGCCGCTCAGGACGAGCTCGCACTGGGCAGCCAGACCAAGGCCGCTGCAGCGCAGGACGCCGGCAAGTTCAAGGACGAGATCGTCGCTGTCAACATTCCGCAGAAGAAGGGCGACCCGGTCGTCTTCGACAAGGACGAGTTCATCAATCGCAAGACCAATGCTGAAGGCCTTGCGGGTCTGCGCCCTGCCTTCGACAAGGCCGGCGGCGTGACCGCGGGCAATGCCTCGGGCCTCAACGACGGGGCTGCGGCCGTGATGGTGATGACCGCCAAGAAGGCGGCAGCACTTGGCCTCAAGCCGCTCGGCCGCATCGCGAGCTACGCGAGCACCGGCCTCGATCCGGCCTTCATGGGCATGGGCCCGGTGCCGGCTTCGCAGAAGGCGCTGCAGCGCGCGGGCTGGAAGCCGCAGGATCTCGACCTGCTCGAGATCAACGAAGCCTTCGCGGCGCAGGCCTGCGCGGTGAATCGCGAAATGGGCTGGGACGTGAACAAGGTCAACGTGAACGGCGGCGCCATCGCCATCGGTCACCCGATCGGTGCCTCCGGCTGCCGCATCCTCGTCACGCTGCTGCACGAGATGCAGCGCCAGAACGCCAAGAAGGGCATTGCCTCGCTGTGCATCGGCGGCGGCATGGGCGTGGCGCTGACGATCGAGCGCTGAGCGCTGTAGTGCACGACAAGAGCCGCGTCCTTGGGCGCGGCTTTTTTCTTTCCGGATCGACATCACAACCAAGAAGGAGACAAGAAGGATGAACGACAACGACAGCACCCTGTTCCAGCAGATCCGCGACGAACTCTTCGTTGCCGCAGTGGGCGACGTGCTCGACACGATGGGCTATCACCATCAGTTCCTCCCGGCCGGCATCGCGCCGCTGGAGAAGGCGATGCGCATTGTCGGGCGCGCGATGCCGGTGCTGGAGGCCGATGTCATCAATGACGGGCAGAAGTCGGCGGGGCCGCTGTCGGGCAAGCCTTTCGGCCTGATGCTGGAAGCGCTCGACGACCTCAAGCCCGGCGAGATCTACATCGCCACCGGTGCTTCGCTTCGCTATGCACTCTGGGGTGGGCTCATGTCGACGCGCGCCCGGCACCTGAAGGCCGCAGGCGCGATCCTCGACGGCTACGTGCGCGACGCGAACGAGATCGAGCACCTCGGCTTCACCGTGTTCTGCCGCGGCACCTATGCGCAGGACCAGGGCGTGCGCGGGCAGGTGATCGACTACCGCTGCACCATCGAGATCGACGGGGTCCGCATCGCGCCGGGCGACCTGCTTTTCGGCGACCGCGAGGGTGTGCTGGTCATTCCCCGCGCGGTCGAGGCCGAGGCCGTGCAGAAGGCGCTCGAGAAGGTGCGCACCGAGAACAAGGTCGCCGACGCCATTCGCAATGGCATGGGCGCGTGCGAGGCGTTCCAGACCTTCGGCGTGATGTAGTCGTACCTAGAGTCCCATCACAGGTCCTTGTCGCTGGACGGCGGTGTGTTGCAGCGCTATCGCCCGTTCGCGGTCCTGTTGCTGGCTCTGTTCGAATGCCTGCATCCAGGCATGGCTGCTGTGCTCGATGGACGTGTTCAAGGCTTCGATCGTCGGCACGTTGGCGATTTGCTTGCGCGGTGAGTCGGGAGTTCCCTGGACGACGAAGACCTTTGAGGCGTCTGTGCTCAGCGCCACATGGTCGATACGATCCAATCCATTGGAACGGGCGATGACGACGAGGGCGCATGCCAACTGAACACTGGACTGATCAGGCGTGCGGCCGACTTCCGCATCGAGCAGGCGCACTCCGGCCTAGGCCTGCCTGAACAGCCTGTGGTCTGGGTGCGAGGGGTCATCCAACTGCACAACTGGCGGGCTTCGATTCAGATCGGCAGATAGCTCCGTCGGCGTGGGTAACGCGTTGATCGGCATGTGCCGGTGGCTGTCGGCGGTATGGTCGAAATGCCGTGCAATCTCTGGCGCATGCAAGTCGCGGTAGAGGCACCGGGCTGCGGCATTTCCGAGCGAAATTCCGTTCTGCTCCAGAAGAGCCTCTTGCAGCCTGAGTCCGCGCATGTCCAAGTGCACCTCGCCGGCAACTGAGGGATTGAGCAACTCATATTGACAAACCGAGCCCACGAGTCCGGCTGCGTAGTAGTTGGTGTAGTCGGAATTGCCGTGGTGCCCCAGTTGAGCGTCGTCCGGCCTTTTGTCGAAATAGTGCTTTCCAGCGGCCTCGATGTTGCGAGGGTGGGGCGTGAGGGAAAGGTCGGTGTTAAAGGTAAAGCCTTCCTTTGCTGTGAACTGCGGGCTCCCACCGACTTCTTTGACTTCGATGAAGTCGAAGACGTAACCGACATCTTTCGCCAGTTTCCCAAGGTCCGACAAGTCGGCTTCTGGATTGCCTTGCTTGACGCGGCTGGCCAGCGCATTCCAGCCTGAAATATGCGCGTTGGCTTCGTCGCTTCGATTGATTGCCAGCATCTGATCCAGTGCCGAGGTGTAGTCGTGGACCGGTTGACCGCTTTCCAGCACGCCTCGGACGCTTTTGTCGAATTGTTCGAGGCCTTGTCGGGTCCGTCCGCGGTTGATGCCATGCTGGATTTCATGGCCTATGAGAAAGGTGAGAGCATCCCGCTGCTTCGCATCCAAGAGATCGCTGCGCTTCAGGTTGATCGTTCTTGTCTCAGGGTCGTAGCTGGCTCCAGCGTTCTCGGCTTCGGGCATCAACGCGAAGTGTCGCAGGTGACCGTGTTCGAGC
This sequence comes from Variovorax sp., assembly GCA_017744935.1. GTDB lineage: Bacteria > Pseudomonadota > Gammaproteobacteria > Burkholderiales > Burkholderiaceae_C > Variovorax. The sequence goes on from JAGIAI010000030.1 coordinate 28,116, forward strand.
GCGTCGTTCATCTGCTGCATCAGCGCAGGGGATTGTTCGAGGACGGCGCGGAGGTTTCGATAGGCCGGCGAAGTCGGGTCGCCAATTTCACGGATCACCTGCTCGAGCCGTGAGGTGACGGCGTTCATTGCGACACCGTCAGTCGCTCGTTCTCAAGGAAGCCGATGGAGACCCGCTTGATGCAGCCATGGGAGATCTTTTCGAGGCCCTCGCTGCTTTCACCGACGATTCCGATATCTACCTCGACCAGTCCCCGCCGGTATTGCTTGGCTGCACTTTCGCGGCGCGTATTGCCGACATGCCGATAGCCCATCGTGAGCACTGCATCGTGAAACTGCACTGCGTCGAACTGGCAGATGTCTGCCTTCGAAGGGCGCCGAGTTGAGTGCTTGTCGGTCTCGACGAATGTCAGACCGAGATCGGGAAGACGGGTCGCGCTATTCAGACCCCAGATGTACAGATATCGCCATTTGTCCGTAAGCGGCTGGAATATCTGGTACGCGTCATTGGTGGGCTTTTCGGAAAACGGCTTCATCGCGAATCCGGTGAATTGCGCTACCCGGTCGGTGGTCAGATCCTGGGGGTGGCGCAATGTGTCGATCAGCGCAAGCAGTCGGCGCAAGACTTCAGGTGCATCGGGAAGTGAGGCCTCGGCCAGCGCGGAAGCGGACATGATTTTTTTCTCCGAAGGAATAGCTGGGGTGTTGCTCGTGGAACAGGCGCCGAGAGTCGATCCCATCGACAAGCAGAGAAGTCCGCGAGTTAGAAAGCGAGCCAATGGGTGACCCATGGCGACGTGTTGAGTCACTTCTTTTCCTCCCGTGCGCAGAAATTTTTTTCGCATTCTAGGTACGCCTTGGTCCCCGTCGCCTTTGTTCGTTTCAATGAATCAGCGTGGGGTACGGAGCGAATCCTTTCGGCTTCCGGTTCTGAAAAACAGAAGCCCCTCTTCCGAAATCGCAGATTGCGCCGTGCCCTACGGATCGCCACCATGGCTGCTTCTCGCACAGTTAAAGAGGAGACACCGTGAAACAGAAATCAGTCTTGCAGATGCTCGTCATCGCGGCATTTGCTTGCAGCGCAGTCAGCATCCAGGCGCCCGCTGCCGCGGCCGAGACGTGGCCAGAAAAGCCAGTCACGCTGGTCGTGCCCTATTCGGCGGGCGGCCCCACCGACGTCGTGGCGCGCATGCTCGCGATCCCGATGGCCAAGTCGCTCGGCCAGCCAGTGGTGGTCGAGAACACGGTCGGCGCCGGCGGCACGATCGCGCCGGCGCGGGTCGCGAGGGCGGCGCCCAACGGCTACACGATCCTCATCCACCACATGGGCATGGCGACCGCGCCCGCGCTCTACAGGAAGCTGCCCTACGACCCGCTCAAGGACTTCGAATACATCGGGCAGGTGCTCGACGTGCCGATGACACTGCTCTCGCGCAGGGACTTCCCGGCGAACAACTTCCAGGAACTGCTGAGCTACGTGAAGGCGAACAAGGACAAGGTTTCGCTGGCCAACGCCGGTATCGGCGCGGTGTCGCAACTGTGCGGCCTGCTGTTCACGAGCCAGATCGGCGTGGACCTCACGACCGTGCCGTACAAGGGCGCCGGGCCCGCGCTCAACGACCTGATGGGCGGGCAGGTCGACCTGTTGTGCGACCAGACCACGCAGACCGTGCCGGTCATCAAGGACGGCAACCGCGTGAAGGTCTTCGGTGTGACCACGCCCAAGCGCCTGCCGAGCCTGTCGGACATTCCCACGCTCGACGAGCAGGGCCTCAAGGGCTTCGACGTGCGCGTCTGGCACGGCGTCTATGCGCCCAAGGGAACACCGAAGCCCGTGATCGACAAACTCAATGTCGCCCTGCGCGCAGCATTGCAGGACGACATGGTCAAGCGGCGCATCGCGGAGTTGAGTTCCGAGATCGTGCCCATGGAGAAGGTCACGCCCGAGGCGCTGAGGACGCATCTCGCGTCCGAGGTCGAGAAGTGGGGCAAGGTGATCCGCGCCGCCGGCATTCAAGGTGAGTGAACCAGCGCCGCACCTCAGTTGCCCAGTTCGATGAAGACCGGCTGGTGGTCCGACGCCTGCGTCTGCAGATCGACTTCCATGCGGCGCACGCGCGGCGCGAGCGTATCGCTGACGAAGATGAAATCGCAGGCGATCGGGTTGGGCCCGTAGGTGTGATCGAAAAGGCGAAAGGTCGGATCGTGCGGCCGGTTCGGATGTGCGAGGGGCCACGCGTCCTGAAGACGCAGGTCGGGCGTTCCACCAACGGGCAACGCCGGATCGGTGAAGGGGCGCTGGATCTCGTCGTAGCCCGGATCGGACGCCGGCATATTGAAGTCGCCGCACAGGATGGCCTGCGAGGTGTGCACCTTGGCCTGGAACGGCGTGCCGAGGGTATCGGGCACCGGAGGCGCGGCGACCAGTTCGCAAGCCTCCACATGGAGTTCGCGCAAGGCCTTGGCTTGTGCGAGTCGCTGCGACGCCGAGTAGTACTCGAGGTGCGTGGTCGTCACGCGCACCGGGCCCAGTTCGGGGCTGGTCAGCGTCACCGTGGTGCACATGCGCGGCATGCTGGTCACGGTCGGATCGGGCCGCCAGGGCAACGGGTGATGCTGCACACGCGAAACCGGCAAGCGTGTCGCGATCAGGTTGCCGAATTGCTGGTGCTTGCCGTTGGCGTCGAACTCATCCACAGCCGCGCCGAAGAAGACCTGAAAGCCCGGCAGCAAGGCCCGCATGTCGGCAGGCTGGTTGCCGGGCCGTCCGGGCATGCCGCCGAAGCCGGAGGCGATCTCCTGCAGGCAGAGCACGTCGAAGTCCGCCATGGCCCGTGCCTCCTCGATGATTCGCTTCGCGCTCACGACCCCGTCGAGGCCGCAGCACCATTGGGTGTTCCATGTCACGAGTTTCATCGGGATCCCCGCTGTCGTTGATCGGCTCGTTTTATCAGCTCGCGTTGACCGCGCTGCGTCATCCTGCTTCGCTTCGGGCGGAAGTCCTGCCGCAATTCTTCGATCGTGGCGGTGGCGCTCGCGATGAATCTTTCAAGGGCCGGACTCATCCGTGCCGGGTTCCACACGAGCAGGGCCGGTGCGATGGCGGGCGCACCCGTGAACGGCACGAAACGGACGTTCTCGACCTTCGACCGCGCGAGCGAGCGCGGCACCAGCGACACACCCAGCCCCTCGGCCACCATGGCGACGATGGTGAGCCACTGGCGGGCCGCATGCACCGTCTTCGGATGCACGCCGGCCCGGCTGAAGATCGCGACGACGTTGTCGTAGTTCGCGGGTGATACCTCGCGCGAGAACATCACGAAGCGCTCGTCGGCCAGTTCGCTCAACTCGACGGCCCCGGCGTTGGCGCGGCGGTGTCCCGCGGGCAGGCAGAGCACGAACTCATCTTCGATCAGCGGCAGCGAGCGAAGCTGGGGCGGCACCACGAACGCATTGAGAAAGCCAGCGTCCAGTTGGCCGTGGAGCAGGCCCTGGAGCTCTTCCGCAGTCGACATCTCGCGCAGGATCAGCTCGATGCCATGGTCGTCGGCGTCGAAGCGCTGGACGATGGCGGGCACGCCGCGATAGACGAGGGAGCCGGTCATCCCGATCTCAAGGCGGCCGCGACTGCCGCTTGCGACGGCAAGCGCGATGGAGGAGGCGCGCGTCACGCGATCGAGGATCTGCCGGGCTTCCTCCAGGAACGCGGAGCCGGCCGGTGTCAGCTCGACATGCTTGCTGCTGCGCAGGAGCAACCGCACACCCAGCTCTTCTTCCAGTGCCTTGATGGCAAGGCTCAGCGGTGGTTGTGTGATGGCGAGACGGTCGGCGGCGCGGCCGAAATGGAGTTCCTCGGCCAAGACTGCGAAGTACCGAAGGAAGTGCAGCTTCATGCCGAACGATTCTAGAAATGAATCGTTCGAGCCACAAAGTGAATTGGACGCAAATGATCGGCGTCTCCAAGATGCGAACCGTCGCGATCAGACGACGGATATTCAGGAGACAACCCATGCAGTTTTTTCGACGTGCCTTGGCGGTGCTTGCGGTCACGGCGGCGCCCTTGGCCTTCGCCCAGGCCTATCCCTCGATGCCCGTCACGATGGTCGTACCGTTCGCGGCGGGCAGCGGCACCGATGCCGTGGCGCGCATCGTGGCGAAGCGGCTGGGCGAGCGGCTGAAGCAGCCGGTGCTGGTGGACAACCGGGCCGGTGCGAGTGCGCAGATCGGCGCTCAGTTCGTCGCCAAGGCCAAGCCGGACGGCTACACGCTGTTCATGACGACGAACACCTCGCACTCGGCCAACCCGGCGCTCTTCGCGAATCTCAAGTACGACCCGATCAAGGACTTCACGCCGATCGCTCGCCTGGGCGAGTTGCCTTTTGCGGTCGTCGTGGATGCCAAGTCCCCCGCCAAAAGCATGAAGGACCTGATCGACCAGGCCAAGGCCAACCCCGGCAAGTTCTCTTACGCCACGCCGAACAGCACCTCGCTCGTGGCGTCCGAGACCATCCGGCGAATCGCCGGCATCGACGTGCTCGGCGTGCCCTACAAGTCCAGTCCGCAGGCGCTGACCGATCTGATCGGTGGGCAGGTGCAGATGTACGTCGCCGATCTCGGATCGAGCATGTCGATGATCAAGGCGGGTAGTGTCCGCGCCTTGGCCGTGACGACCAAGGGACCCTTGAAGTCGCTGCCGGGCGTTCCGCCGGTGGCCGATGCGGTTCCGGGTTTCGACCTCACTTCCTGGAACGGCGTCTTCGGTCCGGCCGGCATGCCGAGGCCGATCGTGGACAAGCTGGATGCCGAGATCCGTCAGGTGCTGGCGGACAAGGAAGTGCAGGAACAGCTCGCGCAGCTCGGCTTCGAAGTCTGGCCCAGCAGCGGTCCGGACGACTTCGCGAAGTACGTGGCCGACCAGCTCGCGAACTGGACCACCCTCATCAAGCAGGCCGGCATCAAGCAGGAGTAGTCATGACGCAGGAAGGAAAGTCCGTGCGGCGCGGTCCGCTCTCGGGTGTGCGAGTGCTCGACATGACCTCGGTGATCATGGGGCCGTACGCCACGCAGATCCTTGCCGAACTGGGTGCGGACGTCATCAAGGTCGAAAGCGTGGACGGGGACAACATGCGCCACGTCGGGCCGATGAACAACCCCGGCATGGGTCACATCTTCTTGCACGCCAACGCCGGGAAGCGCAGCATCGTCCTCGACCTGAAGCACGAGGCCGGACGCGAGGCCGCGCTGAAGCTGGCTGAAGGCTGCGATGTGCTGATCAGCAATGTGCGTCCAAAGGCCATGGCACGCCTCGGTATGGACTACGAGGCGGTAAAGGCGCGCAATCCGCAGCTCATCTACGTGAGCTGCTGCGGCTTCGACCAGGACGGCCCCGATGCGGCACGACCGGCCTACGACGATCTGGTCCAGGGTGCGACGGGATTGCCGTGGCTGATGCAGCAGTACGGCACGCCGGAACCGACCTATGTGCCGACGACGCTCTCGGACCGGGTCACCGGCCTGCATGCGGTCTATGCGGTCACCGCGGCGCTGTTTGCGCGCAGCCGCACGGGCGAAGGGCAGGCGGTGGTCGTGCCGATGTTCGAGGCGATGTCGCAGTTCATCCTCGGCGACCACATGGCCGGACTGACCTTCGATCCGCCGCTCGGCGCGCCCGGCTATGCCCGCCTGCTGACGCCGCACCGCAAGCCCTACGCAACGCGCGACGGGTGGCTCTGCGTGCTGATCTACAACGACAAGCACTGGCGGAGCTTCTTCGCGGCCATCGGCGAATCGGATGGCCTCGGCGCCGATCCGCGCTTCGCCACCCATGGAGCGCGTGCTGCGCATATCGATGCGGTCTATGCCGAGGTCTCGCGAATCATGCGTACGCGCACCACCGAGGCATGGCGCACGCTGCTGGATGCGGCCGACGTGCCGAACATGCCGATGAACAGCCCGGCCGACCTGCTATCGAATTCGCAGCTCCGCGCTACGGGCTTCCTGCGCGACGCCGTGCATCCCACCGAAGGCCGGATGCATGCGATGGCGCATCCGACGAAGTGGTCCGGTACGCCGCCGGCGCGCGAATCCAAGCCCGCACCACGGCTGGGCGAGCACACCGTGGCGCTGTTGCGCGAGGCGGGCTATTCGCACGCGGCTGTCGAAGAACTCCTGGCAGGTGGCGCGTGCGCCGCGGCGCCGTCCAAACCCATGCATTGACCCATGAAACTGAAATACCTGATCTGCAGCGACGACGTTCCCGCCTACCAGCCAGCCAACCATCACCACACCAGCAATCGCCGCCTCATCGGTCCGGAAACCGTGGGCGCGCGGCAGATGGAAGTGCTGCTCGGCACGCTGCACAAGGGCGGTGGCGCATTGCCGCACGCGCATCCCGGCATCGAGCAGGCCTGCCATCTGCTGGAAGGCACGGCGCATGTCGAAGTCGCCGGTGAAGCCTTCGAGATGGTGCCGGGCGATACCTGCTTCTTTCCGGCTGACGCGATGCACCTCTTTCAGGTAACCAGCGACACGCCGGTCAGGCTGCTGGTGATCTACAGCCCGCCCTACGGCGAGTCGCCGGACAAGGTTCGCCGGCCCGCGAACGATTGAGCACGATTGAAGAGGAGACGAACATGAACTTCAGCCTCACGCCGGAACAGGAGCAGATCCGCGACGCCATCGAAAAGGTCTGCACACCCTTCGATGCCGACTACTGGTTGCGCAAGGATCGCGAGGGCGGCTTCCCGGACGACTTCCACCATGCGCTCGCGGAATCGGGCTGGCTGGGCATTGCGATGCCGGAGGAGCATGGCGGCGCGGGGCTCGGCATCAGCGAGGCGGCGCTGATGATGCACACCATCGCAGCGACGGGCGCAGGGCTGTCGGGCGCGTCCGCGGTGCACATGAACATCTTCGGCCTGCATCCGGTGGTCGTCTTCGGGACGGATGAGCAGAAGCGCCGCTGGCTCCCGCCGCTCATCCAGGGCAGGGATCGCGCCTGCTTCGGGGTGACCGAGCCGAACACCGGGCTCAACACGCTGAAGCTCAAGACGCGAGCGGTGCGCGAGGGCGATCACTATGTCGTCCACGGGCAGAAGGTCTGGATCAGCACGGCTCAGGTGGCCAACAAGATCCTTCTGCTCGCACGCACCACGCCGATCGAAGACTGCAAGGGCACCGAGGGCTTGAGTCTTTTCTATACCGACCTCGACCGTTCGAAGGTCGAGGTGCGCGAGATCGAGAAGCTTGGCCGCAAGTGCGTCGATTCCAACCAGGTCTTCATCGATGGCCTTCGCATTCCGGTCGAGGACCGCGTGGGCGAGGAGGGCAAGGGGTTCAGCTACATCCTGCACGGCCTGAACCCGGAGCGAATCCTGATCGCGTCGGAGGCCATCGGACTCGGCCGCGCCGCATTGAAGCGCGCCGCCGGCTACGCCAACGAGCGCGAAGTCTTCGGCCGCCCGATCGGCATGAACCAAGGCATCCAGCATCCACTCGCGAAGTCATGGATGGAACTGGAGGCGGCCCATCTGATGGTGCAGAAGGCCGCATGGCTCTACGACCAGCACCTGCCGTGCGGTGCGGAGGCCAACAGCGCGAAGTACCTTGCTGCGGAAGCCTGCTATGCGGCCTGCGAGAACGCGATCTTCACGCACGGCGGGATGGGCTACGCGAAGGAATACCACGTCGAGCGCTACCTGCGCGAAGCCTGGATTCCGCGCCTCGCGCCGGTGAGCCCGCAACTCATCCTCTGCTTCATCGCCGAGAAGGTGCTCGGGCTTCCGAAGTCCTATTGAGCTTTCATCGCCGGCGCTACTTGATCCCGGCGCGCATGAAGCTCTGCACGAACTGCCGCTGGAACAGCAGGAACGCAATGAGCAAGGGCGCCGACGTCATCAATGTCGCCGCGGTGATTACCGACCAGTCGACACCCTGGTCGACCGACGAGAACACCTGCAGGCCCACTGTGAGCGGCCGTGCGTTCACGCTGTTGGTGATGATGAGCGGCCACAGGAAGTTGTTCCAGTGGAAGCTCACCGACACCAATGCGAAGGCGGTGTAGACGGGCTTGGCGAGCGGCACGTAGACGCGCCACAGGGTCTGCATCGCGCTGGCGCCTTCGACGCGCGCGGCTTCGTCGAGCTCCTTCGGGATGCCCATGAAGGTCTGCCGCAGCAGGAAGATCGCGAACGCCGAGGCGAAGTAGGGCAGGCCGATGGCGACGAGCGTGTCGACGAGGCCGAGCCGCGCCATCGTCTTGTAGTTCTCGACCAGCAGGATGTCCGGCATGATCATCAGCTGCACCAGCACCAGTGCAAAAGCGACATTGCGGCCCCTGAACTCGTACCGCGCAAAGGCATAGGCCGCGAGCGTGCCGAGCACCAACTGGGCCACAAGCACCATCGCGACCAGCAACGTCGTGTTGACGAAATAGCGCGCGAAGGGCGCCGCTTCCCAGGCACGACGGAAGTTGTCGAGCGTGAGTGGCGCGGCGAGTGCGAAGCGTGTCGAATACTCGGCCGGGTGGAAGGCAGTCCACACCGCATAGGCCAGCGGCAGGATCCAGAGCAGTGCGAGCAGCCAGGCCGCCAGCGTGTCGAGCCACGTGGGCTCGTTGAAGGCGAGCCGGTGTTCGCGAGAGTCGGACGCGCTCATTTGTAGTGCACCCGCTTGTCGAGCACGAAGAACTGGAACAGCGCGATGCCCGCCAGCACCACCACCAGCACCACGGTAATCGTCGACGCATACGCCGTGTCCCAGAAGCTGAACCCGACCTCGTACAGGTGGTAGAGCAAGAGGATCGATGCGTTGTCCGGCCCACCGCGCGTGAGCACGAAGAGGTGGTCGACCATCCGGAAGGCGTTGATGAACGCATTGACCAGGACGAAGAGCGTGGTCGGCATCAGGAGCGGCCACTGCACTCGCCGGAAAAAATACCAGCGCGATGCCCCCTCGATCGCCGCCGCTTCGCGCAGGCTCGGATTGAGCGTCTGCAATGCGGCGAGATAGAAGATCATGAAGAAGCCGGCTTCCTTCCAGATTGCGACCACCGTGACCGCGCCGAGTGCAGTGGAGGGGCTGCCCAGCCAGTTGTGCGATGGCAGGCCGAGCGCGCTGGTGATCTGCTCCAGCAGGCCGTACTGTGGCGTGTAGAAGAACAACCAGATGTTCGCCACCGCAATCATCGGCAGCACCGTCGGCGTGAAGTAGGCCATGCGCAGGAAGGCACGGCCGGCGATGCGCTCATTGACCCACAGCGCCATCACCAGCGCGAGTGCGATCGACATCGGAATGGTCGCGCCTGCGAACCACAGGTTGTTGCGCACCGCCTTCCAGAACACCGGGTCGCCGATCATCGCCTCGTAGTTCTCCAGCCCCACCCACACGCCCGGGCGCTTGCCCTTGGGTGTGGAGAAGAAGCTGTCGATCAGCGTCGAGATGGCCGGCCAGTGCGTGAAGGCGACCAGCAGCACCAGCGCGGGCAGCAGCATCAGCCAGGCATGGATGGCCCGGCGCGATGCCACGCCGCCGGCGGAAACGCCGTGGGGTTCCATTCGAGCGCGCGCCCCTTCCCTTACTTGAACGCGCGCAATATGCGATCCGCCTCCTTCTGCGAATCCTGCATCGCCTGCGCGGGCGGCTTCGTGCCGGTCAGCGCAGCCTGCAGGCCGTCGTTGAGCGCCTTGGTCACGCGCTGGTTGTCATGCGTCGAGAACTCGGCGACCGAGAACGGCAACTGATCTCTCGCAACCAGGGCTGCGGGGAAGTCGTTGCCGTATTTGCGCAGCGCCTCGGTTTCATACGCGGCTGGAGAGACTCCGACGTAGCCGGTGTCGATGCTCCACTGCGCGGCGCGCTCGGGCTGCGTGATCCACTTGATGAACTTGAACGAGGCCTCCTGCTGGGCCGGCGTCGCCTTCTTGAAGATGTAGAAGTTGCCACCGCCGGTCGGCGAGCCCTTGCGCTTGTTGGCCGGGATCATGCCGACGCCGAAGTCGAACTTGGCGTTCGCCTTGATGTTGGTCAGGTTGCCGGTCGTCGTGTAGATGATCGCGGCCTTCTTCTCGAAGAAGTCCTTCGGCGTCGTGCCCCACTCGACCACGCCCGGCGGGTGCACGCCGGCCTTGCCGAGGTCGACCCAGTACTGCAGCGCCTCGACCACCTTCGGGTCGTCGAACTTGACCGCGGTGCCCGCGTCGTTGGCGAGGATCGTGTCGTTCGGCGTGGTGAGCGTCTGGAAGAGCCAGTACGGGAAGCCGCTCGACGGAATCTGCACGCCCCATTGCGTGACCTTGCCGCTCGCGTCCTTCTTGGTCAGCTTGGTCGCGGCGTCCTTGAGCTCGCCCCAGTTGGCCGGCGCCTTGTTCGGGTCGAGGCCGGCTTCCTTGAACAGCTCCTTGTTCCAGTACATCACCACGGTGGAGCGCTGGAACGGAATGCCCCAGGTCTTTCCGCCGGTCTGGCTGTTCATCATGAAGGCCTTGTAAAAGCCGCCGAGCCAGGCCTTGTCTTCAGGCGTCTTCACGAAGTCGTCGAAGGGCACGATCGCGTCTTCGTCGATCAGCGTGAACATGTCGGTCGACAGCAGCACGGAAGTCACCGGTGGCGTGCCGGACTTGTGCGCGGTCAATGCCTTGACGATGGTTTCCTGGTAGGTGCCCGCATAGATTGGCGTGACCTTGATGCCGGGGTTCTCTTTCATGAACCCAGCCGCGAAGCCATCGATGATCTTGGCGATGGGGCCGCCCACGGCGACCGGGTAGTAGAACTGGACTTCCACCGGCGTCTGCGCATGGAGCGTGCCGGATGCGCCGGCAAAAAGGCCGCCGGCAGCGATGAACTGGGCGGCGAGCGCCCGGACGAACGTCTTGCGTTGCATGGTCTTCTTCTTCCTCTTGGTTGGATCGAACGGTCAGTGAATGCGCTTCCCCGCGGCATCGAAGCCGTGGGCATCTTCCCGGGCCCAGCGCAGGCCCACGTGATCGCCGGCGTCGGCGTGGTGTCGGCCGTCTGCCCGCACCAGCAGGCTCTGTGTGCCGATCCGGCAGTTCAGGACGAGGTCCGCACCGAGATATTCCACGCTCTGCACCGTGGCAGGGATGCCTTGCGGATCGAGCGCAATCGCTTCGGGCCGCACGCCGAGCGTGGCCGCCTGCAGTCCGGCGTCGGTGTCGCTCCCGGCGATGCGGCCGCCTTCGAGCGCGACCAGGTTCATCGGCGGTGTGCCGATGAACCGCGCCGAGAAAGTGGTCGATGGTTTCGCATACAAATCACGCGGCATGCCGGCCTGTTCGACCCGCCCCTGGTTCAGCAGGACCACCTGGTCGGCCATGCTCATCGCTTCGGCCTGGTCGTGCGTGACGTAGACGACAGTCAAGCCGAGCTGCCGCTGCAGCTCGCGCAGTTCGCGCCGCATCTCCTGGCGCAGCTGCGCGTCGAGGTTGGAAAGCGGCTCATCCATGAGGCAGACCTGGGCCTGCGCGACCAGCGCGCGGCCGAGTGCGACACGCTGCTGCTGGCCACCGGAGAGCTGCCCCGGCTTGCGTTCGAGCAAGGCGCCGAGACCCAGCAGATCGGCCGCGTTTCTCAGGCGAAGCGCGGTTTCGGTGGCGGGCACCTTGCGCACAGACAAGCCGAAGGTGATGTTGTCCGCCACGCTGAGATGCGGGAACAGCGCATAGTTCTGGAAGACCATCGCAATGCCACGCCGGGCAGGGGGGAGCGACGTCACATCGCGCCCATCGATCAGCACCTGCCCGGCCGTGGCCGTCTCGAGTCCGGCCACGATGCGAAGGGTGGTCGACTTGCCGCAGCCAGAGGGCCCGAGAAGTACGCAGAAGGAGCCCGGCTCGATCTGGAGGTTGACAGCGTGCAAGGCGGTGCTGACGCCCCAGGACTTGGCGATATCGATCAACGCGATGGAAGACATCGAATCAGTATATGGACGGGTTGTGACACCCAGTTGCAAAGAGGGGTCAGTGTTTTCCTGATCGGGCGTTGGTGAGAAACTTCGATAAAGTGACCAACGCCTGTTCAGGCTTCACCTATAAGGAACACTCATGAGCAAGAAAGTCGCATACGTCACCGGAGGCATGGGAGGCATCGGAACAGCCATTTGCCAGCGCCTTCACAAGGACGGTTTCACCGTCATCGCAGGATGTGGCCCGACCCGGGACTACGCCAAGTGGCTCGCAGAACAGAAAGCCGAAGGCTTCGAGTTCCACGCGTCGGTTGGCAACGTCGGGGACTGGCAGTCCACGGTCGAAGCCTTCACCAAGGCCAAGGCAGAACACGGGCCCATCGACGTGCTGGTCAACAACGCGGGTATCACGCGCGATCGCATGTTCGTGAAGATGACGCCCGAGGACTGGAGCGCGGTGATCGAGACCAACCTCAACAGCATGTTCAACGTGACCAAGCAGGTCGTCGGCGACATGGTGGAAAAGGGCTGGGGTCGCGTCATCAACATCAGCTCGGTCAACGGCGCGAAGGGCCAGGCAGGACAGACCAACTACTCGGCCGCCAAGGCCGGCATGCACGGCTTCACGATGGCCCTGGCACAGGAACTCGCCGGCAAGGGCGTGACGGTCAACACCGTGAGCCCGGGTTACATCGGCACCGACATGGTCAAGGCGATCCGCCAGGAAGTGCTCGACAAGATCGTCGGCACCATCCCGGTCAAGCGCCTGGGCGAACCGGGTGAGATCGCCTCGATCATCGCGTGGCTCGCTTCCGAAGATGGCGGCTATTCCACCGGCGCGGACTTCCCCGTGAACGGCGGATTGCACATGCACTGAGGAGGCAGGCAGCCTCGATGGAATGAAGACCCGCCCTGGCGGGTCTTTTTTGTTGGGAGAGACCAGGAGCCAGAGATTGGGTCAGGTGTGCCGAAGTCGCACCGGCCCAAGAAAAGCAAACAAGGAGTTCCTTCATGACCCCGACCCCCCAAGCACCGGCTCGCAAGAAGCCACCGATCTACAAGTCCCTCTACGCCCAGGTGATCACAGCCGTCATCATCGGCGTGCTTCTCGGTCACTTCTTCCCGTCGGTCGGCGAATCCATGAAGCCGCTTGGCGACGCCTTCATCAAGCTGATCAAGATGCTGATCGCCCCGATCATCTTCTGCACCGTGGTGGTCGGCATCGCGGGCATGGAGGACATGAAGAAGGTCGGCAAGACGGGCGGGCTGGCGCTGCTGTACTTCGAGATCGTGAGCAGCATCGCGCTGGTCGTGGGGCTGGTGCTGGTGAACCTGCTCAAGCCGGGTGCGGGCATGAACGTGGACCCGAACTCCCTGGACACCCGGGCACTCGCGGCCTACACAGGCCCGGGCAAGATGGAAGGCACGGTCGACTTCCTGATGAACATCATCCCGAACACCGTAGTCGACGCCTTCGCCAAGGGCGAGATCCTGCAGGTGCTTCTGATCGCGGTCCTCTTCGGCTTTGCCCTGCACCGATTTGGTGGGCGCGGCACGCTGGTGTTCGACGTGATCGAGAAGGGCTCTCACGTGCTCTTCGCGATCATCAGCTACATCATGAAACTGGCGCCCATCGGCGCTTTCGGGGCGATGTCCTTCACGATCGGCAAGTACGGCATCGGCTCGCTGTTCCAGCTTGGCAAGCTGATGGGTACGTTCTATCTGACCTGCCTGTTGTTCATCTTCGTGGTCCTCGGGACGATCGCGCGCTTCCATGGCTTCAGCATCTGGAAGTTCATCAAGTACATCAAGGAAGAGCTGCTGATCGTGCTCGGCACCTCGTCTTCCGAGTCGGTGCTGCCGAGGATGATGGAGAAGATGGAGAACCTCGGTGCAAACAAGACAACTGTCGGCCTGGTGATCCCGACGGGCTATTCCTTCAATCTCGATGGCACGTCAATCTATTTGACGATGGCGGCAGTTTTCATTGCGCAGGCGACGAACACGCCGATGACGCTGATGCAGGAGATCACCTTGCTGGCGGTCCTGCTGCTGACCTCGAAGGGCGCGGCCGGCGTTACTGGCAGCGGTTTCATCGTGCTTGCGGCGACGTTGTCCGCAGTGGGGCATGTGCCCGTCGCGGGGTTGGCGCTCATTCTCGGCATCGACCGCTTCATGTCCGAGGCGCGTGCGTTGACCAACCTCATCGGCAACGGCGTCGCGACGATCGTGGTGGCCAAGTGGACCGATGAGCTCGACATGGCGCGGCTGCAGGCGGGCCTCAACAACGAGACGTGGGAAGAGGCGCAGAACCCTGAAGACCTCGTCAACGCGCGCGACGGAAAAATGGCCACCTGAAATCGGGGCAAAAGCATCGCTCTGCAGAATGCGGGGCGATGCCCCATAGCGTTTCACTGATCAACACACTTGCCGCCGGCCTGGGCCTGGCGCTGTTGTTCGGTTTCCTGGCGGCGCGCCTGCGGTTGCCCGCGTTGGTCGGCTACCTTCTCGCGGGCGTCATCATCGGGCCGTTCACCCCCGGGTTCGTGGCCGATGCAGGCATCGCGGCGCAACTCGCCGAGATCGGGGTGATGCTGCTGATGTTCGGCGTCGGGTTGCACTTCTCGCTCGACGACCTGCTGGCTGTGCGCAAGATCGCTGTGCCGGGTGCATTGGTGCAGATCGCCGTCGCCACGATGCTCGGCGGCGCGCTCGCCACTTGGTGGGGCTGGAACCTTGGCGCTGCGCTGGTCTTCGGCCTTGCCCTTTCGGTGGCGAGCACGGTGGTGCTGCTGCGCGCGCTGGAGAACCTCGGCATCCTCGATTCGTTCACCGGCCGCATCGCGGTCGGCTGGCTGGTAGTGGAAGACCTTGCGATGGTTCTCGTGCTGGTGTTGATGCCGCCGCTCGCCAACGCGCTGGTCGGCGTGGACCCAGGGGAGCGGACCGCGCCGATCTGGCAGACGCTGGGGCTCACACTGCTGCAGGTCGGTGGCTTCGTCGCGCTCATGCTTGTGGTGGGACGGCGCTTGTTTCCTTGGGTGCTGTGGCAGGTCACGCGCACCGGGTCGCGGGAGCTCTTCACGCTCTGCGTCATCGCCGCGGCGGTGGGCATTGCGTTCTCGGCGGCTGCTCTGTTCGGGGTGTCCTTCGCGTTGGGCGCCTTCTTCGCGGGCATGGTGATGCGCGAGTCGGAGTTCAGCCACCGCGCAGCGCAGGAATCGCTGCCGCTGCGGGATGCCTTCGCCGTGCTGTTCTTCGTCTCGGTGGGCATGCTGTTCAACCCGGCGGTGCTGGTCGAACGGCCGCTGCAGGTGCTCGCGGTGGTGCTGGTGATCGTGGTGGGCAAGTCGTTGGCGGCGTGCGCGCTGGTGCTGCTGTTCCGCTATCCGCTCGGCACCGCGCTCACGGTGAGCGCGAGCCTCGCGCAGATCGGCGAGTTCTCGTTCATCCTGGCTTCGCTCGGCGGGCGGCTCGGGCTGCTGCCGGTCGAGGGGCAGAGTCTGCTGCTCGCGGCGGGGCTGATCTCCATCGCCACCAACCCGTTGTGGTTCAGCCTGATCGCACCCATTCAGAAATGGCTGCACGCGCACTCGTCGTTCGCGCGCGGGCTCGAGGCGCGCGACGATCCTCTGGCTGAACTACCGATGAGCACGGCTGAGAAGTACCTGTCGAAGCAGGTGGTGCTGGTGGGCTACGGCCGCGTTGGCCGCCGCATTGCGGCAACGCTGTCGGCGCATGACATCCCCTTTGTCGTTGCCGAGCAGAACCGCGAGCTGGTCGAAAAGCTCCGGGCGCAGGGCATGGCGGCGGTTTGGGGCGATGCGGCTGACCCAGGGGTGCTGATCCAGGCGCACATCGCTCGCGCTCGCATGCTGGTGGTGGCGACGGCGGATGCGATCAACGTGCGTCAGATGATCGAAGCGGCGCGCACGCTCAACCCGGGGATCGAAACCGTCATCCGCAGCCACAACGAGGACGAAGCCCGCTTGCTTGCGCAGGAGGTGTCGGCCACCGTGTTCCTCGGCGAGCACGAACTGGCCCAGGCCATGGCCCGGGCCGTCTTGAAGTGATCTCTTCCTACAGGTCCTCGATCACCAGCGTGCGGTAACGCTGGGCGATCGAGTAGGGCACCGTTCGCACGAACACCATGAGCCTGTTCGCCGCTTCTTCGTTGCGGGTCCGCACGAGCAGGGCGGTGTGGCCTTCGCGCGCGAGCTTGGTGTAGGCGCGGACCGTGGCGGCATCGGTGCCCGCGGAAGGCAGCGGGTTGTCGGTGTCGCGGACGGTGGGCGTGATCTGCTCGATGATCACGTGCGGCGGGATCAGGTAGATCTCGTCGCCGCTGAAGCCGTTGTCCAGGAGCTGGTGGCCGATGCGGTTGGCGTCTGCCGCGTCAGGAAACATCACCATGGAGTGACCGCTCGGGTAGAAGGCGCCTCCGACGACAGCGGTCATGTGAGGATCGAGATTGAAGTGCTTCATGTCTCCTCCTGAATGGCGGGGTTGGACAAGACTGAGCTTAGGTTCGGCCCGCGTCAAGGGCTGTAGGAAATTTGGTGACCGGGTCCTGTGGCCGAACATCCCCCATGGCTCGGGGTATTCGGGACTTGCCAAAAGTAAATCGAATGGTCACATTTGTGTCTATTCGTGAAATTGTGCGTAGGCGTTTGTTACAAGGTTTGAATAGGATCGGTTCTCCTACGAAGACCCGTGCCTAACCCCATGTCGCAATTGCGAAATATCGCGCTGACCGTTCAAGAACTCGAAGAGGGCGAGTTCTATTGGGTGCTCCTGGAAGCCACCGACTACGAGATGGATGACGCGCTGCCTTATCTGCCGATCGAGGCCGCGACCGACCCGTACGTCACCTATTCCAACGCCTTGGTCGCGGGTGTCGCCGCGATCCGGAAACTGTTCGGCAAGGACGGCCCGCGAAGCTGAGCGGCGTGACGTCGATATCTGGGGGAAGCATGCGGAAACTTGGAGGAGTGGCGATCGGCGCCGGTGTCGGATTCCTGATCGTGGTCGGCTGGATCTTCCGGCCCGCGACCTCGGGCGAGTGGGCTGCATGGGTACAGACGTTCGGCGTGCTGGTGGCCATCCTCTGGGCCGCGCGGCTCCAGGTGGCGGCCTCGCGCCAGGGCTTGCGACAGGCCGGGCAGGTCGCCGCGATGTTCGCCAGCCACATGCACTGGGTCTTTCGCGAACTCAACGACGCCTGCATCAAGCGAAGCTGGGAGGACTACAGCGTGCATCGCCGCATCCTCCAGGAAGTCCTCATGCAAGGCCGCGAGGTCACGCTGCAACTGCTGGACGGCCGCTCGCTGGCGATGGTGAGCAGCCTTCGCACGATCGCGGTCGAGGCGCTCGAGAAGACCGAAGGCCACACCAACACCGGCAACTGGATGCACTTGCAGCTCTATTTCGACCGCCGCCTGCCGAGCATCGCGGCCTGGTTGTCGGCGACCGGCAATCCGCCCGAAAGCAGCGGCCCGACCGACTACGCAGGGCTTCGTACGTCGTTCGGCCCGATGGGCAATCTCTGAAGCTCAGGCGGCCGCCGAGGCGAAGCTGCTGCGCAAGGCGGCGTACAGCGCCTTGAAGCGCAGGTGGCGCACCGTGAACACGTCTTGCGCCGACGCATCCGGATCGAAGCGCTGCCGCACCGGCGGCTGAAGGCACACCGCCGCCTCCGAACCGCCATCCGCCAGCCATGCGAGACGTGCGGCGCCCAGCGCGCCGCCGGCCTCGCCACCTTCACACGCCGCGAGCGGCACCTGGAGGATGTCCGCGAGCAAGCGGGCCCACCAGGTGCTCCGCGCGCCGCCGCCAACCAGCAGGAGATCGCCCGCGGGCTTTTCAAGCGTGTCGAGTCCGTCCCGAAGCCCGAAGCTCACACCCTCGGCAACCGCATAGGCGATCTCGGCCGGCCCGTGCGCGTGAGTGAGACCGAACAGCACGCCTTGCGCGTTCGCGTCGTTGTGCGGCGAGCGTTCGCCGGAGAGATACGGAAGAAAGAAGGGCGCCTGGCGGCGACCGTTCGCGTCGACGGCCGCCGCCGCGGCGAACAACGCGGCCTCGTTGCCAAGCCCGAAAGTGCGCGCGGCCCAGGTCACGGCGCCGGACGCCGAGAGCATCACCGACATCTGGTGCCAGCGGCCCGGCAACGCGTGGCAGAAGGCATGCACCGCGCGCGGAGGATCGGGCGCGAAGCGGTCGCCGCAGACGAAGATCACGCCCGAGGTGCCGAGCGACACGAAGCCCTGTCCTGCAGAGACGAGCCCCATCCCCACTGCACTCGCGGCGTTGTCGCCGCCGCCTCCGGCTATCGGGATGCCGGCGGGGATTCCCCAGCGCGCCGCCAGTTCGGGCTTGAGCCTGCCAGCGACCGCACTGCCTTCGACGAGTTCCGGCATGCGCCTTCGGCTGAGGCCGCACGCCGCGAGGATCTCGTCCGACCAGTCGCGCGCTGCGACGTCGAGCCACAAGGTGCCCGAGGCATCGGACATGTCGCTCGCCCGCGTGCCGCTGAGCATGAAGCGCAGCCAATCCTTGGGCAACAGCACCGAGTCCGTGCGCGCGAACAGTTCCGGCTCGTGCGCCCGCATCCACAACAGCTTGGGTGCGGTGAAGCCGGGCATCGCGAGATTGCCGGTGATGTCGCCGAGATGCGGCACGAGCGCCGTCAACTCCTCGCACTGGGCGGCGCTGCGGCCATCGTTCCAGAGGATCGCCGGGCGCAGCACCTGGCCGCTCGCATCGAGTGCGACCGCGCCGTGCATCTGGCCGGAAAGGCCGATGGCGCGTACCGCTGAAAGCGCTTCCGCATTGCTTCGGCGCAGCGCCGCCATCGCGGTTTCGAGCGCTTCCCACCACTGGGAGGGCATTTGTTCCGACCACAGCGGATGCGGGCGGCTCACGGTCAGCGGTGCACGCGCGAGCGCCACGATGCGGTGGTCGTCGGCCAGCAGAAGCGCCTTCAGCTCCGAGGTGCCGAGATCCAACCCGAGGTACATACCGGTTACGCCTCGCCTGTCTGAACAGGAGCGCCGCGGAACCGGCTTTGCCGGGCCGCCGCGGCTGCCCCCGGTCGGGGGTGGAGAGCGACACGCAGTGCGCGAGCCTGGGGGCGAGTCATACGATACCGAAACGGCTGTCGCTTTGGCGGCGGAACTCGGTCGGCGTCATGCCCTTGATTTCTAGAAACCGTCGATTGAAATTCGCGACATTGTTGAAGCCCACCTGGTAGCAGATGTCCGTCACATAGTGGTCAGTCTGCATCAGCAAGTGGCACGCGCTGTTGATGCGAACGCGGTTCACGAAGTCGGTGAAGCTGTTGCCGGTCGAGCGCTTGAAGAATCGGCTGAAGCGGCTTTCGCTCATGCCCAGCTCGGTGGCGATGTCGGACATCACGATCGGCTCGGCCAGATTCGAGGTGATGCGGTTCACGATCACGTTGATCTGGTCGACCTCCGCATCGCCTTCCACGCCCTGCATCTGCACGTTGGAGAGCAACCGATAGTCGGCGCACTTGACGAGTTCAGCCAGGTATTCGAGGAAGCGCGCGAGCCTTTGCAGGCCATGCGTGGCCTTGACTGCTTCCCAATGTTCGAGCGCCCGGTCGGCGATGCCGAAGAACTCGATGCCATGGCGCGAGCGCTCCAGCAGCTGCAGCACTTCGCGCAGCTCGGGGATGTCCGATGCGGCGCTCTCGATCGGCTCGTGCCGGAACTGGATCACGCGATCGCGCTCGGCCACGCCGCCTTCCGGCACATCGAGCGACAACCAGTTGTGCGGCAGTCGCGGTCCGCACAGCACCAGATGCCCGGGCTGGAAGGGGCCGATCCAGTCGCCGACGAAGGCACGACCCGATGTTTCGGTGATGAGATGAAGCTCGTACTCTTCATGGAAGTGCCAGCGCACGAGTGGGCTCGGAAAGCCATGCGCGAGGCATCGTACGAGGCCGGATTCCTCCGGCGCTTCATAGCCGAGCGAGGGCGATCGCGTGATCTCGCGCTCCAGCTCGGGCTCGCGATGGCGGGGAAGGTGACGTTGGCGCGCCGCTGTCATGGAAGGACCCTCTGCATGACCTTCATCAGCTCATGACGTTACCACCGTCGACATTGAGTGTCTGTGCGGTGATGTACCGGGCCTCGTCGCTCGCGAGGAATACGGCGGCGCCCGCGATGTCGCCTGGCGCACCCATGCGACCGAGAGGGACTTCGAGGCCCACCTGCCGCTTCTTCTCGCCAAGTGGGAGGTTCTGGTACTTCGCGAACAGCGAGTCGACGTGGTTCCACATCGGCGTGTCGACGACGCCCGGCGAGATCGCGTTCACGCGGATGCCGTGCGGCGCCATCGCGAGCGCGGCGCTCTGCGTGTAGCTGATGACCGCCGCCTTCGTCGCGCAGTAGTGCGACACCAGCGCCTCACCGCGTCGACCGGCTTGCGACGCCATGTTGATCACCGAGCCGCCCTTCACGCCTTCGTCGAGCATGTGCTGCAGCACGCGCTGCATCACGAAGAACATGCCTTTGACGTTGACCGCGAAGAGCCGATCGAAGGAGGCTTCGTCGCTTTGCAGCAGTGGTGCCATGTCGAAGATAGCCGCGTTGTTGACCAGCGTGTGGACCGGGCCGTGCGCCGCGCGTGCCGCGTAGAGCATCCCGCCGACGGACGGCGCCTGCGTCACATCCGTTTCGACATACGCGAGCGTGTCAGGGTGCTTGCGACGCAACTGCTCCACGCCTTCGGAAGGTCTCGCCGACAGGTCCGACAGCGTGCAGCGAGCGCCTTCGGCGAGGCAGGCCGAGGCGATCGCAAGGCCGATGCCGCCGCCCGCGCCGGTGATCAGCACATGGCGTTGCGCGAGACGGCCGCTCATGGCGCGCGCTCCTTGATGAAGACCTTTACCCGTGCGTCGGCCTTGCGCAGCGCATCGACCAGCCGCGCATCGTTGGCGGCATCACCCCACAAGGTGCGGTTGCCCGCCAGTGCGGCGACCGGATCGTCCGAATCGCAAATGGCATGCGCCGCCGCTTCATCCATCCCCTGGTCCTGATAGACGTACGGCAGCACACCCCGATGCCAGCGTTGCAAGAAGGCGAGGAACAGCGCCGGAAGCATCGCGACGCTATCGATGCTCGCGGCCCGCGCGAGCCGTTCGCGCACCGTCGGTGCGATGAAGCCCGGGATCTTCGAGAACCCATCCATCGCGACCCGCTGGTTGGTGTCGCGGATCGCCGGATTGCCGAAGCGTTCGAGCACCACGTCGCGGTACGCAGGCAGGTCGACGGGGCTTGGGCGGCCCGGCGAATCCAGGCAGGGGATCACATCGTCCGTCACATAGTCGAAGGCTATGCGGCGGATCTCCGCGTCGTGCGTGCCCTCGTGGATGTACTGGTAGCCCGCCAGCGTGCCGGCCCATGCGATGCAACTGTGGCTGGCGTTGAGGATGCGGATCTTCGCTTCCTCGTAGGGCGCGACC
Organism: Variovorax sp.; assembly: GCA_017744935.1. Classification (GTDB taxonomy): domain Bacteria; phylum Pseudomonadota; class Gammaproteobacteria; order Burkholderiales; family Burkholderiaceae_C; genus Variovorax. The sequence continues at coordinate 49,525 of JAGIAI010000030.1, forward strand.
GAGTCGACCAACTGCACGCCGACGCGGCCCCAGTCCGGCCGGCCGTTCGCGAAGTCGTCCTCGATCACCCACTGGATGAAGCTCTCGCCGGTGACCGGGGCAGCGTCGTCCCAGCCGGTGGCTTGCAGTACGCGCTGGCGCAATTCGGGCGGCGGCCTCGGCGTGATGCGGTCGACCATTGCGTTGGGGCTGGTCGTTTGCGCGCGCACCCATTCCAGCAGTTGCGTGTCCCCGGCCGTCTCGATGAAGGCGAGCAGCCCCTTGCGAAAGCGCTCGCCGTTGTGTCGCAGGTTGTCGCAGTTCAGCAGCGTTACCGCGCCGCCATTGGCGGCTCGACGCGCGCGCAGGATCGCGCAGATCGCGCCGTAGATCGTGGTCCCGGCTTCGCCGCGCCGTGCGCGATCGAGGTCGGCCGCGAGATCAGTAACGCCGAAGTCGAGCCGGTCCGACGGGTCGAGGTAGTAGCCCGCCTCGGTCACGGTGAACGAGATCACCCGCGTACGCGGATCGGCGCCGCGCGCGATCACGCCCGCAAGCGAAGGATCGAAGGGCAGTACTTCGCGGATCGATTCGATGCGCTGATAGCGGTATTCACCGCCCGGCGACACGGTTTCGAGCGTGTACGCGCCGCCTTGTCTGATCAGCGCCGCTTCGACCTCCGCCATGTCGGGCCGCAGGTTCGCACCCACGAGCGACCAGCTTGCATCGCCGGCATCGATCAGCGCCTGCAGGTACACGGCCTGATGCGCGCGATGAAAGGAGCCTAGTCCGAGGTGCAGCACCACGAACCCGGAAGGAGCAGGGTTGGCCATGTTGACGAACTCGGCGACTCAGGCGGCGACGGCGCGACCGTCGCGATTGAAGAAGTGAAGCACCGACGGATCGAGCTCGACGCTGACCGCATCGCCAGGCTGGAGTTCGGTGCGCTCGTTCTGCCGCGCGATGAGCGGCACGCCATCGACGTTGATGTGGATCAGCGTGTCGGCGCCGAGCGCCTCGATGAGATCGACCTGCGCGGACGCGCCGCCGCCGGCATGGCCGTTGCGATGAACGTGCAGTTGCTCGGGGCGCACGCCGAGGAAGCCGTCCGAAGGCAGCCGCCCGCCGGTGAGCGCCGAGAAACTCGGGATCGCCGTCGCCTGCACCATGTTCATCGACGGCATGCCTATGAACTGCGCGACGAACTGGTTCGCGGGGTGGTCGTAGAGTTCCATCGGCGTGCCGACCTGTTCGATGAGGCCGTCGCGCAGCACCACCACGCGATCCGCGAGCGTCATCGCCTCGACCTGGTCGTGCGTGACGTAGATGCTCGTTGCGCCGAGCGCGCGGTGTAGCTTGTGGATCTCCACCCGCGTGTTGCCGCGCAGGGCAGCATCGAGGTTGGAGAGCGGCTCATCGAAGAGAAATACCTTCGGCGCCCGCACGATCGCGCGGCCGATCGCAACGCGCTGACGCTGGCCGCCGGAGAGCTCCTTCGGTGTGCGCGTGAGGTACTGGGTGAGGTTCAGCGTCTTCGCCGCGTACTCCACCTTGCTCTTGATGACATCCTTCGACACCTTCGCGAGCTTGAGCGCGAAGGACATGTTGTCGTACACGCTCATGTGCGGATAGAGCGCATAGCTCTGGAACACCATCGCGAGGTCGCGCTTGCCCGAGGCGGTATGCGTGATGTCCTTTCCGTCGAGAGAGAGCTTGCCGCTGGTGATCGATTCAAGCCCCGCGATCAGACGCAGCAGCGTCGACTTGCCGCAGCCCGAGGGTCCGACGAACACGATGAACTCGCCCTTGTCGATCTCCAGGTTCACGCCCTTGATGACGTGGGTTTCGCCGAAGCTCTTCTGGATGTTGTCGAGTTGGAGGTAGGCCATCACATGACTCCTTGAATTCTTTCCAGCGGCCGCCGCGGAGCCGGCTTTGCCGGGCCGCTGGCGGCGCCCCGGAAGGGGGTTGGCGAAGCGACACGCAGTGCGCGAAGACTGGGGGCGAGCTCATTTCACTGCGCCGAAGGTCAAACCTTGGACGAGCTGCTTCTGGCTGAACCAGCCGAAGACGACGATGGGCGCGATCGCCATCACCGATGCGGCGGAGAGCTTGGCCCAGAAGAGGCCTTCGGGGCTCGAGTACGACGCGATCATGGTCGCCAGCGTGCCGGCCTTCGCCGAGCTGAGATTGAGTGCCCAGAAGGCTTCATTCCAGCTCAGGATCAGGCAAAGCAATCCGGTGGAGGCGAGGCCGCCGATCGACAGCGGAAGCACGACATGCCGGAACTCGGTCCACAGGTTTGCGCCATCCATGCGCGCGGCTTCGAGGATCTCGGGAGGGATGTCCTTGTAGCTCGTGTAGAGCATCCACACCATGATCGGCAGGTTCGACAGCGTGAAGACGATGGTGAGCGCGGTGCGCGTGTCGAGCAGGCCGGCGGTCTGCGCGATCACGTAGATCGGCACCAGCGCGCCGACGGCCGGCATCATCTTGGTGGAGAGCATCCACATCAGGATGTCGCGTGTGCGCTTCGTCCGGAAGAACGCCATCGAATACGCGGCTGGGGCGGCAATCGCGAGACCGATGATCGTCGAGCCGATGCTCGTGATGACCGAGTTCTTCGCGAAGAGCAGGTAGTCGCTGCGACGCTGCACCTCGGTGAAGTTCTCCAGCGTGGGCTCGAAGAAGAACAGCGGCGGCACATGGATCGCCTGCAACTCGGTCTTGAACGATGTCAGCACCAGCCAGCCCAGCGGGAAGAAGAGCAGGAGGGTGGCGATCCACGCACCGAACGTGCGCAGGATGAGAGGAAGGCGGCTTTCGTCAGGCATGGCGTTCCCCTCAATCCAGGTTCTTGCCGATGATGCGGATCAGGAAGGCCGCCACGATGTTGGCCAGGATCACCGCGAACAGCGCGCCCGCGGAGGCTACGCCCACGTCGAAGTTCATCAGCGACTGCTTGAAGATCATGTACGTGAGGTTCGTGCTCTCGTTGCCGGGGCCGCCGGCGGTCGTGATCGCGATCTCTGCGAACACGGAAAGCAGGAAGATCATCTCGATCATGATGACGACCGCCATCGGCCTGGCGAGGTGCGGCAGCGTGAGGTAGCCGAATCGCTGGAAGGCGGTCGCACCGTCCATGCGTGCGGCTTCCATCTGCTCGCGGTCGAGCGATTGCAGTGACGTGATGAAGATCAGGCAGGCGAAGGGCAGCCACTGCCACGCCACCATGATGATTACCGAGAACAGCGGCAGGTCGGTGAGCCAGTCGACGGGTTCCGCGCCGAACGTGCGCCACACGTCGGCCAGGATGCCGTAGATCGGGTTCATCATCATGTGCTTCCACAGCAGCGCGTTCACCGTGGGCATCACGAAGAAGGGCGAGATCAGCAGCACCCGCACGATCCCGCGCCCCGGGAAGGGCTCGTTCACCAGCAGTGCTAGCGCCACGCCGAGCACCACCGTGATGACGATCACACTGCCGATCAGCACCAGCGTATTCCACACCGCGGGCCAGAAGTCGGGGTCGGTGATGAAGTACTCGAAGTTCGCGAGCCCGTTGAACGTGCGCTCGCCGGGCTGCATGAGGTTGTAGTTGACGAACGAGAAGTAGATCGTCATCAACAGCGGCGCCAGCATCCAGAGGACGAGAACCGCCACGGCCGGCGCCATCAATGCGCGGGGCAGCAGGCGGCTCACAGGGGCCTCCTTCTGGGTGCTTCCGGCGCTGCCGCGGACCCAGCTTTGCTGGTCCGCAGGCTGCGTCCCCTGCACGGGGGTTGGGAGATGCGACACGGCGAAGTGTCCTCAGGCCCGGGGTTGCAGAGGGCTACTTGTAGTAGCCGGCCTTCTTCATCTCGCGCTCGGCGGTCGTCTGCGATGTTTTCAGCGCTTGATCGACCGTGACCTTGCCTGACAGCGCCGCGCTCATCTGCTGGCCGACTGCAACACCGATGGCCTGGAACTCAGGAATCGCCGCGTACTGCACGCCAACGTAAGGCGACTTGGGCAGCGTGCTGTCGTTCGGGTTCGCGGTGTCGATCGCCTTCTTCTCCGCTTCCGCAAAGCGTGCGGCCTTGATGAACTCCGGCGAGGCATACGTCGATTTGCGCGTACCGGTTGGCACCGACCCCCAGCCTTCTTCCTTCGCGACGAGGTTGATGTAGTCCTTCGACGTGGCCCACTTGATGAAGGTCTGCGCCGCATCGACCTTCTGCGAACCGGCGGGAATCGCGAGCGCCCACGCCCAGAGCCAGTTCGCGCCCTTCGGCGTGACCGCCACCGGCGCTTGCGCGAACGCGACCTTGTCAGCCACCTTTGACTGCTTCGGATCGCTCACGAACGAAGCCGCGATGGTCGCGTCGACCCACATGCCGCACTTGCCTTCGTTGAAGAGCGCGAGGTTCTCGTTGAAGCTGTTGGCCGATGCGCCGGGCGGGCCGTAGGCCTTCATCAGGTCCACGTAGAAGCTGATCGCGTCATGCCAGGGCTTGGTGTCGATTTGCGGCTTCCAGCTCGTGTCGAACCACTGGCCGCCATTGGTGTTGACCATGGTGGTCAGCAGGGCCATGTTGTCGCCCCAGCCCGGCTTGCCACGCAGGCAGATGCCGTAGACGCCGTTCTTCGGGTCGTGGATCTTGCCGGCGAGTTCCTTCACCTGCACCCAGGTCGGCTGATCGGGCATCTTGAATCCGACCTTGTCCGCGAGGTCCTTGCGGTACATGAGCATCGAGCTTTCGCCGTAGAAGGGCGCCGCGTAGAGCTTGCCGTCGGCGGAGAGGCCGTTGCGCATGGCGGGCAGCAGATCGTCGACGTCATAAGCGGCATCGGTCGCAATCGGGTTCAGCCAACCCTTCTTGGCCCAGATCGGGGTTTCGTACATGCCGATGGTCATCACGTCGAACTGGCCACCCTTGGTGGCGATGTCGGTCGTCACGCGCTGGCGCAGCGTGCCCTCCTCGAGGGTGACCCACTTCACCTTGATGTCGGGATGCGCCTGCTCGAAGAACTTGGTGAGCTTCTGCATCTCGATCATGTGACCGTTGTTCACGGTCGCAACGACCAACTCGGTGGCGGCATGCGCCAAGCCCGTGCCCGCGATCGCGAGCGCCAGGCCCGCCTTCAGAAAACGCTTCATGTTTGTCTCCTTGGGATCGACGACGGCGGGTCGCCGTGGTCAGATTCTGGAGACTGCGAATTGCGGGTTTGGTACTCGGATTGCCGCTATCGATACTCAGATGCGTTGATTGATTGGTGACTTCCCTAGCCTGAGCAAGCAGGGATGTGCCAACGGCTGAGTCGTGTCCTCAAGCGGCTTGCAGGGAAGGCGAACGGTCGCCGAGACGGCTGCTCCATGCGGCCAGAACCAGCGCGCAAAGCGTGATGCCGGCGCCGGCCCACGGCAGATCCGCCAGCGGTGAGCCTGCTGCGAGCATGCCGCTGCCGATCCAGGCGCCGCTCGCATTGCCGAGATTGAAAGCGCCCTGGTTCAGCGTCGAGGCGAGATTGGGCGCGGCGCTCGCGTGTTGGACGATGAGCGTCTGCAGTAGCGGCACGAGCGCGAAGGAGAGCGTGGTCCACAGCAACATCATCGCGACGGTTGGCGCGCGCATCGGCAGCAAGAAGTGCATCAAGCCGAGCGTCAGTGCGTTGAGGCCCAACACGAGCAGCAGGGAAGGAACGAGTCGCCGGTCACCGAGCCGTCCGCCGACGGTACTGCCGATGGTGAGGCCGACGCCCAACAGAAGCAGGATCGGTGCGACAGCCGCAGTTGGGAAGCCGCTCACCTGCGTGAGCAGCGGCGCGATGTAGGTGAAGACGACGAACAGGCTCGCCGAGGCCAGCGCGCTGGTCGCGAGTGCCAGCAGCACGCGGCCGTCCGCGAGCACCGTGAACTCGCGCAGGATGTTGCCCTTCTGCATTTCGATGTGCCGCGGCAGCAATGCGACCAGCGACGCAACGGCCGCCAGCGCGATCAGCACGATGGCCGCGAAGGTCATGCGCCAGCCGTAGTGCTCGCCGATGATGCGGCCGAGCGGTACGCCCAGCACGTTGGCAAGCGTGAGTCCGGTGAACATCAGCGCAATGGCCTGTGCGCGCTTGTTGGGTGCGACCAGTCCGGCGGCGACCACCGATCCGATGCCGAAGAAGGTGCCGTGCGCCAGCGCGGTGACCACGCGTGCCGCCATCAGTAGCCCGTAGTTCGGCGCCAGCGCGCACAGTAGATTGCCCAGCACGAAGAGCGATGCCAGCGCGATCAGCGTTGCCTTGCGGGGCAAGCGCGCGGTCGCCACCGCGAAGACCGGTGCGCCGACGACCACGCCCATCGCGTAACCGGTGACCAGCAGACCCGCCTGCGACAGGGTGACGCCGAGGTCGAACGCCATGTCGGGCAGCAGCCCCATCACGACGAATTCACTGGTGCCGATCGCGAAGGCCGCCGCGGCAAGCGCCAGCAGGGCGATGGGCATGCGGGATGGAGCGGGTGGCGTCTCGGCGGCGGCAGTCATTCGGCGGCGGGCTGATCAGGGAAAACCCTGAATTATCCCGGGAGCCGCTCCGAAGTTGCCCGCAGAAGGGCATTCCGGCGGAACTCTGTTGCATAAAACAACAGCGCGACCACCGCGAAGCCGCCGCCCAGCAGGCTCAGCCCGTTCCAGCCGTGGAAGGCATAGATGGCAGCCGCCAGGCCGGACGCCACCGCCGCGCACAGGAAGATGAAGGTGAGAAAAAGGCCATTGAGGCGCCCGCGCAACTCGGGCGCGAGCACGTAGAGGCTGCGCAGGCTGAGCACGTTGCACAGTTGCACCGCTCCGTCGAGCAGGATGCCGGCTGCGACCAGCGCCGTCAGCGACCTGAAGTGCACCCCGACCGCGCCCAGTGCGAAGGACAGCAATGCGGCAGCCATGGCCCAGCCAGTCGCAGGCCGCGTCAGGCCCCGATCCGCCAGCCGACCGGCCCACGGCGCGGCAAGCGCACCGGCCGCGCCCGCGAGCGCGAAGAGCGCGATGCCGGCTTGCCCCATGTTGAACTCGCGCGCGAGCGCCAGCGGCACTGCGGTCCAGAACGCCTGGAAGCCCGCGAACATCATCCCCTGGTAGAAGGCCCGGCGTCGCAGCAAGGGTGTGTTCCACACGATGCCCGGAAGCGATGCCATCGTGCGCGCATAGCCGAACGAGGCATGGGGCCGGCGCACCGGCAGTGCGCGCCAGAGTACGACGGCGAGCGCCGCCATCAACATCGCGGAAATCGCGAACACTGCGCGCCAGCCGAGCGCCGAGGCCACCACGCTGGAGAACGGCCGCGCGAGCATGATGCCCGCAAGCAGCCCCGCCATGATGTTGCCAACCACCTTGCCGCGCGTGGCCTCGGGCACCAGATGCGACGCCAGCGGGACCAGAACCTGCGCTGCCACCGCGCAAGTCCCGACCAGGAAGGACGCGGCGAGGAACGTCGCCGCGGAATTCGACAGAGTGATCCCCACCAGCCCCAGCACCGCGCCGGCCATCGCGAAGATGATCAGCCGGCGGTTTTCCACCACGTCGGCGAGCGGCACGAGCAGCAGCAGGCCGGTTCCGTAGCCGAGTTGCGTCAGCGTCATGATCAACCCCGCGAGGCCCGCATGGAGCTGCAGCGTTGCTGCGATCGGCCCGATCAGCGGCTGCGCGAAGTAGATGTTGGCGACGCAGAGGCCGCATGCCACGGCGAAGAGAAGAGTGAGGCCGGTGGAAAGGCCGGCAGGGGCGGGTGCGTGGGTGTGCGGCAAGACGAACTTTCGGGGCTTGTTTAGGGGTTAACCCGCAGGGTCCGGCACCTTAGCACTTCTGCCGCCAGCCTGCAGCGCTCAGTCGCTCCAGGGTTTTGTCAAGCCGTAGGGAGTTCGCGCCCCGGAGCGTTGATTGACATACTTTCGGCACCTCCATCCTGAAGGGCACCCAATGGCCAAGTACAAGTTCGTGAACAAGCTCGGTTTCGGCGACATCTTCGTGCAGGCGCTGCTCTGGGCCATCCTGATCGTGATCACCTTCGGGCTTGCCACACCGTTCTTCGCCTACTACTTCTTGAAGCTGATCATCAACAACACCGAAGTTCACGAGATCTGAACGGCCGCGGCGCAGAATCATGACCATGAAGAAACTGATCACAGCGGCCCTGCTGGCCCTCGCGGGACTGACGGGCTCGGGAACAGCGCTGGCCCAGTGGCACAACAGCCCGCAGTTCGATCGCGACCTTCATTTCTGCAGCCGGAGCCACAATTTCGAGCGCTGCATGTGGGACCGCGGCTGGCAGCGCGGCCAGGGAAGACGCTGGGTGCGGCGCGGACCGGGCCAGAACTGGCACCAGCCGCCACCACCGAACTGGCACCAGCCACCTCCGCCGCCAAACTGGCATCAACCGCCACCACCGCGCCGCAACCAGCCACGGCTGAGCGACATGCAGCGGCGCGCGCTGGAGAACTGCAACTTCCTGCCGCCCAACGAGCAGCCGAGGTGCCGCGCCACGGTCTGGTCGACGGTGCGTTGACTCCCGACGCCGGCATCGGCCGGCGCCGGCTGGGACAATGCGGGGAACCAAGGAGTTTTCGAGTTCCCCGATGATCGACAAGGATCAACCCAATCAACAGCTCGCCGCGATGCGCGTGAGCGTGGCACCGATGATGGATTGGACGGATCGCCACTGCCGCTACTTCCATCGCCTCCTCACGCGCCGTGCGCTCCTCTACACCGAGATGGTGACCACGGGCGCGCTGATCCATGGCGATGTTCCGCGCCATTTGCGCTTCAACACCGAAGAGCACCCCATCGCCTTGCAACTCGGCGGTAGCGAGCCGGCCGATCTCGCGCAGTGCGCGAAGCTGGGCGAGGAGTGGGGCTATGACGAGATCAACATCAACTGCGGTTGCCCGAGCGAGCGCGTTCAGCGCGGCGCTTTCGGTGCCTGTCTGATGAACGAACCGGACCTCGTCGCCGATTGCGTGAAGGCGATGGTCGATGTGGTGGGTGTGCCGGTCACGGTCAAACACCGAATCGGCATCGACAAGGTCGAGAGCTACGAATTCGTGCGCGACTTCATCGGCAAGGTGAGCGAAGCGGGATGTGACGCCTTCATCGTGCATGCGCGCAACGCGTGGCTCAAAGGACTGTCGCCGAAGCAGAACCGCGAAGTGCCGCCGCTTCGCTACGAGATCGTGCACCGGCTGAAGCACGAGTTTCCGGCGCTGCGGATTTCGATCAATGGCGGCCTGAACGACAACGCCGAGATGCATGCGCACCTGCGGCTTCTCGACGGCGTGATGATCGGGCGCGAGGCATATCACAACCCCTGGTGGCTGGCCGAGTGGGATGCCGCCTTTTTCGGCGAAGAGCCATCGACGCTCACCCGCGAGGAAGTCGAAGAGCAGATGTGCGACTACATGGTGCGCGAGGCCGCCGAGCACGGCACGCCGTGGTCGAACATCGCGCGACACATGCTCGGTCTACGCAACGGCCTCCCCGGTGCGCGGCGCTGGCGGCAGGTGTGGAGCGACCACCGGCTGAAGTCGCGCACCCCCCATGAAGTCATGGCAATCGCCCGAGAGCCGGCCGCGCAGGCCGCCTGATTTCCTGAGCCCCGCGGAACGCCGTCAGCCCGCAGCCTCGAGCCCGTTGAGGAAGTGCTGCTGCATCCGGGCCATCGCGCCGGCTGAATCGCGCTCCTTGATGGCGGCCATGACCGCGCGATGCTCCTTCAGCGACTCGTCGATGCGCCCTGACTTGAGCAACGAGTTGTGGCGATTGAGCTTCATCACTTTGCGCAGGTCGGCCACAACCTGATCGCGCCAGCGGTTGTTGGCGATCGCGAGCAGGCGCATGTGAAAGCGCTCGTTGATCGCAAAGAAGTTCTCCCGATCCACCTTGCCCGGCCTTGCGGCGGCTTCGAGTTCGGCATGGAGTGCTTCAAGTTCAGCGAGCTCGGTATCGGTCGCGCGCTTGGCGACGACGCCGGCGGCATCGCTCTCCAGCAGGCTCAGAAGGTGGTAGACGTCGGCCAGATCCTTTTCGGACACCTCCGTCACATAGGCGCCACGGCGCACCTTCATCGTCACGAGGCCCTCGGCGGCCAACACCTTCAGCGCCTCACGCAGGGGCGTCCGGCTGATGCCGTATTCCTCGGCCAGCTTGAGCTCGTCGATCCAGCTTCCCGGCTCGAGCTCGCGCTTGAAGATGCGCTGGCGAAGGAGTTCGGCGACTTCTTCGTAGAGCGCACGGGGGGTAAGGGTGGCGGCTGACATGGTTAGAACTGTACCCCAAAAAATTGGTTTGAATTAATAATTACGGATGGGGTAGACTCCCGAACATTCCGAGCAGCGCCTCAGCGCGCGCATCCCCGAGACCCGACCGACCACAGAGAACGGCGCCATGAGCAAACCCGAACCGCAATTTTCTTCAGCCACCCTCGAAGCCTGGGCCAAGGCCGCCGCCAAGTCTGCGCCGGGCGGCGACGTGAGTGCATTGAACTGGATCACGCCGGATGGCATCATCGTCAAGCCGCTCTACACGGCCGCAGATCTGCAGGGCCTGAAGTACACCGACACGCTGCCCGGATTCGAGCCCTATCTGCGCGGCCCGCAGGCCACGATGTACGCGGTGCGCCCATGGACCATCCGTCAGTACGCCGGGTTCTCGACCGCCGAGGAATCGAACGCGTTCTACCGCAAGGCGCTTTCAGCCGGCGGCCAGGGCGTGAGCGTGGCGTTCGACCTCGCCACCCATCGCGGCTACGACAGCGACCATCCGCGGGTCACTGGTGATGTGGGCAAGGCCGGCGTGGCGATCGATTCGGTCGAAGACATGAAGATCCTTTTCGACCAGATCCCTCTCGACGAGGTCAGCGTGTCGATGACGATGAATGGCGCGGTGCTGCCGGTGCTCGCCATGTTCATCGTCGCCGCGGAAGAGCAGGGGGTGAGAGAGGCGCAGCTCGACGGGACCATCCAGAACGACA
>JAGIAI010000030.1:60610-93125 GCA_017744935.1 Variovorax sp.
AAGCTCAGCGGAACCATCCAGAACGACATCCTCAAGGAGTTCATGGTCCGCAACACATACATCTTCCCGCCCGAGCCATCGATGCGGATCATCGGCGACATCATCGAGTACACGGCCAAGAACATGCCGAAGTTCAACTCGATCTCGATCAGCGGCTATCACATGCAGGAAGCCGGTGCCAACCAGGCGCTGGAACTCGCTTTCACGCTCGCGGACGGCAAGGAATACGTGAAGACCGCGCTGGCCAAGGGCCTGGACGTCGACGACTTCGCAGGCCGGCTCAGTTTCTTCTGGGCCATCGGCATGAACTTCTATCTCGAAGTCGCCAAGATGCGCGCGGGGCGCCTTTTGTGGTGCCGGATCATGAAGGAGTTCAACCCGAAGAACCCCAAGAGCCTGATGCTGCGCACGCATTGCCAGACCTCTGGCTGGTCGCTCACCGAGCAGGACCCGTACAACAACGTGGTCCGCACCACGATCGAGGCGATGGCGGCGGTGTTCGGCGGCACGCAGAGCCTGCACACCAACGCGCTCGACGAGGCGATCGCGCTGCCCACCGAATTCAGCGCCCGCATTGCGCGCAACACCCAGCTCATCATCCAGGAAGAGACGCACATCACGAACGTGATCGACCCCTGGGCCGGCAGCTACATGATGGAGAAGCTCACGCAGGACATGGCCGATGCTGCCTGGAAGATCATCGAGGAAGTCGAGGCGATGGGCGGCATGACCCGCGCGGTCGACAGCGGCTGGGCCAAGCTCAAGATCGAAGCGGCCGCTGCCGACAAGCAGGCGCGCATCGATTCGGGCAAGGACGTGATCGTGGGCGTCAACAAGTACAAGCTCAAGGACGAGGACACGCACGACATCCTCGAGATCGACAACCTCAAGGTGCGTGAAAGCCAGGTCGCCCGGCTCAACGCCATCCGCCAAAAGCGCGATGGTGCGGCGGTGCAGGCGGCGCTCGATGCGCTTACCGCTGCCGCGGACAGCGGCCAGGGCAACCTGCTTGACCTGAGCATCAAGGCGGTGCGTCTGCGAGCCACCGTTGGCGAGATCAGCGATGCGCTCGAGAAAATCTATGGCCGCCATCGTGCCGATACCCAGAAGGTCACCGGCGTCTATGCCGCCGCCTATGACTCGGCGGAAGGCTGGGAAGCGCTCCAGAAGGAAATCACCGCTTTCGCTGAAGACCAGGGCCGCCGTCCGCGCGTGATGATCTCCAAGCTCGGCCAGGACGGCCATGACCGCGGTGCGAAGGTCGTTGCCACTGCCTTCGCCGATCTCGGCTTCGACGTCGACATGGGTCCGCTCTTTCAGACGCCCGAGGAATGCGCGCGCCAGGCCATCGAGAACGACGTGCACGCCGTCGGCGTCAGCACGCTCGCCGCAGGCCACAAGACGCTGGTGCCGGCCATCATCGAAGAGCTGAGGAAGCAGGGCGCCGACGACATCATCGTGTTCGTGGGCGGCGTAATCCCGCGCCAGGACTACGAGTTCCTGTACGACGCGGGCGTCAAGGGCATCTATGGCCCCGGCACGCCGATCCCGGCCAGCGCCAAGGACGTGCTGGAGCAGATCCGCGCGGCGGTCGCTGCCTGAGCATGCCGGTTCGATCACCCGTCACTGTCGAATCCGTGGTGACGTCGGAAGGTCCTGCGCAGCGCCGTGCGGTCGCGAAGACGATCACACTGCTCGAATCGACCCGCGCCGACCATCGCACGCAGGCCGACGAGCTTCTGACCGCCTTGCTACCGCACACCGGCAAGTCGTTCCGGCTCGGCATCTCCGGCGTGCCGGGCGTCGGCAAGTCGACCTTCATCGAAGCACTCGGGCTGTACCTGATCGGGCGAGGACATCGTGTGGCCGTGCTGACCATCGACCCCTCGTCGACGGTATCGGGCGGCTCCATCCTCGGCGACAAGACGCGCATGGAGAAGCTCTCGGTCGACGAGCGTGCCTACATCCGGCCGAGCCCTTCGTCGGGCACGCTCGGCGGCGTTGCCGAGAAGACGCGCGAGGCGATGCTGGTGTGCGAAGCCGCGGGCTACGACATCGTGATCGTCGAGACGGTCGGCGTCGGCCAGAGCGAAACCGCGGTTTCGGGCATGACGGACATGTTCGTGCTCCTGCAGCTGCCGAACGCCGGTGACGACCTGCAGGCGATCAAGAAGGGTGTGATGGAGCTTGCCGATCTGGTTGTCATCAACAAGGCCGATCTGGACAAGGATGCCGCCACGCGAGCGCAAGCGCAGATCACTTCGGCGCTGCGACTTTTCGGGCATCACGGCAATCCGGCGCATGCGCATGTGGTTCATACGGCGCACGGCGCGGCAACGCCGGAGGCGCAGTGGCAGCCGAAGGTGATCCAGCTCAGCGCCCTGACCGGCACCGGCGTCGATGCCTTCTGGGAAGCCGTCCTCGAATTCAAGTCGCTGCAAACGACCAACGGCCGCCTCGCTGCGCGCCGTGAAAAGCAGTCGCTCGCATGGATGTGGGAACGCATCGACGCCGGCCTCAAGCAGGCGTTCCGCCAGCATCCGGCCGTGCGCGAACTGCTGCCGCAAGCCATCGCCCAAGTCGCGGCGGGCACGCTTCCCGCTTCGACGGCGGCGCGCAATCTTCTGGCGTCGCAGGCCGGACAGGCGTAGCCTGCCGCCCATGCCAAAAGCCAAGAACCAGACACCCAGCAAGATCAACTCAGTCAACCAACAAGCCATGAAAGAAATCCTCGAAGAACTCGAAAAGCGCCGCGAGCAGGCTCGCCTCGGCGGTGGACAGAAACGCATCGATTCACAGCACGCCAAGGGCAAGCTGACCGCGCGCGAACGCATTGAACTCTTGCTCGACGACAACACCTTCGAAGAGTGGGACATGTTCGTCGAGCATCGCTCCAGTGACTTCGGCATGGCCGACAACAAGATCCCCGGCGACGGCGTGGTCACCGGCTACGGAATGATCAACGGCCGACTGGTGTTCGTCTTCAGCCAGGACTTCACCGTCTTCGGCGGTGCGCTCAGCGAAGCGCATGCCGAGAAGATCTGCAAGGTGATGGACCAGGCGATGAAGGTTGGTGCACCGGTGATCGGCCTCAACGATTCGGGTGGAGCGCGCATCCAGGAAGGCGTGGCCTCGCTCGGTGGCTATGCAGAGGTCTTCCAGCGCAACGTGATGGCGTCAGGCGTGGTGCCGCAGATCAGCATGATCATGGGCCCGTGCGCGGGTGGCGCGGTGTACTCGCCCGCCATGACCGACTTCATCTTCATGGTGAAGGACAGCTCGTACATGTTCGTGACGGGCCCCGAAGTGGTGAAGACGGTGACGCACGAGGATGTGACGGCCGAGGAACTCGGCGGCGCGTCCACTCATACCACCAAGAGCGGCGTCGCCGACATGGCGTTCGAGAACGACGTCGAGGCGCTGATGATGCTGCGCCGCCTCTACAACTACCTGCCGCTCAACAACCGCGAGAAGCCCCCGGTGCGTCCGAGCGGCGACCCGGCGGACCGCGCTGACCTGTCGCTCGACACGCTGGTGCCGGACAACCCGAACAAGCCGTACGACATGAAGGAGCTGATCCTCAAGGTGGTCGATGACGGCGACTTCTTCGAGTTGCAGCCCGATTACGCGAAGAACATCGTGATCGGCTTCGCGCGCATGGAAGGCCAGAGCGTGGGCATCGTCGCCAACCAGCCGCTGGTGCTGGCCGGTTGCCTCGACATCAAGTCGTCGATCAAGGCGGCACGCTTCGTGCGATTTTGCGATGCGTTCAACATCCCGGTCGTGACCTTCGTCGACGTGCCCGGCTTCATGCCCGGCACCAGCCAGGAATACGGCGGCATCATCAAGCACGGTGCGAAGCTGCTCTATGCGTACGCCGAGTGCACGGTGCCGAAGATCACGGTCATTACGCGCAAGGCCTACGGCGGTGCATATGACGTGATGGCTTCGAAGCACCTGCGCGGTGACGTGAACCTCGCCTGGCCGCGCGCCGAGATTGCTGTGATGGGCGCGAAGGGCGCGGTGGAGATCATCTTCCGCGAAGACAAGAACGACCCCGAGAAGCTCGCTGCGCGCGAAGCCGAATACAAGGCCCGCTTTGCGAACCCGTTCGTGGCCGGCGCGCGTGGCTACATCGACGACGTGATCCTGCCGAGCGAAACCCGCAAGCGCATCTGCCGCAGCCTCGTCATGCTGCGCGAGAAGAAGCTTGAGAACCCGTGGCGAAAGCACGGCAACATCCCCCTCTGAGCGCGCGAGAGAGAAGAAACATGTTCAAGAAAATTTTGATCGCCAACCGCGGAGAGATTGCCTGCCGCGTCATCAAGACCGCGAAGAAGATGGGCATCCTCACGGTAGCCGTTTATTCCGATGCCGACAAGGAAGCGCGCCACGTCGAGCTCGCTGACGAAGCCGTGCACATCGGCGCATCGCCCAGCCGCGACAGCTATCTGCAGGCCGACCGCATCATCGAGGCCTGCAAGAAGACCGGCGCCGAGGCGGTGCATCCCGGCTACGGCTTCCTGTCCGAGAACGAAGCCTTCGCGCGCAAGGTGGAAGAAGAAGGCATCGTCTTCATCGGCCCCAAGCACTATTCGATCGCAGCCATGGGCGACAAGATCGCCTCGAAGAAGCTCGCGGGCGAAGCCAAGGTCAACACGATTCCCGGCTGGAACGACGCGATCGACTCGGCCGAGCGCGCCGTCGAGATCGCCAAGGACATCGGCTACCCGGTGATGATCAAGGCGTCGGCTGGCGGCGGTGGCAAGGGCCTGCGTGTCGCATTCAACGACAAGGATGCGTTCGAGGGCTTCACCTCATGCCGCAATGAAGCGCGCAACAGCTTCGGCGACGACCGCGTCTTCATCGAGAAATTCGTCGAAGAGCCGCGCCACATCGAGATCCAGGTGCTGGGCGACTCGCACGGCAACGTGATCTACCTCAACGAGCGCGAGTGCTCGATCCAGCGCCGGCACCAGAAGGTGATCGAAGAAGCGCCGTCACCGTTCATCAGCGACGCGACGCGCAAGGCGATGGGTGAGCAGGCCGTGGCGCTCGCCAAGGCGGTGAAGTACCAGAGCGCAGGCACGGTGGAGTTCGTGGTCGGCAAGGACCAGAGCTTCTACTTCCTCGAAATGAACACCCGGCTGCAGGTGGAGCATCCGGTGACCGAGGCCATCACCGGGCTCGATCTGGTGGAACTGATGATCCGCGTCGCTGCGGGCGAGAAGCTGCCGCTTTCGCAGCAGGACGTGAAGCGCAACGGCTGGGCGATCGAATGCCGGATCAACGCCGAAGATCCGTTCCGGAACTTCCTGCCTTCAACCGGTCGCCTCGTGCGCTTCCAGCCGCCGAAGGAGACGATGTTCTCGGCCGACACCGAGCATCTCTACGGCGTGCGCGTCGACACCGGTGTGTACGACGGCGGCGAGATCCCGATGTTCTACGACTCGATGATCGCCAAGCTGATCGTGCACGGACGTGACCGCGCCCATGCGATCTCGATGATGCGCGAGGCGCTCAACGGATTCGTGATCCGCGGCATCAACAGCAACATCCCGTTCCAGGCAGCGCTGCTGGCGCATCCGAAATTCGTGAGCGGGGACTTCAACACCGGCTTCATCGCCGAGCACTACGGCAAGGGCTTCCATGCGGAAGACGTGCCCCATGACGATCCGGATTTCCTGGTCGCGCTTGCCGCGTACATGAATCGCCGTTATCGCGCTCGCGCTTCTGGCATCAGCGGTCAACTCGAAGGCCACGGCGTGAAGGTTGGCGAGCAGTTCGTGGTGGTCGTGCTGGACGAGAGCGGGAAGCATGGTCACAAGCCGGTGTCAGTCACCGACTTCCACGGTCAGACGGGCTCGAGCGCTGTCACCGTGGGCTCCAACAGCTACAAGATCGACAGCAAGGCGCCGCTCGGCAGCATCCGCGTCGAGGGCTCGATCAACGGTCGCGCCTTCACGGCGCAAGTCGAGCGCGGCGCGGGCAAGAACCCGCTTGCGCTTCGCATCTCCCACAACGGGACGCGGATCGAGGCGATGGTGTTGTCGCCGCTTGGTGCGCGCCTGCTCGAGTTGATGCCCTACAAGGCGCCGCCGGACCTCAGCAAGTTCCTGATGTCGCCGATGCCGGGGTTGCTCGTCGAGGTGGCCGTGCAGCCGGGCCAGCGGGTGCAGGCCGGCGAGAAGCTTGCGGTGATTGAGGCCATGAAGATGGAAAACGTGCTGTTCGCGGCGCACGATGGCGTGGTCGGCAACATCGCGGCCGCCAAGGGCGAATCGCTCGCGGTAGATCAGGTGATCATGGAGTTTGCGTAATGGATCGACCGTTCAAGGTGCTGGGCGTCCAGCAGATCGCGATCGGCGGGCCCGACAAGCTGCGTTTGCGCAAGCTCTGGGTCGAGATGCTGGGGCTCGAGGTCACCGGCACCTTCAAGAGCGAGCGCGAGAACGTCGATGAGGACATCTGCGCGATGGGCAGCGGGCCGTTCAAGGTCGAGGTCGACCTGATGCAGCCGCTGGACCCCGAGAAGAAGCCCGCCGTTCACACGACGCCGCTGAATCACGTGGGCTTGTGGATCGACGATCTGCCTCGTGCGGTCGAATGGCTCACCGCGCAGGGCGTTCGCTTTGCGCCAGGAGGTATCCGCAAGGGCGCCGCCGGCTTCGACATCTGCTTCCTCCACCCGAAGGGCAATGAGGAATTTCCGATCGCCGGTGAGGGTGTGCTGGTCGAGTTGGTTCAGGCGCCGCCTGAGGTCGTCAAGGCCTTCTCGGCGGTCGCCGCGGCTTGAGGCGGCGTGCGGTCAGGCGCCCGGACGGCGCCAGGCCGCAAGCGTGGCTGCCAGAAGCCACATGCCCGCCGCGCAACCGCGGTTGAGCGCGCGCAGGCTGCGCTGCGACAGCCATCTCACCGCCTGCGTCCCGGCCATCGCGTAGCCGAGCATCACGCAGGTGTCGATGCCTACGAAGACGGCGCCGAAGATCAGGTACTGCATGCCCTGCGGCCGCGTCGTGTCCACGAACTGGGGCAGGAAGGCCGCAAAGAAGAGCAGCGATTTCGGGTTGGACAACGCGACCGCCAGGCTGCGCGCCAGCGCGAGCCGCCCGCGCAGCGGTTTGGCGGCCGCTGCGGTCAGTTCGGAGGCGACATCCGTCGGTTGAGCCCGCCAGAGCTTGACGCCGAGCCAGACGAGGTAGACGACGCCGAAGATACGGATCGCATTGAAGAGGTACTCGGACGCGGCCAGGAGCGAGCCCAGTCCGAGGGCGACGGTGCCGATCACGATCGTGCTGCCCAGCGATGCGCCTGCAATTCCCCAGGCCGCCGCGCGCATTCCTCCCGCAATGCCGTTGGACATCGCCAGCAGCATCGTCGGGCCTGGCGTGATCGCCAACGCAAGTGAGGCAATGACGAAGAGGAGGAGGGTGTCGATGCTCATGGTTTTCCGGGCTCCGTGCTGGATTTGCCGGCGCGTGCGCGCGCCAGCGCGGCCTCGATGATCGCGCGTTTCCGGTCTGCTGGGGCGGCGGGCGGCGCCGCTTCATCGGCGGGGGCCTGCTTGCCGAGACGTTGCTGGCGAGCTTCATAGCGCTGCCGGGCACGGTCTGCGAGCGTTTGGGACCATGCCTGCCAGCCGCTCTTGTCCGGGGTGACGGTTTCGAGCGAGATGCAGTCGACGGGACATACAGGGATGCAGAGTTCGCAACCCGTGCAGTGCGGTTCAATCACCGTGTGCATGCGCTTGTTGATTCCGACGATTGCATCGGTCGGACAGGCGTCGAGGCAAAGCGTGCATCCAATGCACCAGGCTTCGTCGATGACTGCAAGCATGCGCGGCCCCTCGACGCCAAAACGGGGATCGACGCTGCCAGCAGGCCTGCCCGTCAATTGCGAGAGGCGAATGACGCCTTCAGCCCCACCAGGAGGGCATTGATCGATGCCGGCCTCGCCGGCTTCGATTGCCTTGGCATATCCCGCACAGTCCGGATAGCCGCAACGGGTGCATTGCGTTTGCGGCAGCGCCTCGAGGAGGCGCGTGGCCAGCGGGCTCACGACATCACGGCGACTTGCGCGTGGATGTGCGGGTGCGGGCCGCGCCGGTCTTGCGTGCGGCGGCCGACGTCGCGCGCTTCTTTGCCCTCGCAGGCGCAGGCGCCGCGTCTTCCTGCGCCAGCACCGCTTGCTGTGCGCGGGTTTGCGGCTGGTCGTGCTCCAGGATGAATGCCTTCACCTGCGGGTAGACCTTCTCGCGCCACCGACGGCCGCTGAAGATGCCGTAGTGGCCCGCGCCCTTGACCTCCAGGTGGCGCTGTTCGTCCGAGACGATGCCGGTACACAGATCGTGCGCAGCGCGCGTCTGGCCGGCCCCCGAGATGTCGTCCAGCTCGCCCTCGATGGTGAGCAGCCCGGTCGAACGGATGTCCTGCGGACGCACGAACTCTGGTGTGCCTTCCGGGTTCTTCACTTCCCAGGTGCCGTTGACCAGGTCGAACTCCTGGAACACCGTACGGATGGTCTCCAGGTAGTAGTCCGCATCCATGTCGAGCACCGCGTTGTACTCGTCATAGAAGGTGCGATGCGCTTCGGCGCTCGCATCATCGCCCTTGATGAGGTTCTTGAAATAGTCGTAGTGGCTGCTTGCGTGGCGGTCCGGGTTCATCGCCACGAAGCCAGTGTGCTGCAGGAAGCCGGGATACACGCGCCGGCCCACGCCCGGAAAGCCGTCGGGCACGCGGTAGATCACATTGTTCTCGAACCACTCGAAGCTCTTGTTCATCGCCAGGTTGTTGACCGCGGTGGGCGACTTGCGAGCGTCGATGGGGCCACCCATCATGGTCATCGACAGCGGCGTCTTCTCGCCGCGGCTGGCCATGAGCGACACCGCCGCCAGCACCGGCACTGTGGGCTGGCAGACGCTGATGATGTGGCAGTTGCCGTATTCGCCCTGCAGGTAGCGAATGAATTCCTGCACGTAGTTGACGTAGTCGTCCAGGTGGAATTCGCCCTTGGACAGCGGCACCAGGCGGGCGTTGACCCAGTCGGTGATGTAGACCTTGTGGTCCTGCAGCATGGTGCGCACGGTGTCGCGCAGGAGCGTGGCGTAGTGACCCGACAGCGGCGCGACGATGAGCACGACCGGCTGACTCTTCAGCGTCTGAAGTATTTTGGGTTCATCGGTGAAACGCTTGAAGCGACGCAACTGGCAGAAAGGCTTGTCGACTTCGATGCTCTCGTGGATCACCACATCGCGACCGCCGACATTGACCGTCTTGATGCCGAACTCGGGCTTTTCGTAGTCCTTGCCGAGGCGGTAGAGAAGGTCGTAGCCCGCGGCCATGCGTTGAGCGATGGGCGTCTGGCCAAACACGGCACCCTGACCGTAGAGTTTGGAAGCTGCCTGTGCGAAGTCCGCAAAGGGCTCCATCAGGGAGCGTTGCGCTTCATAGAGTTGGTAGAGCATCGGAGGGCCCAATTAGTTATTGCGATGCAATATATCAGCAGCTCAGCGGTCGAAATAGAGTGTGCGCCCCACTTGGGAGCCACACTTGTGACATTGAGCCGATGCGCGCATTTGCAACGCGGATGCGAAATGCCTCAGATGCTGTGAGCCGCGGCCACCGGACGGCGTAGTCCGTGGCCTTCGGTCGGGAGATGCATGATTCGGCGCCGCTGGTGGTCCGCGGCGCCGATTGAACTCAAAGAACCTTGGCGATGCTCTGGCAGACGTAGTCGATGTTCTTGCTGTTGAGCGCGGCGACGCACATCCGGCCGCTATCGGTGCCGTACACGCCGAATTCGTCGCGCAGGCGAACCATCTGGTCCTTGGTCAGGCCCGAATAGCTGAACATGCCAATCTGCGAGGTGATGAAACCCATGTCCTGCTTCACGCCGGCGGCCTTGAGGCCGTCAACCAGCTTCTGGCGCATGGCCTTGATGCGCACGCGCATCTCGGCGAGTTCTTCTTCCCAGACGGCGCGACGTGCCGGATCGTTGAGCACCGCGGCCACCACGGCTCCGCCGTGGATCGGCGGGTTGCTGTAGTTGGTGCGGATCGCGATCTTGAGCTGCGACAGCACCCGCGCGGCTTCGTCCTTGTCCTTGCACAGCACCGACAGGGCGCCGACGCGCTCGCCGTAGAGGCTGAAGCTCTTGGAGAACGAGGTCGACACGAAGAAGGTCAGGCCGGCATCGACGAACTTGCCGATCACCGCGCCGTCCTCGGCGATGCCGTTGCCGAAGCCCTGGTAGGCCATGTCGAGGAAAGCGGTGAGGTTACGCGCCTTGACGGCGGCAATGACCTGATCCCACTGGGCGGGGGTGATGTCGTAGCCTGTCGGGTTGTGGCAGCAGGCGTGCAGCACGACGATGGTCCCGGCCGCAGCGGTCTGTAGTGCGGTCAGCATGCCATCGAAGTTGATGCCGCGCGTGGCAGCGTCGTAGTACGGATAGGTTTCGACGGTGAAGCCGGCGTTGGTGAAGAGGGCGCGGTGGTTTTCCCAGCTCGGGTCGCTAATCAGAACCTTGGCCGAGGGGGAGAGCTTCTTGAGGAAGTCCGCGCCGACCTTGAGGCCACCCGTGCCGCCGATCGCTTGAATCGTGGCGACGCGGCCAGCCTTGACCGGCTCGCTGTCCGCGCCGAAGACGAGGCCCTTGACCGCGTTGTCGTAGGCGACGATGCCATCGATGGGCAGGTAGCCGCGCGCGCTGGGCGCCTTCATCATGTCTTCTTCCGCCGCCTGGACGCACTTCAGCAGCGGCAGCTTGCCGTTGTCGTCGTAATACACGCCGACGCCGAGGTTGACTTTTTGCGGGTTGCTGTCGGCAGCGTATTGCTCGTTGAGGCCCAGGATCGGGTCGCGGGGCGCCATCTCGACGGCGGTGAACATAGACATGGAGAAATCCTTTGGGGGTGGTCGATTCGCGTGAATCCGGGGCAGCGTTTAAGCTTTCCGGTTCGCTTGAATTTTACCGGCCGCGCCCGCACCTTTTCCGAGTCCACGCCATGCCAGAAGCCTCCCAAGCCATTCCAGAGTCGCAGAACGCCGAGTCCATAGGGCCCGTGAAGCAGGGCGAATTCGTCAGGTTCCCGGGATCGCCGTTCGAGCTCTATCAACCGTATCCGCCTGCTGGGGACCAGCCCACGGCGATCGCGGGCCTGGTCGAAGGTGTGCAGGACGGCGAGGTTTTCCAGACGCTCCTGGGTGTGACCGGCTCCGGCAAGACGTACACCATGGCAAACGTGATCGCCCGCCTGGGCCGGCCTGCGATCGTCTTCGCGCCCAACAAGACACTGGCGGCGCAGCTCTACAGCGAGTTCCGCGAATTCTTTCCGAAGAACGCCGTGGAGTACTTCGTCAGCTACTACGACTACTACCAGCCTGAAGCCTATGTCCCCCAGCGGGACCTGTTCATCGAGAAGGACAGCTCGATCAACGAGCACATCGAGCAGATGCGCCTTTCGGCCACTAAGAGCGTGCTGGAGCGGCGCGACACGGTGATCGTGGCAACCGTGAGTGCCATTTACGGCATCGGCACGCCCGAGGACTACACGCAGATGCGCTTTATCATGCGGCAGGGCGACAAGATCGGGCAGCGCGATGTGATCGGGCGGCTGATCCGAATGCAGTACACGCGCAATGAGCAAGATTTTGCGCGCGGGACCTTCCGCGTGCGCGGCGACACCATCGACATCTTCCCGGCGGAGCACAGTGAGCTCGCGATCCGCGTCGAGCTGTTCGATGACGAAATCGAGTCGCTGCAGCTTTTCGACCCGCTCACAGGGCGTATCCGCCAGAAGATCCCTCGTTTCACTGTCTATCCGTCGAGCCATTACGTGACGCCGCGCGACAAGGTGCTGCGCGCAGTCGAGACCATCAAGCTCGAGCTGGACGAGCGTCTCAAGTTTTTCGTGGCGGAAGGCAAGTTGGTCGAAGCGCAGCGCCTCGAACAGCGGACGCGCTTCGACCTCGAAATGCTGGCGGAAATCGGGCACTGCAAGGGGATCGAGAACTACACGCGGCATCTCTCGGGCGCCGCGCCCGGCGATCCACCGGCCACGTTGACCGATTACTTGCCGAAGGACGCGTTGATGTTCCTCGACGAGAGCCATCAGATGATCGGCCAACTCAGCGCCATGTACAACGGCGACCGTGCGCGCAAGACCACGCTCGTCGAATACGGGTTTCGCCTTCCGTCCGCACTGGACAACCGCCCTCTCAAATTCGAGGAGTTCGAACACCGGATGCGGCAGTGCATCTTCGTTTCGGCCACGCCTGCCCAGTACGAGAAGGACAACGCCGGGAATGTCGTGGAGCAATTGGTTCGGCCGACAGGCTTGATTGATCCTGAGGTGGAAGTCCGACCCGCGACCCATCAGGTGGACGATGTGCTGCAGGAGATCCGCCTGCGCGTTGAGAAGAGCGAGCGGGTGCTAATTACCACGCTGACCAAGCGGATGGCCGAGCAGCTCACGGATTACCTCGTCGACAACGGCGTCAAGGTGCGCTATCTGCACAGCGACGTGGACACGGTGGAGCGGGTCGAGATCCTGCGCGACCTGCGTCTCGGCGCTTTCGATGTGCTGGTCGGCATCAACCTGCTTCGCGAGGGGCTGGATATTCCGGAGGTGTCGCTGGTGGCGATCCTGGACGCCGACAAGGAAGGCTTCCTGCGGGCGGAGCGCTCGCTCATTCAGACAATCGGACGGGCGGCGCGCAACTTGAACGGCAAGGCGATCCTCTACGCGGACCGAATCACGGATTCGATGAGGAAGGCGATCGACGAAACCGAGCGTCGCCGGGCACGCCAGATCGCCTACAACGAGGCCCACGGCATCACGCCAAGGAGCATCGTGAAGCAGGTGCGCGACCTGATCGACGGGGTCTACAGCGAAAAATCGAGCAAAGAATCGGCGAAGCGCGACCTGGAGCGGGCCAAAGTGGAGGACATGTCCGAGAAGGACATCGCACGCGAAATCAAGCGCCTCGAAAAGACGATGCTGGAGCACGCACGCAGTCTCGAATTCGAGAAAGCGGCGCGGGTTCGCGACCAACTGGCGCTGCTGAGGGAGCAGGCCTTCGGGGGGCCTGGGCACGACAATATCGCGCCGTTGGGCGCCGGCGGTCCGGCCGCCTGAGACTGCTCGGCCCTGCAATCGGGTTTACCCGAGCACATACCAGGGCCTTCTGATATACTTGAGCGAAATACTCAACAAACAAGAAACTTCGCGATGAAGGGCCGACTCCCATTCACTGGTTCGCCAGTCGAGCAGGGTCGGGCAGGGCGGAGACGACGTCACCGAGGCCTCTGGTCGCGGTGTCATTTCAACGGTAAGCACTCAAGGAGCTTGCGATGCGTCTCACTACCAAAGGCCGCTTTGCGGTGACAGCCATGATCGATCTGGCGCTGCGCCAGAACACCGGTCCGGTCACTTTGGCCGCAATCAGCCAGCGGCAGCAGATTTCGTTGTCCTATCTGGAGCAGCTGTTCGGCAAGCTGCGCCGTCATGAGCTGGTCGAATCGACCCGCGGTCCGGGCGGCGGCTATTCTCTGGGACGCAAGGCTTCGGATATCACCGTGGCCGACATCATTGTTTCCGTCGATGAGCCCATCGATGCCACCCAGTGCGGCGGCAAGGAAAACTGCCTCGGCGAAGCGGGCCGCTGCATGACGCACGAGCTCTGGGCATCGCTGAACCAGCGCATGGTCGAGTTCCTCGATTCGGTCACTTTGCAGAAGCTGGTGGACGACCAGATTGCCAAGGGCGTGCAGATCGAGAACAAGCCCGCCGTCAAGCGCGCGATCTCGAGCCAGCCGGTCGTCAAGCCGATTCGGGTCAATGCGCCCAATTCGGTGTTCGCGCTGGGCAACGCCTTCGCGAAGTCCTGAGTACGAAGGCGCCTGCGGGCGCCCATTCGTCGCACACAAAGAATCAAACCCCACGACAGCCCGAGCCAGCCATGGACGTCACTCCTCATTTCCCGATCTACCTTGACTACGGCGCGACGACGCCGGTCGATCCGCGCGTCGTCGACGCGATGATTCCGTGGTTGCGCGAGCACTTCGGCAACCCGGCATCGCGCAGCCACGCTTGGGGTTGGGAAGCCGAGGAGGCCGTCGAGAAGGCGCGCGGCTTCGTGGCGGAGCTGATCGGCGCAGATCCCCGCGAGATCGTGTGGACGTCTGGCGCGACCGAATCGAACAATCTCGCGCTGAAGGGCGCCGCCCATTTCTACAAGGGGAAGGGCAAGCACCTGATCACGGTGAAGACTGAGCACAAGGCCGTGCTCGACACGATGCGCGAACTCGAACGCCAGGGGTTCGAAGTCACCTATCTCGACGTTCAGGAAGACGGTCTGCTCGATATCGAGGCCTTCAAGGCGGCGATCCGGCCCGACACCATCCTCGCTAGTGTGATGTTCGTGAACAACGAAATCGGGGTGGTCCAGGACATGGTGACTCTCGGCAATATTTGCCGCGAAAAGGGCGTGATCTTCCATGTCGATGCCGCGCAAGCCACGGGCAAGGTCGACATCGATGTCAAGACGCTTCCGATCGATCTCATGAGCCTGGCCTCGCACAAGACGTACGGCCCGAAAGGCATCGGCGCTCTGTACGTTCGCCGCAAGCCGCGCGTGCGGCTCGAAGCGCAGATGCACGGCGGTGGTCATGAACGCGGCATGCGGTCCGGCACGCTGCCCACGCACCAGATCGTCGGCATGGGCGAAGCGTTCCGCCTCGCCAAGCTCGAAATGAAGGAAGACATCGCTAAGGCGCGTGCGCTCCAGCAACGCCTGCTTGATGGCCTGAAGGACGTCGAACAAGTCTTCATCAATGGCGACCTCGAGCACCGCGTGCCGCACAACCTGAACATGAGCTTCAACTACGTCGAAGGCGAGTCGTTGATCATGGGCATCAAGGGGTTGGCAGTGTCCAGTGGCTCCGCCTGTACCTCGGCCAGCCTCGAGCCCAGTTACGTGCTGCGCGCGCTGGGCCGCAGCGACGAACTGGCCCATAGCAGCCTGCGCATGACGATCGGGCGCTTCACGACCGAGGAAGAGATCGACTATGCGATCTCGACCATCAAGCACAACGTTGCCAAGCTCCGTGAACTGAGCCCGCTCTGGGAAATGTTCCAGGATGGCATCGATCTGAACACGATCCAGTGGTCGGCTCACTAAAAATCCAAGAGGTACCCCATGGCTTATTCATCGAAGGTCATTGACCACTACGAAAACCCCCGCAATGTCGGCTCCTTCGAAAAGGGTGACACCACGGTGGGCACTGGCATGGTCGGCGCGCCGGCATGCGGCGACGTCATGAAGCTGCAGATCAAGGTCAACCCAGAAACCGGTGTGATCGAAGATGCGCGCTTCAAGACCTACGGCTGCGGTTCGGCAATCGCTTCCTCTTCGCTCGTGACCGAATGGGTCAAGGGCAAGACGCTCGACGAAGCCGCCGCACTGAAGAACGCGCAGATCGCCGAAGAGCTGGCGCTGCCGCCGGTCAAGATTCACTGCTCGATCCTCGCGGAAGATGCGATCAAGGCGGCCGTCAGCGACTACAAGGCCAAGCATGACGCCGCCACGAAGGCGGCGGAGGCCGCTCACTGACATGGCTGTGACCCTGACCGAATCCGCCGCGCGCCACGTGACCCGCTACCTCGGAAAGCGAGGCAAGGGCGTGGGGGTGCGGCTGGGTGTCAAGACCACCGGCTGTTCGGGCCTGGCCTACAAGCTCGAATATGTCGATGAGCTTTCGCCCGAAGACGTGGTGTTCGAAGACCACGGTGTGAAGGTGCTGGTCGACCCCAAAAGTCTCGCCTACCTTGACGGAACCCAACTCGACTTCGTCCGCGAAGGCCTCAATGAGGGTTTCAAGTTCAACAACCCGAACGAACGCGACCGCTGTGGGTGCGGCGAGAGCTTCCGCATCTGATTTCACCCGGCCTTGAGCCCGAGCCGCCACCATGTCATGTGCTGGCGGCTTTTTAGCGCCATGAACCTGACCGATACCGACTTCGACCTGTTTGCCGTCCCGGCGACTTTTGCGCAGGACCGCGCGGCGCTGGACAACCGCTGGAAGGAGCTTCAGCGCGAAGCACACCCGGACCGCTTTGCAGCCCAGGGCGCCGCGGCGCAACGGGTTGCCATGCAATGGTCGGTTCGCATCAATGAGGCCTACCAGCGGCTCAAGGACCCCATCAAGCGTGCGACTTACCTTTGTGAGCTGAACGGCGCACCGGTCAATGCCGAGAACAACACGGCGATGCCACCGGACTTCCTGATGCACCAGATTGCCTGGCGTGAAGAGCTCGAGGAGGCCGAGGACGATGCCGCAATCGAGAAACTCCGCGGGGAAGTCGAGGCCGGCCGTACCCGTGCGTTGTCGTCGCTCGACTGGCTCATCGACGAGAAGGGCGACTACCTGTCCGCGGCAAAGCAGATCAGAGCCCTCATGTTCATTGAGCGCTTTGCCCATGACATCGAAGTCAAGTCGGACCAGTTGGGACAATAGAGCGATGGCATTGCTTCAGATTTCAGAACCCGGCCAGGCGCCCGACCCGCACCAGCGCCGCATTGCCGTCGGCATAGACCTCGGTACGACGCATTCGCTCGTCGCCGCCGTTCGCAACGGGGTGGCCGAGTGCCTGCCGGACGGAGACGGGCGGGTGATCCTGCCGTCCGCCGTACGCTATCTCGACAAGGACCGCCGCCAGATCGGCTTCGACGCCCTGGCAGCGCGCGCCGAAGATCCCGCGAACGTCATCACTTCGGTCAAACGTCTCATGGGGCGTGGTGTTCAGGACATCGGCAATCGCGATGCGATGGCCTACCACCTCACGGACGAAGCCGGCATGGTCCGCGTCCTGACCGCAGCGGGCGTGAAGTCGCCCATCGAGGTCAGCGCCGAGATTCTCGCCACGCTGCGTTACCGCGCCGAAGACACTTTCAACGACGATCTGTACGGTGCGGTGATCACCGTCCCCGCGTACTTCGACGAGGGCCAGCGCCAGGCGACCAAGGATGCCGCACAGCTCGCCGGCCTCAATGTCCTGCGTCTCATCAGCGAACCGACAGCGGCCGCGATCGCTTACGGGCTCGACAACGCGAGCGAGGGCGTCTATGCGGTCTACGACCTCGGCGGTGGCACGTTCGACATCTCGATCCTGCGGTTGACGCAGGGCGTCTTCGAAGTGATTGCAACCGGTGGTGATTCGGCCCTGGGGGGCGACGACTACGACGACGCGCTGGCTGATTTTGTTCTCGCGCGGACGGGTCTCAAGGCAAGCAGCGACGCCGACAAGGCTGCCATGCTCGTGGCCGCAAGGGCGACCAAGGAAGCGCTTTCTTCAGCGGATTCGGCGGTCTTCTCGGCCCATCTTCAGGCGGGGCAGATTCAATTTGAAGTGCTGCGAGAGCAATTCGAAGCGGCGACTGAAAAGCTCACTGCGCGCACCATTGCATCGGTCCGCAAGGCACTGCGCGACGCGCGGCTCCAGCCGGACGAACTCAAGGGCATCGTGCTGGTCGGGGGCGCGACGCGCATGCCGCAGATCCGCAACGCGGTCGGCAGGTTCTTCGGCCGCGATCCGCTGATCAACCTGAATCCCGATGAGGTCGTTGCCCTCGGTGCTTCGATCCAAGCGAATCAGCTGGCCGGCAATGGCGGCGCCGACGACCTCCTGCTGCTCGACGTGATCCCGCTCTCGCTGGGCATCGAGACCATGGGTGGACTCGTCGAGCGCATCGTGCCCCGCAACCAGACCATTCCGACGGCAATGGCGCAGGACTTCACGACTTACGTGGATGGCCAGACCGCTTTGGCGCTCCACGTCGTCCAGGGCGAGCGCGACCTCGTCGCTGACTGCCGTAGCCTCGCGCGTTTCGAATTGCGCGGCATTCCGCCGATGGCGGCCGGTGCTGCGCGGATTCGCGTCACCTTCACCGTCGACGCCGACGGGCTGTTGAGCGTCAGCGCCAAGGAGCAGGGCAGCGGTGTGGAGGCAAGCGTCGCAGTCAAGCCTTCCTATGGGCTCTCAGATGATCAGATCGCCACGATGCTGCAAGAGAGCTTCTCCACTGCGCAGCAGGACATGCAGGCCCGCGCGCTCGTGGAAGCTCGCGTGGACGCCGACCGCATGCTGCTGGCGACGCAGAGCGCGCTGGATGCCGATGGCGCGCTCCTGTCCGCGGACGAGCGCGAAGGCATCGACACGCTGATGGATGCTCTGCGCCGCGCCCAGTCATCGGGTGACGCCGCGGTGATCGAGGCCGCGACCAAGGCGCTCGCCGATGGAACCGAATCCTTTGCCGCCCGGCGCATGAATGCCGGTATCACGCGCGCGCTCGCGGGCCGCCAGATCGAGTCCCTCTAGAAGAACATTTCATGCCCACGATCAAGATCCTCCCACACGCCGAGTATTGTCCCGAGGGCGCCGAAATCACCGCGCCCGCGGGTACTTCGATCTGCGAGGCGCTGCTCGAGAACGACATTCACATCGAGCACGCCTGCGAGATGAGTTGCGCCTGCACCACCTGCCACGTGATCGTGCGAAAGGGCGGTGAATCGTTGAACGAGGCAGAGGAAGAGGAAGAGGATCTACTCGACCGCGCCTGGGGCCTGGAGCCACAGTCGCGCCTGAGCTGCCAGGCGATCCTTGCACAATCGGACCTTACGGTGGAAATTCCGAAGTACTCCATCAATCACGCCAAAGAAAATCATTGATGACCCGGCAGATCGTCCTAGACACCGAAACCACTGGCCTCTCCGCCGAGAACGGCGACCGCATCATCGAACTGGGATGCGTCGAGCTGTTCAACCGCAAGCTCACCGGCAACGACCTGCATATCTACTTCAATCCCGAGCGCGAGAGTCATGAGGATGCGCTCAAGGTGCACGGTCTGACGACGGACTTCCTGCGCGACAAGCCCAAGTTCGGCACGTTGGCCAACGACATCGTGGAGTACCTTCGGGGTGCCGAGCTGATCATTCATAACGCGGCGTTCGACGTGGGCTTCCTGAACAAGGAATTCGAGCTTTCGGGGCTGCCTCCGCTACGCAGTTTCGTCTCGGAGGTCACCGATACGCTGGCAATGGCGAAATCGGTTTATCCAGGCAAGCGGAATTCGCTGGACGCGCTTTGCGACCGCTTCGGCGTGGATCGCTCCAATCGGACCTTCCACGGCGCGAAGCTGGACGCGCAATTGCTCGCGGATGTCTACATCAATCTCACGCGTGGCCAGGACGCTCTGTTGATCGACGTTGCGACCGACGAGCCGAAGCAGGGTGCTGTCGTGATCGTTGACCTGCGCACGTTTGAGCTGCCGGTGCTCGTTGCCGCCGAGCATGAACTGGCCGCACACGAGGAGGTGCTGGTGCAGCTCGATAAAAGTAGCAACGGTCGGACGCTATTTCGCAAGATGAGCGAAATGGCTGTGGCATAATCGCAGGCTTCGCACCGAACGGTACGAAAAAGATCGATAGCGCTGGCACCCTCGTCGGCGCTTCGGGCGGTTAGCTCAGGGGTAGAGCACAGCATTCACACTGCTGGGGTCGCAGGTTCGAAGCCTGCACCGCCCACCAATTTCCCCCCCTCCTGTTTCTACGCTTCCGGCAGCATGGCTGCGAAGCAGTGGCGAGTGTGTGTCCGCATTCGAGCAGTTGGCCTGTTGCATGACGTCTTCGCCTCCCGTAGAACGACGGTTGTGGTTGAAGGAGAACCGTCATGGCCACCAGTCCCGATCTTCCGTCTCCCGTCACTCCCGACCCGCCGGACGTGCCTGAGCTGCCTGTCGAGCCCGATCAAGGGCCTGCGGCGCCACCCGGCGATCTCGCGCTTCCGATGACTGCATCGGTTACTTGCAAGTCGTCGTGACCGGCGGCTGCACGCCGCTATGCTCCTGACATGGATGAATTCGATTGCGCCGTGATCGGCGCCGGCGTAGTCGGTCTGGCCGTCGCACGGGCCCTCGCGCTCCAGGGACGCGAGGTCATCGTGCTGGAGGCCGAAGGCGCCATCGGCACTGGGACGAGCTCGCGCAACAGCGAGGTGATCCATGCCGGGATCTACTACCCCAAGGGCTCACTGAAGGCCCGGCTGTGCGTGGAGGGCAAGAGGCTGCTCTACGCCTATGCCGATGAGCGCGGTGTGCCGCATCGTCGCTGCGGCAAACTCATTGTCGCGACCTCCGAAGCGCAGGTCGAACAACTCGCCGGCATCATGGCCAAGGCCGCAGCCAATGGCGTTGACGATATGGTCCTGCTCTCCGGCGAGCAGGCTCGCGCGATCGAGCCTCAACTGGCTTGCACCGCGGCACTTCTTTCACCCAGCACGGGCATCGTGGACAGCCATGCGTTCATGTTGAGCTTGCAGGGGGATCTGGAGCATGCAGGAGGCATCGTTGCGATCAAGTCGGGTGTCGCGAGTGCCGCATGTGAAAAGGGAGGCATTCTTCTGACTACCGACGACGGCACGCGGTTGCGGTGCGGCAGCGTGGTGAATGCAGCGGGACTTTCTGCGCCGTTATTGGCACGGCATTTCGAAGGGCTTTCTCTGCAATTCGTGCCGCAGGCCTTTTTTGCAAAAGGAAACTACTTCACCCTGGCCGGGCGGGTGCCCTTTAGTCGCTTGATTTATCCCGTGCCGGAGGCGGCAGGTCTTGGCGTGCACCTCACGCTTGATCTCGGCGGCCAAGCCAAGTTCGGGCCGGACGTCCAATGGGTCGATCGTCCGGATGACCTCCAGGTCGATCCCGCCCGCGGCCAGGCCTTTTACGCGGAGGTTCGGAAATATTGGCCCGCCCTGCCGGATGGCGCGCTCCAGCCCGGTTATGCGGGCATGCGGCCCAAGATTTCCGGTCCGACGGAGGCGGCTGCCGACTTCATGATCGCGGGGCCGGCCGACCATGGCATTCCGGGTCTTGTCAACCTGTTCGGGATCGAATCACCGGGTCTGACGAGCAGCTTGGCCATCGCCCGTCAAGTGGCTGATCTGCTGTCGTAGATGGGCGCAGGCATGTACCATGCGGCGGTGCGTCGTTTGTCGGCGTGAGTTGCCGGCGCGGTGCCGGCGCGTTGAGGAGGACCTTTTTCAATGACTGCAACCACCAACCTCGAAGCAGCGGCCAACGCCGTGGCAGAAGACATTGCGAGCGATGTGCGCGGCGTGCTCGCCAGCAAGGATCTCGATTCGGTCCCTCACATCAAGGCCCTTCGCCAGCGTATCGACAGCAAGCTGGCGATCGCGCGCGAACTGGCCGCCGAAAAGAGCCGCGTCGCCGCCAAGAAGGCTCGCGAGGCTGCCAGTTCGGCCAACGCCTACGCGCACGATGAGCCCTGGCAGATCGCCGGAGCTGCACTGGCAGTGGGCGTCCTGGTGGGCCTGCTGCTTGGCCGCCGCTGAGTTCATCCACGCCAGCGCAGCCCTGAAGTGGGCCCGGCCCGGCACTTGCCGCGAGGCTTGCGAGGTCGGCGCATGAGGCTGTCGTCGCTTTTCGGGATCAAATCCCAGTTGCGGCGCTTGCGAATCCTGATCGGTGAAAGTGCCCTCGCGGCGGAAGACCGGGCCGAACTCCTGCGCTTTGCTTGGGAAGACGAGAAGAAGCGACTGCGATGGATGCTCGGTCTCGTCATTGCGGTGGTCGGACTCACGACGATCGCGATCGCCCTGCTGTCGGTGGCCATCGTCGTCCACTTCTGGGACTCGCCACATCGATCGGTGGCCGCCTGGCTGGTCGCCGCGGTCTGGGTGGCGCTCTGGCTGACCTCGGTCGTCGCGCTTCTTTCGATGTCGGGCAAGTCGTCGTCGGCGTTTGAGCCGGTGCTCCGCGAGTTCGAGCGCGATCGCGCGTGGCTCCGGCAAAGCCTCGGAAAGAGGAAGCCAGGCGCAGTTCCGCGCGAACCGCGACCCCATACCCGAGAAGAACTGCTGCTGCGTATCGAAAAGCAGCGCGTGCGCATCGCGACCCTCGAAGCGGCCTCGACAGGCAAGGGCGAAGCCCCTCTGCCGAATGAAAGCCCTAGCGCCGCCGCGATACGCATCGCGCGCGAGCACCCGGTTGCCGCCGGCGTTGCTGCCGCAGCGGTGGTCGCGGTCCTTGGGCCGCGCCGCATCGTGCGCTGGGCCAGCGTGATCGTGCCGGTTCTCTGGCGGATGCGCTGATCTAGGCTGCTCAGGCGTCGCTGTGGCGCAGTGCCTGAGCCACTTTCCGGACCAGCCCCGGTCCCCGATAGATCAATCCGGTGTAGAGCTGCACCACGTCCGCACCGGCATTGATTTTCGACTTCGCATCGGCCGCGCTCAGAATGCCGCCGACGCCGACGATGGGGAATTTGCTTCCCAGCGCGGCCCGCAACTGCCCGATGACGCGGTTACTTGCCTCCCTGACCGGCGCGCCCGACAGGCCGCCAGCTTCCGCGGCGTGCTGCAGACCTGCCACTGCCTCGCGCGAAAGGGTCGTGTTGGTGGCAATAACGCCGTCCATGCCATGCCGCAGGAGTGTCGCGGCGATCACCTTGACCTGGGCTTCGTCGAGATCGGGTGCGATCTTCACGAAGAGAGGGACTCGCTTGCCATGCCTTGCGGCGAGGGCTTCGCGCTTGTCGGCCACCGCGCCAAGCAGCGCATCCAGTGCTTCGTCGCTCTGGAGCGAACGCAGGTTCGTGGTATTGGGGCTCGAAATGTTGATCGTCACGTAATCGGCATGCGGGTACACGCCATCGAGCCCGATCAGGTAGTCGTCTACGGCGCGCTCGATCGGCGTGGCTGCGTTCTTGCCGATGTTGAGACCGAGCAGCATCGGCAACCTGGATGTATCTCGCCGAAAGCGGGCGCGTTGCACGTTCGCGATGAACGCCTCAAGGCCCTCATTGTTGAACCCCAGGCGGTTGATGAGTGCGTCCCGTTGAGGCAACCGGAACATGCGCGGCTTGGGGTTGCCGGGCTGCGCCTTGGGCGTGACCGTGCCGACCTCGACGAAGCCGAATCCCATCGAGGCAAAGGCGTCGATGCAACGGGCATTCTTGTCGAGTCCGGCCGCGAGTCCGACCCGGTTCGGAAACGTCAGCCCTGCGAGCGTGACCCGGTCTTCCACACGCGGAGCAGCGTAGGCGCAGGCGAGTGGCGTGTTCTGGGTACGCGCAAGCGCATCCAGGGTGACTTCGTGGGCATGCTCGGGGTCGAAACCGAACAGGAAAGGACGGGCAAGTCCATAAAGCGACGAGGGCAACAGCAGGGGCATTGGATAATTCTCGACTTCAATCAGCCAAGGATTCTCCCCGATGACTTCCCCCGCTCCGGCTCAGGCCCTGACCCAGGACGAACTCAAGGCGCAGGTCGGCCGCGCCGCGCTGGACTATGTTGTCAAGGGCGAAATCGTGGGGGTGGGCACCGGCTCGACGGTGAACAAGTTCATCGATGCGCTTGCCACCATCAAGTCGGAGATCCGGGGGGCGGTCTCCAGTTCGGTGGCATCGACTGAGCGGCTCCAGGCGCTGGGCATCCCTGTCTTCGATAGCAACGAGGTCGAAGAACTGGCGGTCTACATCGACGGCGCCGACGAGATCGACGGGCGCGGCTACATGATCAAGGGCGGCGGTGCGGCCCTGACGCGCGAGAAGATCGTCGCGGGGCAGTCGCGGCGATTCGTCTGCATCGCCGACTCTTCCAAGCTGGTCAATACGCTCGGGGCGTTTCCGCTCCCGGTGGAGGTGATTCCCATGGCGACGCAGCGCGTGATCCGCCAATTCGCGCGCCTGGGTGGGCAGGCTCAGGTTCGGCTCAAGGATGGGGCACCGCTCGTGACCGACAACGGTCAGCACATCATCGACGTCACCGGCTTGCGGATCACGGATCCGCTCGGTTTCGAGACGGAAGTGAACCAGTGGCCGGGGGTGATCACGGTGGGGGTCTTCGCCCGGCAGCGGGCCAGCGTGTGCCTGCTGGGCACATCGTCCGGCGTGCGGACGATGCGGTTCGGCTGAGGCCGAGACGGCCTCTGGGCGCTCTTAGACTTAGAACTTGATGCCGGCCGGATTGCTCGGCGACGGCTCGCTGGAAGGGGCCGCAGGCGCCGGAATCGCGGCGGGCGTCGGCGCCGCGACGGGGGAGGGCTGCGCGGTCGGCGCCAGTGCTACCAGCGGCTGGGCCGGCGGATTCTGATAGCTCGCCGGCAACTGCGAACTCTTCGGATAGCCTGCTGCGTCGAGGTACTGCGACCACTCGCTGTCCGAAAAGCCTTTGAGCTGCTGCGAACCGATGCTGAGCAGGGGTAGGCCACTCTGTCCGCTCAGGCGTTGCAGGGCAGCGATGTCGTCGTTGCTCTTGACCGTGCGCTCACTGAACGGCACGCCACGCGTGATCAGCAGGGAGCGCGCCGCGCCGCACGGGCCGCACTCTTCGCCTGTATAGAGCGTGACGGGGTAACGCTGGGTCACCTGCCTCAGCTCGTACGGCAGACCAACGGCAGAATTGATGGTGTTTCCGGCCCGCGAGGTAGCGGGCTGCGAAGAAGCTGTCGGCGGTTGGTCGGAGAAGGTCACGCGCCCATCCTTGTCGACCTGGCGGTAGACCGCCTGGGCAAAGGACGAGGTCGCAACCAGCAGCAGGGCAAGGCTTGCGATGGCGGAGCGGTTTTTCATCGAGGTCTCCCGGATTCGGATGACGCCGAGTATCTCAGGCTCCGCCACCGTTCGGCCTTAGGCTGGTTGTGGTTCCGCCATGCCCTGGTGGCGCAGCAACGCGTCGATCTGCGGTTCGCGACCGCGGAAGGCCTTGAACGATTCCATCGCGGTGCGGCTTCCTCCCGCTTCGAGAATGGCCTGCCGGTATTTCCGGCCCGTCTCGATGCTCGGCTCGCCGTTGGCGCCGGCAGTTTCCTCGAAAGCCGCGTAGGCGTCGGCGCTCAGCACCTCGGCCCACTTGTAGCTGTAGTAGCCAGCCGCATACCCGCCGGAGAAGATGTGGCTGAAGGTATGAGGAGTGCGGCTGAAGGCCGGGGACGGCATGACCGCCACTTCCTGGCGCACCTTGCCGAGCAGCGCGAGCACCTCGCCCGGCTTGGCGGTCGTGGCGTCATAGGCAGTGTGCAGCAGCATGTCGAACAGCGAGAACTCGATCTGCCGCAGCGTCTGCAGGCCGCTCTGGAAGTTCTTGGCCGCCGTCATCTTGTCGAACAGGGCGCGCGGCAGTGGGGCGCCGGTATCGACGTGCGAAGTCATGTGGGAAAGCACGTCCCATTCCCAGCAGAAGTTCTCCATGAATTGGCTGGGCAGCTCGACCGCATCCCATTCCACGCCGCTGATGCCGGAGACATCGCGCTCGTTGATCTGCGTGAGCATGTGATGCAGGCCATGGCCGAATTCGTGGAAGAGCGTCGTCACGTCGTCATGTGTGAGCAGTGGCGGCTTGCCGTCGACGCCTTCGGCGAAGTTGCAGACAAGCTGTGCGACCGGCGTCTGCAGCGCGCCGGTGTCGGGGCGCAGCCAACGGGCGCGGACGTCGTCCATCCACGCGCCGCCGCGCTTGGCCGGTCGCGCGGACGGGTCGAGGTAGAACTGTCCGACCTTCTGGCCGTTGCGCTCGATACGGTAGAACTCGACGCTCGGATGCCAGACCGGCGCCACGTCGCGTCGGATCGACACCTCGAAGAGCGTCTCGACGATCTTGAACAGCCCGGCCATCACCTTCGGCGCGGTGAAGTACTGCTTCACCTCTTGATCACTGAAGGCATAGCGCGCTTCCTTGAGCTTCTCGCCGATGTAGCTCCAGTCCCAGGGCTGCGGATCGGTTACGCCGAGTTGCTCGGCGGCGAAGACGCGCAGGTCGGCCAGATCGCGCTCGCCGTAGGGCTTGGCCTTGGTCGCCAGATCGCGCAGGAACTTGATCACCTGATCGGCGGATTCCGCCATCTTCGGGACGATCGAAAGTTCGCCAAAATTCGGGTACCCGAGGAGCTTGGCTTCCTCCTGGCGCAACTCGAGGATTTCGCGGATCAACTCGGTGTTGTCGAAGGCCGGATCGCCGAGCTCGCTCGCGCGGGTGACGTAGGCACGGTAGAGCCGTTCGCGCAGCGCGCTGCTCTTGGCGAACTGCATCACCGGCAGGTAGGACGGCATCTTCAGTGTGAGCTTGTAGCCTTCCTTGCCCTCGGCGTCCGCGGCTGTGCGGGCGGCGCTGATCACGTCCTCCGGCAGCCCCTCCAGCTCGCCCAGCGGGGCGTAGTAGGCGAAGGCATCGGTGGCATCGAGTGCGTTTTCACTGAACTTCTGGCTCAGTTCGGCCTGACGTTCCTGGATCTCGGCGA
The DNA here is from genome assembly GCA_017744935.1 of Variovorax sp. Taxonomy (GTDB): domain Bacteria; phylum Pseudomonadota; class Gammaproteobacteria; order Burkholderiales; family Burkholderiaceae_C; genus Variovorax. The sequence continues at coordinate 86,920 of JAGIAI010000030.1, forward strand.
AGCGGACCTTCGCCACTCCCTGCAATTCGGCACCGCCCAGCACGAAGTTGCGGATCGCGTTGTGATGTGCCTGACGCTGCTCCGCATTGAGCGTGGCGGGATCGATGGCCTTGTACTTGGCGTACAGGCGTTCGTCGGAACCGAGGCGCGTCCAGAAGGCGGTGACGCGCGGCATCGCCTCGTTGTAGGCGGCGCGGAGTTCGGGCGTATCGGCGACCGCGTTGAGATGGCCCACCGCACCCCACGCGCGGCTGAAGCGCTCGGACGCCACGTCGAGTACTCGCGAGATCGCCAGCCAGTCCGAGGGAAATTCGGGAGCGGTTACGGCTTGCAGCGCCGCTTCGGCCTCCGCCAGCAGTGCATCGACCGCCGGAGCGACATGCGCGGGCTTGATCCGGTCAAAAAGCGGGAGGTCGGCAAAGTCAAGAAGCGGGTTGTCAGTCATGTCAATTCCAGGTCGAGCGAAGCGAAGACCGTTCGGGAGTCACTGCGGAACCGGCTTTGCCGGGCCGCCGGTGACGCCCCTTGAGGGGGAGGCGGCTACACGCAGTGAGCAAGCAACGGGGTGGTCTTTATCTTGCGGCGCGTTCCGCGGCTTCAAGAGTGTTGGCGAGCAGCATCGCGCGGGTCATGGGCCCGACACCGCCCGGTACTGGCGTGATCCAGCCTGCGACTTCCTTGACGCCTTCGAAATCGACGTCGCCCGCGAGCTTGCCGTCTTCCTTGCGGTTCATGCCGACGTCGATGATGACCGCACCGGGCTTGACCATGTCCGCCGTCAGGATGTTGCGCTTGCCGACCGCCGCGACCACCACGTCAGCCTGCCGCGTGATGGCGCCGAGATCCTTCGTCGCGCTGTGGCAGATGGTGACCGTGGCGTTCTTGGCCAGCAGCATCATCGCCATGGGCTTGCCCACGATGTTGCTGCGGCCGATGACGACTGCGTGCTTGCTGCGCAGGTCGTAGCCGATCGATTCGAGCATCTTCATGCAGCCGTGCGGCGTGCAGGGCCAGAAGCCCGGCTGGCCAACCATGAGTGCACCGGCGCTCGCGACGTGGAAACCGTCCACGTCCTTGGCAGGAGAGATCGCCTCGATGACGCGATGGCTGTCCATGTGCGGCGGCAATGGCAATTGCACGAGGATGCCGTGCACCTTGGGGTCGTTGTTGAGCGCGTGGATGCGCGCAAGCAGATCGGCTTCGGTCATGGTCGCCGGATAGCGCTCCAGGTTGGCGGTCAGCCCCGTTTCGCTGCTGTCGTTGACCTTGTGCTTGACGTAGACCTGGCTTGCCGGATCGTCCCCGACCAGCACGATCGCGAGTGTTGGCTCGACCCCGCTCGCCTTGAGCGCGGCAATGCGGCCGGAAACCTCGGTGCGGATTTTTCGGGACAGCGCGTTGCCGTCGATCAGTTGGGCTGTCATCGTTTTCCTGTCTTCCAAGTAAAAACGCCCGCTTGCGCAGGCGTGGGTGCGAGACGGTGGTCGGCCGGGCGCTAGGCCTTGGCGGGGGCCGCCTGCCCGAGAGCGATCTTCAGCAGATCGGCCACGGTGTTCGCGTTGAGCTTTTCCATGATGTTGGCGCGGTGCGCCTCGACCGTCTTGATGCTGATGCCGAGATCGTCGGCGATCTGCTTGTTGAGTCGGCCGGCGACGATGCGTTCCAGCACTTGCGCTTCGCGGCCGGTGAGCTTCGACAGCAGGGCGTCGCGGCTGGCGGACTGCTGATGCTGGGCGAAGGCGCCACGGGCGTGTTCGAGCATCCGCTCGACCAGCGCGACCAACGCTTCGTCGTTGAAGGGCTTCTGGATGAAATCCATGGCGCCCTTTTTCATGCTGTCGACCGCCATCGGCACATCGCCGTGGCCGGTGATGACCACGATGGGCAGGGGCGAGCGGCGTTCGATCAGCCTGTCCTGCAATTCGATGCCGGACATACCGCCCATTCGGATGTCGACGATCAGGCAGGCGACTTCACGGGGGTCGTAACGGGAAAGGAACGACTCGGCCGAGTCGAAGCAGCGGACCCGGTAGTCCTTGCCTTCGAGCAGCCATTGCAACGAATCACGAACCGCTTCGTCGTCATCAACGACATAGACCGTGCCCTTCTTGGGAATCAAACTCATGCAGGTACCTTCGCCTCGTTGCTTGCTACTGAATCGATAGCGTCTAACACCGGTATCCAGAAGGAGAAACGGCATCCGACCACATCCGGACCATTGTAGATGTTCTCCGCCTGCATTCGGCCACGGTGCGACTCGACGATCGTGCGGCAGAGGTTCAGCCCGATGCCCATGCCTTCGGGCTTGGTGGAAAAGAAAGCTTCGTACAGCCGGTCCATGACTTCGGGCGACAGGCCCATGCCGGTGTCCTGCACGGAGAACTCGACCGCGTTGTGGCCATCGATGATTTTCGGGAGCACACGCAACTCCACGCTTCGGCGCGCGAGCGGTCGGTTGGCGAGGTCGATGGATTCGGCGGCGTTCTTCAGCAGGTTGACCATGACCTGCTCGATCAGGATCGGATCGACCCGCAAGACGGGCAGCCGTGCGGCCACGTAATGGTTCAGGCGCACGTTGCGGCGGCGCAACTCGATGCCGGCCAGTTCGACCGCTTCGCTGACCATCGTGGCCACTTCGGCGGGCGTCCGGTTGGGTTCGCTGCGCTTCACGAAGGAGCGGATGCGCTGGATGATCTGGCCCGCGCGCTGGGCCTGCTTCGAGGTCTTGTCCAGCGCCGCCAATAGCGCGTCCGAGTCGATTTGGTTGCCCTTGATCCGCGACATCATCCCGTTGCAGTAGTTGGAGATGGCGGTCAGCGGCTGATTGAGTTCGTGCGCCACGCTGGAAGCCATTTCGCCCATCGTGATCAGGCGGCTCGCGGCGTGCGCGCGATCGGCCTGTGCCGCGGCAAGGTCCTCTGCGTCGCGGCGCGGGGTGATGTCGGTCGCGATCACGAGTTGCGCGAGCCGGCCGTCGACCCAGGTCAGATAGCGGGAACGCACCTCCAGCCATTTGCCGAGCTCGGGCACGAAGATCTCGTTGTTGGCCGGCTGAGCCGCGGTGAGTTGGTCGATCGGCAGTCCGGCGAAGGGGTCCACGTCGTCGAGTTCTTCGTCGCGGGCGTGCGAAGCCGGGACGCCGGCCTGCGCCACCATGTTCAGATGGCCGACAGTATTGGAGCCGAACCAGAGGCGATATAGCTTGTTCGCGAACACCAGTTCTTCGCTGCCGAGCGGTGCCACGGACACAGAAGCGTCCAGCGCTTCCAGCACGGTGGTGAAACGTTCGTAGGAGGCGGACAACTGCTCGCGGATCCGCGTCGGCTCCGTGATGTCGGTCATCGAAGTCATCCAGCCCGTCTGATGCCCGCGGGCATCGATCAGCGGCGAGACGTACAGCCGCGCGTTGAAGACGCTGCCGTTCTTGCGCTTCACGCGCACCTGGAATCCGCCGGGCAGGGCGCGACCGTGCAGTTCTTCTTCGAGCCGCTCGTTCATCACTTCGCGGTCCGATTCGAGCCAGTAGGGGAAGGGCGGCGTCTGGCCGACAAGCTCGTTCTCGCTCCAGCCTGTCATCGCGCAGAAGGCGGCGTTCACGTAGGTGATCCGGCCTTCGAGATCGAGCACGCGCATGCCGGTGAGCATCGAGTTTTCCATCGCGCGGCGGAAATTGGTTTCCGCCACCAACGCCTGTTGCGCCTGCAGACGGCGGCGCGTGTGGCGCCAGGTGCCGATCAGCATCCAGCTTGTCAGGACACTGAGCGCGCCGACGAGCCAGAAGAGCCCGTTGCCAACCACCCCTTGCGAGGTTCGATACGCCTGTGCGCGCAGCACCAGCCCATTGCCGACAGGAGACACCGGCACTTCATATTCGTTGGTATGAACCGCCCACGGCAGCAGGCGGTTGCGGGCGCCTTTCGGGTTGGCGACAGTGTTCCCAGCGATCAGGCCGCCCTTGCCGTCGAGAAGCGACACCGCATAGCGCGCGGAAACCTCCGCCGGCATGCCGTAGCGCAGCAGGCCGTCGACGGAGAACTCGCCGAGCAGCGTGCCCGCGAACAGCCCCTGGTCGAACATCGGGATGTGAAGCTGCAGCATCGGAGCGGGGTCGCCGCCCGCGAGGGGCTGCGAGTAAACCAACTGCCCGAGCTCGCGCGCCAAGGCATAGCTGCTTTCGGTGTCACCGGGCCGCAGTACTTCGCCGTTTGCGCGTTGCTGCGCAGGATGGACGCTCGGCGCTGCATAGCTGGCCTTGACCCGGCGGCGATCGTCAATCCAGGTCACTGCCTGGAGCTCGGGAAACTGGCTGACCAGCGATTCGGCACGGCTCGTGAACTCTGCGACGTCGATTTCACGATTCGACGCATCGCGCGCCAGACGCGAGAGTTGCTCTTGCCGCTCGAGCAAGCGCATGCGCACGCGCTGCTGCGCGTACTCGACGTCGCGCTTGACGGATTCCTGGACGCGCTCCATTTCCTCCGCGCGCAGGTACCAAAAGGCCGACACGATCGCCGCGAGAAAGAGCAGCACGGCGGCAAGCGGGGCGAGCATCGCCACGGCGTCCTGCAGCATGGGCGTCTGCCGGCGCCACCAACGGCGCCACCATGAAAGCGGCGATGCGTGGACCGCGCTGCGCGCGACCGCGATCGGGGAGGAAAAGGGCATCGGTCGAGTTTAGGTGATCACCTTTCGGACGGGGTGTCAACTGGTCCATTCAATGACGAGGTCGGAGGGGAAAACTCGCGAAAACAACCCCGAAGTTTCATTGGTGAATTTCGCAATAAGAAAACGATACGCACTATTTGAAATTGCGGAATTTCTGTGAGAAACTCCCGCCGCACCGCCAATCCGGCACTAAATTACTGCCACAACCCCCTCAAAAAGGAGACAAGCATGTCGGCGAATCCTCAGAACCTCTTCGGTTCGGCCGCGAACGATCAAGACGCGCAGGAAACGCGCGAATGGATGGATGCCCTATCGGCAGTCATTGAGAGCGAGGGGCCGGAACGGGCTCACTTCCTGCTCGAGCAACTGCTCGAGCATGCCCGTCAGAACAGCATCGACAAACCGTTCTCCGCCAACACGGCCTACGTGAACACCATCGAGGTCGACCAGGAGGAGCGCTCCCCCGGCAACATCGAAATCGAAGAGCGCCTGCGTTCGTACATGCGCTGGAATGCGATGGCGATGGTCGTGAAGGCCAACCGCCACCACCCGCCCGAAGGCGGCGATCTCGGGGGGCACATTGGCTCCTTTGCATCGCTGGCGACCATGTTCGGCGCCGGCTTCAATCACTTCTGGCATGCCGAGAGCGAGAACCACGGCGGTGATTGCCTCTACATCCAGGGCCACGTTTCTCCCGGCATCTACGCCCGCGCCTACCTCGAAGGCCGCCTGACCGAAGAGCAACTGCTCAACTTCCGCCAGGAAGTCGACGGCCATGGCCTTTCCAGCTACCCGCACCCCAAGCTCATGCCCGAGTTCTGGCAGTTCCCCACGGTGTCGATGGGCCTCGGCCCGCTGATGGCGATCTACCAGGCCCGCTTCCTCAAGTACCTGCACGCCCGCGGCATCGCCAACACCGAGAACCGCAAGGTCTGGGTCTTCTGCGGTGACGGCGAGATGGATGAAGTCGAATCGCTCGGCGCCATCGGCCTCGCGGCGCGCGAGAACCTCGACAACCTCGTCTTCGTCATCAACTGCAACCTGCAGCGCCTCGACGGCCCGGTGCGGGGCAACGGAAAGATCATTCAGGAACTCGAAGGCGAATTCCGCGGATCGGGCTGGAACGTCATCAAGCTGCTGTGGGGCAGCAACTGGGATCCGCTGCTGGCGCGCGACAAGGACGGCGCGCTGCGCAAGATCATGATGGAGACGAACGACGGCGATTACCAGTCGTTCAAGGCCAACGACGGCGCCTACGTGCGCAAGCATTTCTTCGGCCGGGATCCGCGCACGCTCGAGATGGTCTCGAAGTTGAGCGACGACGACATCTGGGCCCTGCGCCGCGGCGGCCATGATCCACAGAAGGTCTACGCCGCGTTCCACTCGGCCGTCAACCACAAGGGCCAACCCACGGTGCTGCTCATCAAGACCGTCAAGGGCTTCGGCATGGGCAAGATCGGCGAAGGCAAGAACACGGTCCACCAGACCAAGAAGCTCGGCGACGAGGACATCAAGGCCTTCCGCGACCGCTTCAACATTCC
>JAGIAI010000031.1 GCA_017744935.1 Variovorax sp.
TTGAGGATGCCGTCCTCGATGAGCACGTTGCGCTGCGTCGGATTGCCTTCGTCGTCGACATTGAGCGAGCCGCGGCGATCGGCGATGGTGCCGTCGTCGAGCACCGTCACGCCCTTGGCGGCAACACGTTCGCCGATGCGGCCCGAGAACGCGCTCGAGCCCTTGCGGTTGAAGTCGCCTTCCAGCCCGTGGCCGATGGCTTCATGAAGCAGGATGCCGGGCCAGCCCGGGCCGAGCACGACGGTCATTTCGCCGGCGGGCGCAGGACGCGAGTCGAGATTGGTGAGCGCGGACTTGACCGCCTGGTCGACGTATTCGGCGATGTGTTCGTCATCGAAGTACGCCAGGCCGAAGCGACCGCCACCGCCGCCGGAGCCGACTTCGCGGCGGCCGTTCTGCTCGGCGATCACCGTCACCGAAAGACGCACCAGCGGGCGCACATCCGCTGCCAGCGTGCCGTCGGCGCGTGCAACGAGCACCACGTCGTATTCGCTGGCGAGGCCCGCCATGACCTGCGACACCCGCGGATCGCGCGAGCGCGCCAGCTTCTCGACCTTCTCGAGGAGTTGGACCTTCGCGGTGCTGTCGAGCGTGGCGATCGGATCGATGCCGCCGTAAAGCGAACGGCTGCCGGCGATCTTGCGCGCCGGCGCCTTGATGCGCGCCGACCGGCCGGCGGCCGAAATGCTGCGCACCGTGCGCGCCGCGTCGAGCAGTGAGGCTTCGGAGATGTCGTCCGAATAGGCAAAGGCCGTCTTTTCGCCGCTCACTGCACGCACGCCGACGCCCTGGTCGATGCTGAAGCTGCCGGTCTTGACGATGCCTTCCTCGAGGCTCCAGCCTTCGCTGCGCGTGTACTGGAAGTAGAGATCGGCGTCATCCACCTTGTGCGCGGCGATCTCGGCGAGCGCACGCGAGAGGTGCGATTCGTCGAGCCCGAAAGGCGTGAGCAGGAGTTGCTGCGCCGTGGCGAGGCGCTCGATGGTGGGTTCGCGGGAGATCATCAAGGGATTCTAGGCTCGCGCCCAAATCCCCGCTAAGTCTGAACCAGCCGTTTTGCGCGGGCGATGGACATCAGGATTCCCAGGCCCAGACCCAGCGTGACCATCGCGGTGCCGCCGTAGCTGATGAAGGGCAGCGGCACGCCCACGACCGGCAGGATGCCGCTCACCATGCCCATGTTCACGAAGGCATAGGTGAAGAAGATCATGGTCACCGCGCCCGCCAGCAGACGGGAAAAGAGCGTCGGCGCGTCGACCGCAATGATCAGCCCCCGGAAGATCAGGAAGATGAACGAGGCGATCAGGAACAGGTTGCCGACGAGGCCGAACTCCTCGGAATACGCCGCGAAGATGAAGTCGGTGGTGCGTTCGGGGATGAATTCGAGGTGCGTCTGCGTGCCCTGCATGAACCCCTTGCCCGGCACGCCGCCCGAGCCGATCGCGATCATCCCCTGGATGATGTGGAAGCCTTTACCGAGCGGATCCTTGGTCGGATCAAGCAGCGTGCAGACGCGTTGCTTCTGGTAGTCGTGAAGAATCCGCCAGTCGAAGCCGTCAGCGCATAGCTGCGACTCGAACCCGACGATCAGCGCCACCGCCACCAGTCCGATCACCACCGGCGGCACGATGAGCTTCCAGGGCAGCCCGGCGAAGAAGATCACCGACAGCCCAGTCGCCAGCACCAGCAACGCAGTGCCGAGATCAGGCTGTTTCATGATGAGGCCGACCGGCACCGCCAGCAGCACTGTCGCCACCACGAAATCCAGCGCGCGCAACTGGCCCTCGCGGCGCTGGAACCACCATGCAAGCATCAGCGGCATCGCGATCTTGAGGATCTCGCTTGGCTGGATCACGACGCCCACGTTGATCCAGCGCTGCGCGCCCTTCTTGGTAATGCCGAAAAGCGCAACCGCCACCAGCAGGGCGACGCCAACCAGATAGAGCGGCGCCGCGAACTTCATCAGTCGCTGCGGTGGCACCTGGGCCACGACGAACATGATGCCCGCGGCGAGCAGCATGTTCCGGCCATGGTCCACGAATCGGGTGCCGTGGTCGTAACCGGACGAATACATCGTCAGCAACCCGGCACCGGCGAGCAGGAGAACGGCGAAAAGGAGATAGCCGTCGAAACCCTGGAACACCGGCAAGAGACGGCGTGCGAGCGAGGGTTGGTGGAGGACGGCTGACATAGCTTTCGATTATCCCCCGCGCCGGCATCGGGCCCTACGGACAGTGGGGCCGGCGACCGTTCAGTGCAGTCGGTCTTCTGGGGCATTCAGGGTGCGTTCGGATAATTGCCCTATGAATTCCGCACTGCCCGTCACCCACCTGCTCTATCTGCACGGCTTTCGCTCGTCGCCGCAGTCCACCAAGGCCCGGCTGATGGCGCAGCACATTGCCAGGGCGCATCCCGCAACGACGTGGTGGTGCCCGCAACTCCCGCCGTCGCCGAAGGCCGCGATCGAACTCGTGATGTCGGGCATTTCCGGCTGGCCACGCGAATCGATGGGGGTGGTGGGTTCCTCGCTCGGCGGCTTCTATGCCACCTACGTAGCGCAGGAAACCGGATGTCGCGCCGTGCTGCTCAACCCGGCCATTCATCCGGCCCGGGACCTGTCCAACTACATCGGCGACCAGGTGGCCTGGCACGACCCCAGCGAGCATTTCTATTTCCGGCCCGAGTACATCGACGAGTTGCGCGCGCTCGATTCCGGCTTATTCACGCACCCGGAACGCGTCTTCGCGATCATCGCCAAGGGCGACGAGGTGCTGGATTGGCGGGAAATGTCCGGCCGCTACCCCGGAAGTCGCCAGAAGATCATCGAGGGCGAAGACCACGCGCTGAGCGATTTCGAGCGCAGCCACCTCGGCGAAGTCCTGGCTTTCCTCGACCCCGCCTGAGCCCCCGGGCGACCGGAAGCCGGCGCGCTGCGTGGGACAATCCGCGCCATGTTTGTATTGTTCGAAGAAGCCGGAAAGTACCTCGGCGGCCGTGTCCTGTCGGAGGCCGAGTCGTCGGCCCAAGTCGAGCTCGAGACCGGCAAGCGCGTCAAGGTCAAGGGCGCCAATATCGTGCTGCGCTTCGAGAAGCCCGCCCCGGGCGAGCTCCTGGCCGAAGCCCGCGAACTGGCCGCCAGCGTCGATCTCGATCTGGCGTGGGAATTCGCGCCCGAAGGCGAATTCGCCTTTACGGACCTTGCCGCCGAATATTTCCAGGCCAATCCCACGCTGACCCAGCAGGCGGCGGCGCTGCTCGCGCTCTTCGAGGCGCCGCACTATTTCCGCCGCGCCGGCAAGGGCCGATTCAAGAAGGCGCCGGCAGAAATCCTGCAGCAGGCCCTCGCCGCCATCGAGAAGAAGAAGGCGGTCCAGGCGCAGATCGGCGAATGGTCGGCGCAATTGGCCGCGGGCGAATGTCCCGCGCCCGTGCGTGATCAGCTTTTCAAGATTCTCTTCAAGCCCGACAAGAACGCACCCGAGTACAAGGCAGTGGTCGAGGCGGCACGCGCCACGCAGCGCCCGCCGCTCGAACTGCTGAAGCAGGCCGGTGCGATCGATTCGTCCTACCAGTTCCATTGGCACCGTTTCCTGTTCGAGAACTTCCCGAAGGGAACCGGCTTCCCCGCGCTGGATGCCCCCGCGATCGCGGACGAACTCCCAGTGGCGAAGGTCGAGGCCTTCTCCATCGACGATTCGCACACGACCGAAATCGACGATGCCCTGTCCGTACAGGGACTCGGGAACAGCACCGTCGTCGTCGGCATTCATATCGCCGCGCCGGGCCTCGCGCTGACGCCGGGCAGTGCGATCGACCAGGTCGCGCGATCGCGCATGTCCACGGTCTACATGCCGGGCTACAAGATCACGATGCTGCCGGACCACGTGGTCGACACCTACACGCTGCAGGAAGGCCGCGACTGCCCTGCCGTGTCGCTCTACGCCACCTTCGACGAATCGACGCTCGAACTGAAATCGACCGAAACCCGCCTCGAGCGCGTGCCGATCGTCGCCAACCTGCGCCACGACCAGCTCGACACCGTCATATCCAAGGAATGGCTCGAAGATGCATCGGTACAGGCCGACAACACTCCCGAGATCGCCACGCGCGTGCGCGAGCCGCTGACCTTCCTCTTCCGCCTCGCCAAGCACCTGAAGTCGCAGCGCGAAGTGGTTCGCGGCAAGCCCGAAACCTTCAATCGGCCCGACTACACCTTCCGACTCGTCGGCAACGAGGGCGAGCCCACCGGCAACGAACAGGTGCAGATCACCACGCGCCAGCGCGGCGCGCCACTCGACCTGATCGTTTCCGAGGCCATGATCCTGGCCAATAGCAGCTGGGGTGGCTGGCTGGCCGAACTGAGCGTTCCGGCCCTGTACCGCAGCCAGGCCAGCCTCCTGCCCGGCATCAAGGTCCGCATGGGCACGCGAGCGCTGCCGCACGCGGGCCTTGGCGTGAAGAGCTATGCCTGGAGCACCTCGCCGCTGCGCCGCTACACCGACCTCGTGAACCAGTGGCAGATCATCGCGGCCGCGCGGCACGGCAAGACCGCGGCACTCGCGGCACCCTTCAAGCCGAAGGACGCCGACCTGTTCTCGATCCTGTCCGGCTTCGATGCGGCCTATAGCGCCTACAACGCGCACCAGGGCGGCATGGAGCGTTTCTGGACGCTCAAGTACCTCGAGCAGGAAGGCATCACCGAACTCGATGCCACGCTCATCAAGGATGTGCCCAATGGCGCGATGGTGCGCGCCGACACGTTGCCGCTGGTATTCCAGGTGACGGGCACCCAGGGGCTGCAACGCGGCGCACGGGTGCGTGTCAAGCTCGGTGAGGTCGACGAGATCGCGCTGGACGTGCACGGCACCGTCATCGAGCGCCTGGACACCGCCGCCGCCGAAGCAGCCCCCGAAGACGAAGGCGCCGAGGACGAGGAAGAAGTCGCCGGCCCCATCGCCATCGCGGTGGACCTCGCCGACACCGAACCCGCACCGGAGGGAACGCCCGCCTGAGGGCATCGCTCGACATGGCCAGACGAGGAGAAGGCACCCCATGAAACTGCGTGACTTCAGCACGCTGCAGATTGCGCTCGGCTTGTCGGTCATCGCCCACGCCGCGTTGCTGACCGTCCGCTTCGTGGACCCGGAGTCCTTCAACCGCGTCTTCAAGGAAACGCCGCTGGAGGTCATCCTGGTCAACGCGAAGACCAACGAGCGCCCCGACAAGGCGCGGGCGATCGCGCAGACCTCGCTGGCCGGCGGTGGCGATCTCGACAAGGGGCGCGCCACGAGCCCGCTGCCGCCGTCGACATTCACCACGATCGGCGATTCGATGGAAGACGCGCAGCGCCAGGTCGATTCGATGCAGCAGCAGCAGATGCTGCTGCTGGCGCAGCTCAAGCAGCAACTCGCCACGATGCCGTCGACGACGGACCCGCGCAGCTCGGGCGACCCGAGCGAAGCCGCCGCACGCGAAGAAAAACGCCGCCAGCTCATCGAGCTGCTCGCCGAGATCGAGCGCCGTGTCAACGAAGAGAACGCGCGGCCCAAGAAGCGCTACCTCAGCCCCGCGACGCGCGAAGCGGCCTACGCGGCCTATGTCGACGCGCTTCGGCGCAGGATCGAAGTGCGCGGCACGGAGAACTTCCCCGAAAACGGCGGCAAGAAACTGTATGGCGAGCTCACGATGATGGTCACCGTCAACTTCGACGGCTCGATCCTGGCGACCGACATCGTCGAAAGCTCCGGCAACAAGGTGCTGGACCGACGGGCGCAGGGCATCGTCCGCAGCATCGGCAATTTCGGCAAGTTCACCGATGCGATGCGGCGGCAGACCGACCAGATCGTGCTGCCGTCACGCTTCAAGTTCACCCATGACGAGACGCTGGAGACCCAGCTCTCGGCCAAATGACGACGAGGGAGGCACCGTGGATCTTTACTGTGTGATGGGCAACCCGGTCGAGCACAGCCGCTCGCCGTGGATTCATGCGCGTTTTGCCGCACTCACCGGCCAGAAGCTCGACTACGGCCGCCGGCTCGTGGCACTCGGCGGTTTCGAGGCGGGTGTGGAGGCCTTCCGCAAGGAGACCTCCGGCACTGCGCGCGGCTGCAACGTCACCGTGCCCTTCAAGTTCGATGCCGCGGCGCTGTCGCAGCATCTGACGCCGCGCGCCGCGCTCGCGCGCGCGGTCAATGTGCTGAGTTTTCGCGAAGACGGCATCCATGGCGACAACAGCGACGGGGTCGGCATCGTCAACGACATCACGCTGCACGCGGGCGTCGCGATCGCAGGCGGCGATCTCTTGCTGCTGGGTGCCGGCGGCGCCGCGGCCGGCGTGCTCGGCCCGTTGATCGAAGCCGGGCCGCGTCGTCTGGTGGTCGCGAATCGCACGCTCGAGAAGGCCATCGCGCTCGTCCAGCGGCACGCGGCACTGGCGATGCAGCACCACGTGGCGCTCGAAGCGCAGGCGCTCCATGACGTTCCCGGTTCGTTCGATGTGCTGGTGAATGCCACCGCGTCGAGTCTCGGCGGCGGCGAAGTGCCGGTCGCCGCGAGCGTGCTCAAGCGCGGCTCGCTCGCGGTCGACATGATGTACGGCCCCGCCGCGGCTGGCTTCATGGCCTGGGCGCGCGAACACGGCGCGGTGCCGCGCGATGGCCTCGGCATGCTGGTGGAACAGGCAGCCGAAGCCTTCGAGACATGGCGCGGCGTGCGGCCGCCGACGACCCAGGTGCTCGCCGAGCTGCGAGCGATCGTCGAAGCCAAGTGAAGCCGGTCCTGCGCTGGCTCGGCTGCCTGTTGATCGCGGCCTTTGCGCTGCAACTCTTCTTCGTCCTGCGCATCGCGGCGATGACCGCGATCGCTCCCGAATCGACTGCATTCCAACGCTCCGAAGCTTGGCGGGTTGCCACACAAGGTCGCTCCAATGGCGAGCGCGAGTGGCGACAGCACTGGGTGCCCTATGCGCAGATTTCCGATTCGCTCAAGCGTGCGGTGATCGCGAGCGAGGACAGCGAATTCATCTATCACCAGGGCGTGGAATGGGAGGCCATCGAGCGCGCCCGCCAGCGCAATGCGAAGGCCGAGGAGATCGCGGCAAAGCGCGCTGCGCAGATGCGGGCACGCGGCAAGGAACCCCGCGCGCCACAGTTGCGCGGCGGATCGACCATCACCCAGCAGCTCGCGAAGAACCTGCTGCTGTCGAGCGAGCGCACCATGTTGCGCAAGGCGCAGGAGCTGGTGCTCGCCACCACGCTCGAAATCCTGCTGAGCAAGGAGCGCATCCTCGAGATCTATCTCAACAACGTGGAATGGGGCGAAGGCATCTTCGGCGCCGAAGCGGCGTCCCAGCACTACTTCCGCAAACCCGCGGCGCGTCTCACCGCGAGCGAGGCCGCACGGCTTGCGGTAATGCTGCCGAGCCCGAAGTTCTTCGAGCGCCGCCAGGGGTCCGGCTATCTAGCGGGCCGCACCGCATTGATCGTCGGGCGCATGCCGGCGGCCGAATTGCCCTGAACATCGGCCGGCACGCCAGGCTCCCGCTCTGCCATCGGCTGGCGAAGCCCTCCTCTCCAGCGCGCGAGGGCCGCCCGGCCCCTGATACGAACGGGACGATCGATCAGGTGGTACGAAAGCGCAGCCAGTGCCACAGCCAGCGCGGATCCGCCGATCAGGATCGCGAGACGACTGAATCCCCTCTCACGCATCCAGAACATCAGCGGGGCATGCCACAGGTACACGCCGTATGAAAGCCGGCCCAGATAGGCCAGCGGCGCCCATGCCAGCAGCCGCGATTCGCGGTTCGAATGAAAGGCGCAGAGCACCAGGATCGCCGCCCCCACTTCAGCAACCGGCGCGGCCAGGCCCAGGCCGTACATCAGCCCCCAGCTCGGCGGTGCCGCAGCAAGCAGCAGCAGCAGGATCGCGGCGATGCCCGCGTACTTTGGCGGGGCCTCGGTCGGCATCAGCGCCAGCATGCAACCCAGAATGATGCCGCTCGCCCGCGTATCGAAGCGGAAATAGGTCGGATACCAGCCCACGGTCGCCAGGTTGAAGAGGCGCCACATGAAGGCCACGAGATAGAGCATCAGCATCACTCGGACCGGATCGCGCGCGCGCAGGACGAAGGGAAGCGCGAGTGGCCACAGCACGTAGAAGTGCTCCTCGACCGCGAGCGACCACGTGTAGGTCAACGGCGAAGGCGCGTAGTGGAGTGCCTGTGCGTAGTCGGTGAGATACAGGCCGGCCAGCGCCGCGTGTTGCCCGATCGGGATGCCGGGCCAGAGGAAGTGTCCCGGCAAGGTCACGCAGACCAGCACAACCAGGAACACGGGATACAGCCGCAAGGCCCTGCGCCAGTAGAAGCCCGCCAGATCGATGCGCCCCTGTTGCGCCATCTCGCTCATCAGCAGCTTGGTGATCAGGAAGCCGGACAGCACGAAGAACACATCCACCCCGAGGTAGCCGCCTCCGGTAGGGTGGAAGCCGCTGTGGAAGATCAGGACCATCGCGATCGCGATGGCGCGAATTCCGTCGAGCGCAGGCAAGTAGCCCAGTCGCGCCTCGTGCGGCGGATTGGTGTTCATGAAGATCGATCCCTTCGCGGCTTGATCGGGCCGAATCGGCCAGCCGCTCACCTTGCGACGCCTCGGTGCGTTCGTCCTGTAGGAATCAGCCCATCCTGCTGTAGGCCCGGACAGGACGCAGAGGGGGGCAACATATGATCGGCCATGCTTGCAAAGTTCACGGGATGGGGGTTGCTGTCCGCCATCCGCCTGCTCACGGGCGCCCAGGCGCGCTGGTGGGGCTGTCCGCCGAAGGCCGAGCAGCGCATCTACTTCGCCAACCATCAAAGCCATCTCGATCTCGTGATGATCTGGGCAGCGCTGCCGGAGGAGCTTCGCAGCATCACACGGCCAATTGCCGCCCGCGACTACTGGGCGACCACGCCGTTCAAGCGATGGATCACGACCGAGGTCTTCAACGCGATCTATGTCGAGCGCGGAGGAAGTGCCGCCGCTGCGCCCGTTCCGCCGCCGTCACCGTCATCCGGCGAGCAGCAATCGGAGCGCATCGAGCCTTCGTTCGACAACGTTGAACCCGTGATGCCCTGGACCGTGCAAGGGGAACTGCCGCTCGCACAGGTTGAAACGCATCCCGCGCCCGCGCCACCACCGATCACCCCCGGAAGTGCCGAAGCACTCGCGCCGCTCCAGCCGTTGATCGAAGCACTGCAGAGTGGCGACTCGATCATCATCTTTCCCGAAGGCACGCGCGGCAACACAGGCGAGCCGCAGAAATTCAAATCGGGCCTGTTCACGCTGGCGCAGATGTTTCCCGAGGTGGTGCTGGTGCCAGCGTGGATCGACAACGTGCAGCGCGTGATGCCCAAGGGCGAAGTGGTGCCGGTGCCGATCCTGTGCTCGGTGACCTTCGGCGCTCCGATACGGCTCGAAGCGGGCGAGGAACGCCGCCCATTCCTCGATCGTGCCCGCGAGGCCGTGGTTGCCTTGCGCGATGTCTAGGGCCGAGTCCACATGAACGACTTCTTGCGCAGCCTCACGCCGACCCAACAGGTCGCGACCCTTTTCTTCATCGTCTTCGGAATCCTTTTCATTGCCAGCGCGATCACCTTCCTGCTCAGCCTGCGGGAAAGGCGAAACCCGGTCCATGACGAGATCTGGCAGCGGGAGCTGCAGCACTTCAGTTCGCTGCTGCGCACCAGCTGGTTGATGGCGATCATCTTCTGGATCGGGTGGGCGCTGGGCCCGACGTTCGCAACCGTGCTCTTTGCGCTGATCTCCTTTTTTGCGCTGCGCGAGTTCATCACGCTGTCGCCGACGCGCCGGGGGGATCACCGAAGCCTGGTCCTGGCCTTCTTCGTGGTGCTGCCGATCCAGTTCTGGCTGGTCGCCACCGCGCACTTCGATCTCTTCACGGTGTTCATCCCGGTGTATGTGTTTCTCGCGATCCCGGTCGTGAGCGCGCTGGCCGACGATCCGAGCCACTTCCTCGAACGCAATGCCAAGCTGCAATGGGGGATCATGGTCTGCGTCTATGGGCTCAGCCATGTGCCGGCACTGCTGCTGCTTTCTTTCCCGCGCTATGAGGGCAAAAGTGCGTTCCTGGTGTTCTATCTGGTGGTGGTCGTGCAGACCTGCATGCTGGTGCAACACCTCGTCTCCCGCAGAAAGTCGATGCCGGCCACTGGCGCACCGTCAAACGAGATGCCCAGGGGGTTGCTGGGGCCTCTTAGGCATCGGCTGTTCATGCAGCCGCCTTTCGCACCTCACGTGAGCCGAAGCTTCAACTGGACGAGCTGGGTGCTGGGCATGGCGATCGCGAGCCTGTTCGGCGCGCTGCTCTCGTTCATCACACCGTTCAAGTACGGGCAGGCGCTCGCAATGTCCCTGATCGCCTGCGCGGCTGGCTCGATGGGCCATCTGGTGATGAAGGCGCTCAAGCGCGACCGCGGCATCCCCAACTGGGGTCAGCGCGGCGTGGGGGTGACCGGCGCGAACGGCCTGCTCGATCGCGTGGATGCGCTGTGCTTCGCTGCGCCTGTGTTCTTCCACGCGGTGCGTTGGTACTTCAACGTATAAGCGGCCTGATGCGCATCCTAGGTATCGACCCCGGCCTGCAGACCACCGGCTTCGGCGTGGTGGATGTCGACGGTCATGCATTGCGCTACGTCGCCAGTGGGACGATCAGCACCCGCCACATCGGCAAGGGCCAGTTGCCGACGCGGCTCAAAGTGCTGTTCGACGGCATCGGCGAAATCAACGAGCGCTACAAGCCCGATGCGGCGGCGGTGGAGATCGTGTTCGTCAACGTCAATCCGCAGTCGACGCTGCTGCTCGGGCAGGCGCGCGGCGCGTGCCTCACTGCATTGGTCTCATGCAACCTGAGCGTGGCCGAATACACGGCACTGCAGATGAAGCAGGCGGTCGCCGGCCACGGAAGTGCCGCCAAGGCGCAGGTGCAAGAGATGGTGAAACGCCTGCTGCAGCTACCAGGCCTGCCAGGCAGTGATGCAGCGGACGCGCTGGGCATCGCGATCACGCACGCGCACGTCGGCAGCTCGATGGCGCGTCTGGAAACCGCGGCGATGCTGGAAAAAGGGCTCGCCGGACGCTACCGGCAGGGGCGCACGCGCTAGAAGGCGCGTTCCGCGATCAGCACTGCGAAGAAGCCGAAAGCCGCCAGCAGCGTCCACTTGAGGACGATCCAGCCGAAACGCCGGTACTTGACCTGCCCCGTGCCCGCGTAGAACGCGAACGAAGCGCCGGCCGCCAGCAGAAGCAGCAGGATGGCCCAGCGAAAAAGCAGCATCGTCCTCGCCGTTACCAGGCGCGCGCCACTTCGGCGAAGCCGGCCGGCGCGCGGCGCTCGTCGTCGAAGGTCACGATCTCGTGCGCGTCCTGTTGCGAGAGCAACTCGCGCAGCAGCTTGTTGTTGAGCGCATGCCCCGAGCGGAACGCACTGTACGCAGCCAGCAGCGGCTGGCCGATGACGTAGAGGTCGCCCATGGCGTCGAGGATCTTGTGCTTGACGAACTCGTCGTCGTAGCGCAGCCCGCCGACATTGAGCACCTTCGTGTCGTCCATGACGATCGCGTTGTCGAGACCGCCGCCGAGGGCCAGGCCCTTCGAGCGCATGTACTCGACTTCCTTGGTGAACCCGAAGGTGCGCGCGCGCGCGATGTCCTGGCTGTAGGAGCCACTGCCGAGGTCGAACTCGAAGCGCTGACCGGTCGAACTGACCACCCGGTGGTCGAAGTCGATCTCGAAGCTGAGCTTGAAGCCGTGGTACGGCTCGAGGCGCGCCCACTTCTCGTCGGCGCCCTGCCCTTCGCGCACTTCGACAGGCCGCGTCACACGGATGAAGCGGCGCGGCGCGTTCTGCAGTTCGATGCCGGCGCTTTGCAGCAGGAAGACGAACGACGACGCCGACCCGTCGAGGATCGGCACTTCGTCGGCCGTGATGTCGATCAGGAGGTTGTCGATGCCGAGGCCGGCGCAGGCCGACATCAGGTGCTCGACGGTCTGCACCTTCGCGCCGCCCGAGGACACGGTGGACGCGAGGCGCGTGTCAGTGACCGCTTCGGCGGTCATGGGGATCGCGACCGGCTCGGGCAGGTCCACCCGGCGGAACACGATGCCGTGATTCACCGGCGCCGGACGCAGCGTGAGCTCCACGCGCTGGCCGCTGTGGAGCCCCACGCCAACGGCACGGGTGATCGATTTGAGGGTACGTTGTGGAAGCACGGGCGCGATTTTAGAAGCGCGAGGCGTCCGGCGTACCGCCCGCCTCGCTATGTCCCCGATAGCTTCCACCACGCCCCCATCAGTCCGCTTGCCGACGCAGGAAGGCCGGGATTTCGAAGTCGTCCATGCCGCCGGACGACAGCGCGTCCACCTTCGCGGCGGCCATCGTGCGGTTGGTGCGCCACACGCTGGGCACCGCCATGCCGTCGTAGTTCGGCTGGGCGGCGGCATGGCCGACGCCGGCGCCGAGCGTCGGAACGGTGAACGGGATGTTGTCCGTGCCAGTGCGGATCACTTCGAGCGTCGGTGCCTGGCGGCGTGCGTCCTGGCGCGAAAGGCCGGTCGCGACGACGGTCACGCGCATCTCGTCGCCGAGGTTTTCGTCGTAGGCCGCGCCGTAGATCACATGTGCGTCCGGGGATGCGTAGGCACGGATGGTGTTCATCGCGAGCTTCGATTCGCTCAGCTTAAGGGAAGCCTTCGATGCGGTCACCAGCACGAGAACGCCCTTGGCGCCCGAAAGGTCGATGCCTTCGAGCAGCGGGCATGCGACGGCCTGCTCGGCAGCGATGCGGGCGCGATCCGGACCGCTGGCGGCGGCCGTACCCATCATGGCCTTGCCGGGCTCGCCCATCACGGTGCGAACGTCTTCAAAGTCGACGTTCACGCCGCCGTACTCGTTGATGATTTCCGAGATGCCGCCGACCGCGTTCTTCAACACGTCGTTGGCGTGCCCGAAGGCCTCTTCCTGCGTGACGTCCTCACCGAGCACGTCGAGCAGTTTCTCGTTGAGCACCACGATCAGCGAATCGACGTTGGCTTCGAGTTCGTTCAGCCCGGTTTCGGCGTTCGTCATGCGACGGCCACCTTCCCAGTCGAACGGCTTGGTCACCACGCCCACGGTGAGGATGCCCATTTCCTTCGCGACGCGCGCGATCACCGGTGCGGCGCCGGTGCCGGTGCCGCCGCCCATGCCCGCCGTGATGAACAGCATGTGCGCGCCGGCGATGGCTTCGCGAATGTCGTCCACCGCGGCTTCGGCGGCATCACGCCCCTTCTCGGGCTTGCTGCCCGCGCCCAGCCCGTTGGTGCCGAGCTGGATCGTCTTGTGCGCGTTGCTGCGCGAGAGCGCCTGCGCGTCAGTGTTAGCGGAGATGAACTGAACACCTTGCACGCCACGATCGATCATGTGCGCGACCGCGTTGCCACCGCCGCCCCCGACGCCGATCACCTTGATCTGAGTTCCCTGGTTGAACTCCTCGATCTCGATCATTTCGATTGCCATGTTCTGACTCCTTGAATATGCAGTTGCCATGTTTGTGAATGAATTTGTTGTTGGAACCGTTGACGTCTTCTTAGCGCGGTGGTCCGGTTCTTCGCCATCGCTCGTTGAAGTGCCGCGGCGGCCCTGCGCGCGCCAGCCAAAGTGGGGAGTTGTTCATCAGAAATTCCCCACGATGAAGTCCTTGAAGCGCCCGAAGGCCGTCTTCACGGAACCATTCTTCTGTGCGACCTTGAAGCCGCGCAGGCGTGCATAGCGCGCTTCCTCGAGCAGGCCCATCACGGTCGCGGCCCTGGGCTGCGCCACCATATCGGACAAGGCACTCGAATATTTAGGGATGCCGCGGCGCACCGGCTTCAGGAAGATGTCCTCGCCGAGTTCCACCATGCCGGGCATCACTGCGCTGCCACCGGTGAGCACCACGCCGGACGAGAGCACTTCCTCGTAGCCCGACTCGCGGATCACCTGCTGCACCAGCGAGAAGATCTCCTCGATGCGCGGCTCGATCACGCCCGCGAGCGCCTGCTTGCTCAAGAGACGCGGACCACGATCGCCGAGGCCCGGGACTTCGACCTGCGTTTCCGGATCGGCCAGTAGCTGCTTGGCGTAGCCGTTCTCGACCTTGATGTCCTCGGCGTCCTTGGTCGGCGTGCGCAGCGCCATCGCGATGTCGCTGGTGATGAGGTCGCCCGCGATCGGGATCACTGCCGTGTGGCGGATCGCGCCGTTGGTGAAGATCGCCACGTCGGTCGTGCCCGCGCCGATGTCGACCAGCACCACGCCGAGTTCGCGCTCGTCCTCGGTCAGCACGGCCTGGCTCGACGCAAGGGGGTTGAGCATGAGCTGATCGACTTCGAGGCCGCAGCGTCGCACGCACTTGATGATGTTCTCGGCCGCGCTCTGAGCGCCGGTCACGATGTGCACCTTGGCTTCGAGGCGCATGCCGCTCATGCCGATCGGCTCCTTCACGTCCTGGCCGTCGATCACGAATTCCTGCGGCTCCACCAGCAGGAGGCGCTGGTCGCTGGAGATATTGATCGCGCGCGCCGTCTCGACCACGCGGGCCACGTCGGCGGGCGTGACTTCCTTGTCCTTGACCGCCACCATGCCACTCGAATTGATGCCGCGAATGTGGCTGCCGGTGATGCCGGTGTAGACGCGGCTGATCTTGCAGTCGGCCATCAGCTCGGCTTCCTTGAGCGCCTGTTGGATGCTCTGCACCGTTGCGTCGATGTTTACCACCACGCCGCGCTTGAGTCCGTTGCTCGGCGAGATGCCCAATCCCGCCAGCTTGAGCTCGCCGTTGGGCAGCACTTCGGCGACCACTGCCATCACCTTGGCGGTGCCGATGTCGAGGCCGACAACGAGATCTTTGTAGTCTTTGGACATGAAGCTTCCTCTGTTCGCTTTCTCTTGTGCTTACTTTTTCTTCGGCTGGTCGGGCACGACCGTCGTCACGCCGCGCAAGCGCAGCGCATAGCCTTCGTTGTGCCGAAGATCGGCGCCCTCGACCGACGCAACTGTTCGCCCGTACTGGCTCGCCACCGGCGTGACCGTCCGCAGGAATCGCTGCGTACGCGTCACCACTTCTTCACCCCGGCCGCGCCCGAGTTCGAGCACCGCGCCGCTGTCAAGCGTCGCGCGCCAGCTTCCGCGGCTCGACAGCGACAACTCGTCGATGGCCAGGTCGTAGGGCTTGAACAGCGGCGCCAGCACCCGGTACATGCCGAGCACCTGCCCCGCCTGGTCGACCGGCCCGTCGAGGCGCGGAAGGTTGTCGTCGACCTCAGCCACGTTGGCGTCGAAGACTTCACCGAAACCATTGAGAAGCCGCGAGCCCGCGTCATCGCCCCAGTGCGCGACCGGCTGGTGTTCGGTCAGCGTGACGCGCAGCTTGTTCGGGAACTCGCGGCGGACCACGGCCTTGCGTACCCATGGCACCGATTCGAAGGCCGAACGCGCACGCGCGAGATCGACCGTGAAGAAGTTGCCCGCGAGTTGCGGCGCCACGTTGGCGCGGAGGGTCACCGCGTTGTTGTGCGTGACCTCGCCGTCGATCTTGATGCCGGCGAGCGGGAAGAAGGGCTGGCGCAGCACCCACCAGGCGCCCGCGGCCAGCATCATGAGCGCGAACAGCGCGAACACCAGGGTCGCGGTCACGTTCATGAGCTTGACGTCGAAGGGCACCGGGGCGGTAGCGGCCATATCACTCTTCCATGCGTGTATGGCCCGAATCGAGCGTCGCCGAAGCGAGCACCCGCAGGCAGAGTTCTTCGTAGGCGATGCCTGCCGCGCGCGCCGACATGGGCACCAGCGAATGGCTGGTCATGCCCGGCGACGTGTTCATCTCCAGCAGGAAGGGCTTGCGATCGCTCGCGCGGATCATCAGGTCGGCACGGCCCCAACCACGGCAGCCGAGCTGGTGGTAGGCCGCGAGCGTGATGCGGCGGATCTCGGCCTCCTCCGCGGGCGGCAGGCCGCTCGGGCAGTGGTACTTCACGTCGTCGGTGAAGTACTTGTTCTGGTAGTCGTAGGCACCTTCGGGGGCGGCGATGCGCACAACCGGCAACGCCACCGCATCGAGGCCGCTGCCGAGCACCGCGCATGTGACTTCCTCGCCTTCGATGAATTCCTCGCAGAGCACGTCGGGGTCGTAGCGCACCGCGAGCGCGACCGCATCCTGCATCTGCGAATAGCCCTCGACCTTGGTCACGCCGATGGACGAGCCTTCGCGCGGCGGCTTCACGATCAGCGGAAGGCCGAGCACGTCGGGCACCGCGTTGATCTGCTCGCGGCTCTGCTGGTCGAAGGCCAGGCGCACGTAGTGCGGCGTCGGCAGCCCGTCGGCCTGCCAGATGCGCTTGGTCATGACCTTGTCCATCGCCACGCTGGAAGCCATCACTCCCGAGCCGGTGTAGGGAATGCCGAGCAGTTCCAGTGCGCCCTGCACCGTGCCGTCTTCGCCATGGCGGCCATGCAGCGCAACGAAGCAGCGCTGGAAGCCCTCGCGCCGCAGCTCAGCCAGATCACGCTCAGCGGGATCGAACGGACGTGCATCGACGCCGCTCGACTGCAGCGCGGCCAGCACGCCGGTGCCCGACATGATGGAGATTTCCCGTTCGGCCGACTTGCCGCCGAACAACACGGCAACCTTGCCGAAAGACTTGGGATCGATCACGCTCACTGCACACTCCCTTCGCGCGTTCCAATTTCAACGACCTTGGCGGGTACCCCGCCGATCGAGCCCGCGCCCATGCAGATCACCACATCGCCGGCACGCGCGTTGTCGAGAATCGCCTGCGGCATCGCCGCGATCTCGTCGACGAACACCGGCTCGACCTTGCCCGCGACGCGCAGCGCACGCGCCAACGAGCGGCCGTCGGCCGCCACGATAGGCGCCTCGCCGGCGGCATAGACCTCGCCGAGCAGCACCGCATCGGCCTGGCCGATGACCTTGACGAAGTCTTCGAAGCAGTCGCGTGTGCGCGTGAAGCGGTGCGGCTGGAAGGCCAGCACCAGCCGGCGGCCCGGAAACGCGCCGCGCGCGGCGGCGATGGTCGCGGCCATTTCGACCGGGTGGTGGCCGTAGTCGTCGATCAGCGTGAAGCTGCCCGACGCATCGCCTTGGGCGGCGACTTCGCCATAGCGCTGAAAGCGCCGGCCCACGCCCTTGAAGTCGGCGAGGCCTCGCTGCACTGCTTCGTCCGGGATATTGAGCTCCACAGCCACCGCGATCACCGACAGCGCATTGCGCACGTTGTGCTCGCCGGGCAGGTTCAGCACGATGTCGAGGTCGGGCAGCGTCACGCCGTTGCGCCGCTGCGCCGTGAAATGCATCTGCGCGCCCACTGCGCGGACGTTGACGGCGCGCACCTGGGCGCCCTCGTCGAAGCCGTAGCTGGTGACCGGACAGGACACCTCGGTCACGATCTGGCGCACCGCCGGGTCGTCGGTGCACAGGACCGCGACGCCATAGAAGGGCATGCGATGCAGGAAGTCGACGAAAGCCTTCTTCAGCTTCGCGAAGTCATGCCCGTAGGTCTCCATGTGGTCGGCGTCGATGTTCGTGACCACTGCCATGATCGGCAGCAGGTTCAGGAACGAGGCGTCCGATTCATCGGCCTCGACCACGATGTAGTCGCCGCTGCCGAGCTGCGCATTGGCGCCCGCACTGTTGAGACGGCCACCGATCACGAAGGTCGGATCCAGCCCGGCGGCCGCGAGCACGCTCGCGACGAGGCTCGTCGTGGTCGTCTTGCCGTGCGTGCCGGCGATCGCAATGCCCTGCTTGAGCCGCATCAGTTCAGCCAGCATCAGCGCGCGCGGCACCACGGGAATGCGCTTC
The DNA here is from genome assembly GCA_017744935.1 of Variovorax sp. Classification (GTDB taxonomy): domain Bacteria; phylum Pseudomonadota; class Gammaproteobacteria; order Burkholderiales; family Burkholderiaceae_C; genus Variovorax. The sequence continues at coordinate 17,894 of JAGIAI010000031.1, forward strand.
TCGCGCGCCGCGACCACTTCGGGGTTCTCGGCGTTCACCGCGGTCGAGGTGACGACCGCATCCGCGCCCGCGATGTGCGCCGCGTCATGACCCACAAAGGTCGTGATGCCAAGGCCCGCGAGCCGCCGCAGCGTCGCGCTATCGGCAAGGTCCGAGCCAGAGATCTTGTAGCCCAGGTTGAGCAGCACCTCGGCGATGCCGCTCATGCCCGAGCCGCCGATGCCCACGAAGTGAATGTGATGGATCGCGTGTTTCATGAACGCCCTCCACGTGCAGGTTCGGCGAGTTCTTCGCAGGCGCGGACGACGGCGTCCACCGCCTCGGTTTTTCGCATCGTCCGGGCCTTCAGGGCCCGGTCCAGGAGCGCGTCGCGCCCCGTCTTCTGTAGCAAATCGGCTAGCAATTCAGGTGTCAGTTCAGTCTGCTGGACGAGCCAGCCACCACCCGCGTCGACGAGGAAGCGCGCATTGGTGGTCTGGTGGTCGTCCACCGCGGAAGGGAAAGGCACGAACAGCGCTGCTGCGCCGACGGCCGCGATTTCGGTGACGGTGCTCGCACCGGCGCGCGCGACGATGAGGTCGGCGTCAGCGTAGGCACGAGCGGTGTCGTCGATGAATGGCGTGAGTTCGCCCTCGACGCCCGCCTGGGCGTAGTTGGCGCGAAGCTCGTCGATCTGCTTGGCGCCGCTCTGGTGCGTGACGCTCGGACGCTGGGCGGGCGCGATCATCGCAAGCGCCTTCGGCACCACCGCGTTGAGCGCCTTGGCGCCAAGGCTGCCGCCGACGACCAGCAGCTTGAGCGGACCGGTGCGGCCGGCGAAGCGCGTGGACGGCTCACCTTGCGAGGTGAATGCCGCACGCAACGGATTGCCGACCCACTGCGCCTTCTTGAGCACGTTCGGGAACGCGGTGAACACGCGGTCTGCCACGCCCGCGAGGATCTTGTTGGCCATGCCGGCGACCGAGTTCTGCTCGTGCAGCACCAGCGGCTTGCCGACCAGCACGCTCATCATCCCGCCCGGGAAGGTGATGTAGCCGCCGAGGCCGACCACCACATCGGGCTTGACGCGGCGCACCACGCCAAGGCTCTGCCAGAAGGCGCGCAGCAGCCGCATCGGCAGCAGCGCCAGCGTGAGCGGGCCCTTGCCGCGCACGCCGCCGAACTGCACCGCCTCGAACGCGAAGCCGCGCGGCGGCACGAGCTGGTGCTCCATGCTGCCGGGCGCGCCCAGCCAGTGCACGCGCCAGCCGCGATCGCGCAGCGCCTCGGCCACGGCGAGGCCCGGGAAGATGTGCCCGCCCGTGCCGCCCGCCATGACGAGTGCCGTCCGGGTCATACAAGGCCCCACGCTCGGCATTGCATGTCCTCGCTGCCCCCCGAGGGGGTGCGAGCTTGCTCGGGGCGGCCCAGCGCTGCGCTCATACGCGCCCCCCTCTCATGAGGACGCGGTTCTCATAGTCGATGCGCAGCACCACCGCGAGCGCGATCACGTTCATCAGGATGGCCGAGCCACCGAAACTCATCAGCGGCAGCGTGAGTCCCTTGGTCGGCAGCGCGCCAAGGTTCACGCCCATGTTGATGAAGGCCTGGAAGCCGATCCAGATGCCCACGCCCTGCGCCACGAGGCCGGAGAACACGCGGTCGAGCGCGATCGCCTGCCGGCCGATGTGCATGATCCGGCGCGTGAGCCAGAGGAAGAGGCCGATCGCCATCAGCACGCCCACGAGGCCGAACTCTTCACCGATCACCGCCATCAGGAAGTCGGTGTGTGCTTCGGGCAGCCAGTGCAGCTTCTCGACGCTGCCGCCGAGGCCTACGCCGAAAACCTCGCCGCGGCCGATCGCGATCAGCGAATGCGAAAGCTGATAGCCCTTGCCGAGCGCGTGCTCTTCGCTCCAAGGATCGAGGTACGCAAAGATCCGCTCGCGCCGCCATGGGCTGGTCGCGACGATGGTGCCGAAGGCCACCACCACCAGCGCGGCGATCACGAAGAACATGCGCGCGTTCACGCCGCCGAGGAAGAGGATGCCCATCGCGATCACGGCGATCACCATGAAGGCGCCCATGTCGGGCTCGGCCATCACCAGCATGCCGACCACGACCACCGCGACGCCCATCGGCAGCACCGCGCGGAAGAAGCGTTCCTTGATCTCCATCTTGCGGACCATGTAGCTGGCCGCGTAGAGGATCATCGCGAACTTGGCCAGCTCCGACGGCTGGAAGCGCATGAAGCCCATCGGCAGCCACCGCCGTGCACCGTTGACGTTGATGCCGATGTGGGGGATCAGCACCACCACCAGCAGCAGCAGCGACACGACGAAGAGCCACGGCGCGGCGCGCTCCCAGGTCCGCATCGGCACCTGGAAGGCCAGCATGCCGCCGACGAACGCGATGGCGAGCGAAGCGGCATGGCGCGTGAGGAAGAAGGTCGCGCTGTACCCGGCGCGCGCGAAGCGTGGGTTGTCCGGCATCGCGATCGAGGCCGAATAGACCATGACCAGCCCCCAGGCCAGCAGTGCAACCGTGACCCAGACCAGCGCCTGGTCGAAACCCAGCACCCGCACCGGCGCGGCCTTGGTCTGCGTCATGCCGGCGCTGCCGAGTCGCACCGGCAGATGGATCGGCAACGCGTCGATGCCGCTCTTGGCGCGGCTGAACCAGCCGGCGAAGCGGCTGGTTTTTCCGGTCGAGGCGGGGACCGCGCTCATGCCACCCCTCCCTCGGCCGCGAGATCCTGAACCGTCTCGCAGAACACGGCCGCGCGATGCGCGTAGTCCTTGAACATGTCGAAGCTCGCGCAGGCCGGCGACAGCAGCACGGCATCGCCCGGTTGCGCACGCTCCGAAGCGAGCTTGACCGCTTCGGGCAACGATGCAGCCTTCTGCATGGAGACGCCGGTGGATCCGAGCGCCGCTTCGATCTGCGGCGCATCGCGGCCGATCAGCACCACGGCGCGCGCGTACTGATGCACTGGCGCAGCGAGCGGTGCGAAATCCTGGCCCTTGCCATCGCCGCCGAGGATCACGACCACGCGGCGGTCTTCGCCCAGGCCGATCAGGGCGGCGACGGTCGCGCCGACGTTGGTGCCCTTGCTGTCGTCGAAATACTCGACGCTGTTGATGATCGCGACCGGCTCGACGCGGTGCGGCTCGCCCTGGTATTCGCGCAGGCCGTAGAGCATCGGCGCAAGCTGGCAGCCTGCCGCCGTCGCCAGCGCGAGCGCGGCGAGCGCGTTGAGCGCGTTGTGCCGCCCACGGATGCGCAGCGCATCGGCGGGCATCAGGCGCTGGATGTGAATCTCTTCCTCTTCGACCGGCGCGCCGCGCTTGCGTTTCTGCGTCTCGTCGGCTTCGAGCGCCCGGACCAGCCATGCCATGCCGTGCAGGCGCTCGATGCCGTAGTCGCCCGGGCGCTTCGGCATGCCCGAGCCGAAGGTGACCACCGTACGCGGCGCCTGGCCCTTGGCCAGCTTGACGGGCGCCGGGCGCATGGCCATCACGGCTTCGTCGTCGCGATTGAGCACCATCGCGCCCTGCTTGCCGAAGATGCGTGCCTTGGCAGCGGCATAAGCGGCCATGTCGCCATGCCAGTCGAGGTGGTCCTGCGTGATGTTCAGCACCGCGGCGGCCGTGGGCTCGAAGCCCTGTACGCCGTCGAGCTGGAAGCTCGACAGCTCCAGCACCCAGACATCGGGCAGCGTACCGGCATCCATGCGCGCCGAGAGCGTATCGAGCAGCGTCGGACCGATGTTGCCTGCCACGGCGACCGTCTTGCCGGCGCGCTCGACGAGTTGACCCGTGAGCGAAGTCACTGTCGTCTTGCCGTTGGTGCCGGTGATCGCGAGCACGGCCGGCGTGTAGCCCTTGGGCTTGGGCGGTGGCGCGATGATTTCGGGCACCGGCGTGAACGAGTCATCGTCGTCGTCCGGAAGCTGGGGCGCGGATTCGGCTGCGGGTTCGGGCTCGTTCGCTTCTGCGTCTTCTGATGTCTGCGAGGGCGGCGCCGGCTCCGCCTCGGTCGCATCGGCGGCTTCGGGCGCTTCGACTTCCCCGTTCAGTTCCATCGTCCGCAGGTCGGCCAGCGCCTGCGCAAACAGATCCAGTTCACCACCGACCGGCAACCCGACCGCGCGTGCCGCACCGACCACCACGGCGACCGTAGCGGGCGAAAGCCCCGGCGAGCGGTACACCGCGCGCACCGGCGAGCCTTCGATCAGCGATGCCGTGAACGGGCCGCCCACGAAATTCGCGCCCGGCAATTCTTCGCGCAGCGTCGCCAGTTGCGGCGGCGCTTCGCGCGTATCGGCCACGGTGACGATCGCACCCTGTCGCGCACACCAGCGCGCCATTGCCAGCCCGGATGCGCCGAGGCCGAGGATCAGAACGTGGAGGTCCTTGAGATGCTGCATCGTCGTCCTACCGCAGCTTCAAGGTGGAAAGACCCACGAGGCACAGCAGCATCGTAATGATCCAGAAGCGCACCACGACCTGCGTCTCGCGCCAGCCGCTCTTCTCGAAGTGGTGATGCAGCGGCGCCATCTTGAGCACGCGCCGCCCTTCGCCGAAGCGCTTCTTCGTGTACTTGAAGTAGGTGACCTGCGCCATCACCGAGATCGCCTCGACCACGAAGATGCCGCCCATCACGAAGAACACGATCTCCTGCCGCACGATCACGGCGATGGTGCCGAGCGCGCCACCAAGCGCAAGCGCGCCCACGTCGCCCATGAACACCTGAGCCGGATGCGTGTTGAACCACAGGAACGCGAGCCCCGCGCCCGCCATGGCCGAGCAGAACACCAGCAGTTCGCCCGAGCCGGGAATGTGCGGGAACAGCAGGTAGCGCGAATACACCGCGCTGCCGGTGACGTAGGCGAACACGCCCAGCGCCGACCCGACCATCACCACCGGCATGATCGCCAGCCCGTCGAGGCCGTCGGTGAGGTTCACTGCGTTGCTAGCGCCGACGATCACGAGGTAGGTCAGGATCACGAAGCCGATGCCGCCGAGCGGATAGCTCACTTCCTTGAAGAAGGGCACCAGCAGGTTGATCTTCGGCGGAAAGTCGAGGTCGAAGCCCGAGCGAACCCACGAGAAAAACAATTCGAGGACGCGCCAGTTGGAGCTCTCCGAAATACTGAAGAGCAGATAGAAGCCCGCAACCAGCCCCACCACCGACTGCCAGAAGTACTTCTCGCGCGAGCGCATGCCTTCCGGGTCCTTGTTGACCACCTTGCGCCAGTCATCGACCCAGCCGATCGCGCCAAAGCCGAGCGTGACCCAGAGCACGATCCACACGAAGCGATTCGAGAGATCGAACCAAAGCAGCGTTGCAAGCGCGATCGAGAACAGCACGAGCACACCGCCCATGGTGGGGGTGCCGCTCTTGGTGAGGTGCGTCTCCATTGCATAGCCGCGCACCGGCTGGCCGATCTTGAGCGCGGTGAGGCGACGGATGACGTACGGTCCCGCGGCAAGGCCAAGCAGCAGCGCGGTCAGCGCGGCCATCATGGCGCGAAAGGTGAGGTACTGGAACACGCGCAGGAAACCGAATTCCGGCGAGGTCGCCTGCAGCCATTGGGCGAGTGTCATCAGCATGATGTGAACGCGCGCGGTTCATGCAGCATGACCGGCCTCCCTGTCTTGTTGTTGTGGCGCCGAGGCGATGACAGCCTGCACCACGCGCTCCATCTTCATGAAGCGCGAACCCTTCACCAGCACGCTCGCAGCGCCCGGCAATTGCGCGAGCACGGCAGCGTTGAGCGAATCGATGTCTCCGAAATGCCGGGCCTCGCCGTTGGCGTGAGCGCCGTAGGCCGAGACGCTGTGTACGCTCTCGTTGCCGAGCGCGAACACGGTCTCGATGCCGCGCTCGCGCGCCCAGGCGCCGACTTCGGAATGAAATTGAGGACCCTGGTCGCCGACCTCGCCCATGTCGCCGATGACCAGCACGCGCGGACCGGGCAGGCTCGCGAGCACGTCGATCGCGGCGCGCATCGAATCGGGGTTGGCGTTGTAGGTGTCGTCGATGAGTGTGATCGTGCGGCCATCGGCCAGCTGGACTTCGGCAGCCTTGGAGCGACCCTTGACCGGTTCGAACGCCGCCAGGCCTTCGCCGATCTTTTCAGGCGAAACGCCGCTGGCCAACGAGCATGCGATGGCGGCAAGCGCATTGACCACGTTGTGGCGGCCCGCGATGCGCAGCGCGCAGCGCACGTCGCCCACCGGCGTGCGCGCTTCGAACTGCCAGGCGCCGCGCTGCCACTCGGCCGACACGAGGGCGATATCGGCGTCGGGATGCACGCCGAAAGTCAGCGTGCGCCGCACCGCGCCTTCGCGCGCAATGGCCTGCCAGAGCGGCGTGAACTCGTCGCCATAGGGGAACACCGCCGTGCCGCCATCGGGCAGCGAAGCGAAGACGGAAGCGTTTTCGCGCGCGACCGCCTCCACCGTGGCCATGAATTCCTGATGCTCGCGCTGCGCGTTGTTGACCAGTGCGATGGTGGGCTTCGAGATCGCGCCAAGCCGTGCGATCTCGCCCGGATGGTTCATGCCGAGCTCGACCACCGCACGCTGGTGCCGTGCCTGAAGCCGCAGCAGGGTCAGCGGCACGCCGATCTCGTTGTTGAAATTGCCAGCGGTCGCGAGAGCGCCTTCGCCACTGGCGACACGCAGGATCGAGGCGATCATCTGCGTCACCGTCGTCTTGCCGTTGCTGCCCGTGACCGCGATCAGCGGCAGGTCGAACTGGCTGCGCCAGCCGGCCGCCAGCGCGCCGAGCGCGACGAGCGTGTCCGGCACTTCGAGCCCGGAAAGACCCGCGGCCTCGAGCCCGCCGTGCGCGATGGCCGCGACAGCGCCGTGCGCCTTCGCGTCGGCGAGGAACTGGTTTGCATCAAAGCGTTCACCTTTGAGCGCGACGAACAGATCGCCGGCGGCAAGCGTGCGCGTGTCGGTGTGGACGCGCAGGATCGGCGTCGCGGGATCGCCCACAAGACGTGAACCCGGCACCCAGGCGTGCGCCTGTGCGAGCGTCATCATGGGCGTCAGGGCATTGGCATCGGTCATGCGCCGCTCCTGAGGGTGAGTGCATCGATGGCGTGTGCGCGGTCGGAGAACGCGATGCGCTCTCCGGCGATTTCCTGCCACGCCTCATGGCCCTTGCCTGCGATCAGCACCACGTCTTCCGGACGGGCCTGCGCCAGCGTCTCGGCAATGGCCTTTGCACGGTCGGGCTCGACCTGCGCGGCCTCGGGGCTCGCCAGCCCCAGCAGGATCTGGCTGATGATCGCGGCAGGCTTCTCGCTGCGCGGGTTGTCGCTGGTGACGACGACACGGTCGGCCTGCTTTTCGGCGACGGCGGCCATCATCGGACGCTTGGCGGAATCGCGGTCCCCGCCGCAGCCGAACACGCACCACAACTTGCCGCCGCGCTGGTGGACCAGCGGATGCAGCCCCGCGAGGGCCTTGTCGAGCGCATCGGGCGTGTGCGCATAGTCGACCACCGCAAGCGGATGACCCGGCACGCTCAGCCGTTCCATGCGCCCGGGGACGCTGTCGAGCGCGGTGCATGCGGCCACGGCTTCTTCGAGCGAGAGCCCGACCGCGCGCAGTGCGCCGATCACGCCGAGCAGGTTCGAGACGTTGTACTGGCCGATCAGCTGCGTCGAAAGCCGCACCGGCTGCACGCCCGGCTCCACAACGGTGAAGCCGAGGCCTTCCGTGTCATAGCCGATGTCCACGGCCACGAGTCGTGCAGGCGCACCGCTGGCCGACACGGTCCAGACGTCGAGTGCGCCGACACCGGTTTCGATCAGGTTGCCGACCAATGCGGCGCCGTGCACGTCGTCGATGTTGACCACTGCCGCACGCAACCCGGGCCAGCGGAACAGCTCGGCCTTGGCCTGCCAGTAGGCGTCCATGCTGCCGTGGTAGTCCAGATGGTCCTGCGTGAAATTGGTGAACACCGCGACCGCGATCCGCGTGCCGTCGAGACGGCGCTCAACGATGCCGATACTCGATGCCTCGATCGCACACGCGCCGAAACCACGGTCGGCAAACCCACGCAGCTCGCGCTGAAGCAGCACTGGATCGGGCGTTGTCAGGCCGGTGTAGGTGAGCTCGGGCGGAACGCCGACACCCAGCGTGCCGACAACGGCGCAGGGTGGACGCCCGGCGCGAGACAACGCCTGCGCAAGCCACCAGGCGGTGGAGGTCTTGCCGTTGGTGCCCGTGACAGCGACCACGTCGAGCTGTTCGGACGGGTTCTCGTAGTAAGCGGCCGCAATCGGCCCCGTTGCGGCCTTGAGCCCCGCATAGATCGCAATCGCATCGCCTTCGAATCCGAAGGCCTCGCTGCCTTCGGCCTCGACCAGGCAGGCGACCGCGCCCTGTGCCAGCGCGGCCTTCACGAAGCGCCGGCCATCGGTGGCCGCGCCGGGCCACGCGATGAAGCCGTCGCCGGCACCGACCGATCGGCTGTCCGCGTGCAACGCCCCGTGCACGCGCGTCCGCAGCCAGCGCGCGGCTTCTTCCGGAGTGCGAAGCATCGTCGTCGCCATCAGAAACTCTCTTCCACACCCTTGGTGATCACCAGGGGTTTGACCGCGAGGTCGGGCGCCACGTTCATCATGCGCAGCGTCTGCTGAACCACTTCGCTGAAGACCGGGGCGGCCACGATGCCGCCGAAATACTGGCCGTTGCTCGGCTCGTCGATCATGACCGCCACGATGATCCGCGGCTTCTCGATCGGGGCCAGGCCGGTGAACCACGAGCGGTACTGCTTGCTCGCGTAACCCTTGCCAACCTGCTTGTGTGCCGTGCCGGACTTGCCGCCGACCGAGTAGCCGATAGTCTGCGCCAGCGGGCCGGTGCCGCCGGGGCCGGCCGCCATCTGCAGCATCTTGCGCACCGACGCGGCGGTTTGCGGCGAGAACACCTTCACGCCGACAGCCGAATCCGGGCTCTTGAGGATGGTCGCCGGAATCACGTCGCCGTCGTGTGCGAAGGCGGTGTACGAATGCGCCATCTGGAACAGCGACGCCGACAGGCCGTAACCGTATGCCATCGTGGCCTGCTCGACCGGCTTCCACGACTTCCACGGGCGCAGGCGGCCGGTGACCGCGCCGGGGAACTGGATCTGCGGCTTCTGGCCATAACCGAGCGCGGTGTAGCTGTCCCACATCTCGTGGGGCGTCATCTTCTGCGAGATCTTCAGCGCGCCGATGTTGCTCGACTTCTGGATCACGCCTTCGACCGTGAGCGAGCCGTAGTTGTGGGTATCGCTGATCGTGAAGCCGCCGAGACTGTAGCGCCCCGGCGAGGTTTCGATGAGGGTCTGCGGCTTGATGCGCCCCGCCTCGAGCGCAGTGGCGACGGTGATCGGTTTCATCGTCGAGCCGGGCTCGAAGACGTCGGTCAGCGCGCGGTTGCGCAGCTGCTCGCCGGTGAGGTTCTGCCGCTTGTCGGGCACGTAGCTCGGGTAGTTGGCCAGCGCGAGCACCTCGCCGGTGATCGAGTCGAGCACCACCACGCTGCCAGCCTTGGCCTTGTGGAAGGTCACCGCGTCGCGCAGCTTCTGGTAGGCGAAGAACTGCACCTTGCTGTCGATGCTGAGCTGGATGTCCTTGCCTTCGACTGGCGGCACCTGCTCGCCCACGCCCTCGACCACGCGGCCGAGGCGATCCTTGATGACGCGACGCGAGCCGGGCTTGCCGGCCAGCTCCTTGTTGAAGGCAAGCTCGATGCCTTCCTGGCCGTTGTCCTCGACGTTGGTGAAGCCCACCACGTGCGCCGCGGATTCGCCTTCGGGGTACTGGCGCTTGTATTCCTTGCGCTGGTAGATGCCCTTGATGTTGAGCGCCGCGATTTCCTTCGCGATCGGCTCGTCGACCTGACGCTTGACCCAGACGAAGGTCTTGTCCTCATCCTCGAGCTTCTTGTCGAAGTCCTTCTGCGGCATGCCGAGCAGCTTGGCGACCTGCCGCAGCTTGGCCTTGACCTCGGGGTCGTCGCGCTCGATGTCCTCCGGGATGGCCCAGATGCTCGGGGCGACCACGCTCTGAGCGAGCAGCAACCCGTTGCGGTCGAGGATCCGGCCGCGATTTGCCGGCAGTTCGAGCGTGCGAGTGAAGCGCACCTCGCCCTGGCGCTGGAAGAAGGCGTTGTCGATCACCTGCACGTAGGCAGCGCGCGCGGCGAGCACGATGAAGCCGAGCGCAATGCCCGCGACGATGAACTTGCTGCGCCAGACCGGGGTCTTGCTCGCGAGCAGGGGGCTAGTCGTGTACTGGACGCTTTGGCGGGCCATCTCAGTGAGCTCCTCGCGAGGCACCGGGACGCGGGGCAGGCGTCGTGGTCGACGGCGCGGGCGCGGGCGCAGCGACGGCCGGGATCACGGTGCCGTCCTGGCGCACGTACTGCGTGATCGCGGGCGTGGTCGTCCGCATCTTGAGCTGCTCCTTTGCGAGCTTCTCGATGCGCAGGGGTGTGGCCTGAGCCCGCTTTTCGACCTGCAGGCGATCCTGATCGAGTTCGAGGCGCCGCGTTTCGAGCTCCACCCGGTGCAGCTCGGTGAAGAGCTGGCGCGACATGTACTGGGTGTGCACGAGGTACATCGCCGAGCACAGAACGGCGATCAGGAGGACCAGGTTCAGGCGGGCCATGGCTCAGCTCCCGTCCGCGGCGCGCTCGGCGACGCGGAGGATCGCGCTGCGAGCGCGAGGATTGCCATCCACTTCGGCTTGCGACGGCTTCACGCGGCCCAGGGAGCGCAGCTTCATCGCCTTCGGCGCAGCAAAAGGCGCGCGGCGGTCATAGACCTCGCGCGAATGCTTGGCGATGAACTGCTTCACGATGCGGTCTTCCAGCGAATGGAAGCTGATCACCGCGAGCCGACCCTGGGGCTTGAGCACGACGAGGCTCGCCTCTAGCGCCTGTTGCAGCTCTTCAAGCTCGGCGTTGATGAAAATCCGAAGAGCCTGAAATGTGCGCGTTGCAGGGTTCTGGCCCGGCTCGCGGGTTTTGACCGCGCCAGCCACGAGCTGGGCCAGCTCGGTGGTGGTTGAAATTGGGCTCCGTTCTTGTCGGCGAGCAACAATCGCCTTTGCAATCTGAACAGCAAACCGTTCTTCGCCATAGTCACGAATCACCTCCGCAATCTGCTGCTGGTCGGCTGTTGCCAGCCATTCGGCCACGCTCTCGCCGCGCGTGGTGTCCATGCGCATGTCGAGCGGGCCGTCGAAACGAAAAGAAAAACCCCGAGCGGGGTTGTCGATCTGGGGAGAGCTGATTCCGAGATCCAGCAGCACGCCTGACACACTGGCCGGCGGCAGCTCTCCCAAGTCCTTGAATCCCTGGTGACGGATGGAAAAACGCGCATCCTGGATGCGCGCTGCTTCGGCCACCGCTTCCGCGTCCTTGTCGAACGCGATGAGGCGGCCCTCCGGCCGCAACCTCGAAAGGATCGCGCGGCTGTGGCCGCCGCGGCCGAAGGTGGCATCCACGTAGGTGCCCACAGGCGCAGGCGCGTCCGCTCCGTCGAGGAAGAGGGCATCCACCGCTTCCTTCAACATGACGGTTGTGTGAGTCCATGCCTCGTCCACTTCGCGCCTCAGAACGAAAAGTCCTGGAATACGTCCGGCATCTGGCCTTGGGTGGCCTCGGCCTCCTTGGCATCGTAGGTCGCCTTGTCCCAGAGCTCGAAGTGGTTGCCCATGCCGAGGAGCAGGGCATCGCGGCTGATGCCGGCGGCTTCGCGCAATTCGGGCGACACGAGCACGCGACCGGTGCCGTCCATCTCGACGTCCATTGCATTGCCGAGAAAGACGCGCTTCCACCATTGCGCCGACATGGGCAGCGCGGCGATGCGCTCACGAAATTTCTCCCACTCGGGGCGGGGAAACACCATGAGGCAGCCGTGGGGGTGCTTGGTGATCGTGAGTTGGCCGCCGGCGGTCGCGCTCAGGACGTCACGGTGCCGGGTCGGCACTGAGAGCCGCCCCTTGGCATCGAGACTGAGCGATGAAGCGCCTTGAAACACGACCTGAAAACCCCGTTGGGGAGAGCTGCCACAGCCTTATCTGCGGCAGTTCTCGACACTTTTTCCCACTTAACTGCACTTTTTTGCACTGTAGCAGGAAACGTCTACAGCGCAACGGGAGGTCGCTGGAATTTTTTGTAATGGAATCAACGACTTAGCGGTGTTTTTGCAACCGCCAAAAACCGAATTCCGTTGCAAATGAAGTACTTAGCACACGCAATGAATGTGTTGCGTGAAGCCTTCGTTACACAGCCCGGAATCAGAGAATGAATCGAGAGAGATCTTCGTCGTGACTTAGTGCCGAAAGCCGCGCGTCCACATACGCGGCATCGATACGCACCGATTGGCCACCCAGGCGGGTGGCGTCGAAGCTCACTTCGTCGAGCAGGCGCTCCATGACGGTCGACAGGCGACGCGCGCCGATGTTCTCGGTGCGTTCGTTCACGTCGTACGCGATGCTCGCGAGACGCGTGATGCCGTCGGGCGTGAACTCGAGCGTGACACCCTCGGTCGCCAGCAGCGCCTGGTACTGCTTGACGAGCGACGCCTGCGTCTGCGTCAGGATGCTTTCAAAATCGGACACCGAAAGCGATTGCAGCTCGACCCGGATCGGGAAACGGCCCTGCAGCTCGGGGATCAGGTCGCTCGGCTTACTGAGATGGAAAGCACCGCTCGCGATGAAGAGGATGTGATCGGTGCGCACCACGCCGTACTTGGTGCTCACGGTGGTGCCTTCGACCAGCGGCAGCAAATCGCGCTGCACGCCTTGCCGCGACACGTCGGCGCCCTGCCCTTCGGACCGCGCCGCGACCTTGTCGATCTCGTCGATGAAGACGATGCCGTTCTGCTCGGCGTTGTGGATGGCCTGGCTGCGGATCTCGTCCTCGTTGACCAGCTTGGCCGCTTCCTCCTCGATCAGGAGGCGCATCGCCTCGGAGATCTTGAGCTTGCGTGTCTTGCGCTTGCCACCGCCGAGTTGGCCGAACATGCCGCGAAGCTGCTCGGTCATCTCCTCCATGCCGGCCGGACCCATGATCTCAAGCGGCATCTTGGTGTCGGCGAGTTCGATCTCGATTTCCTTGTCGTCCAGTTCGTGCTGGCGCAGTTTCTTACGGAAGGCTTGCCGGGTGGCGTTGCCGGTGTCGGAGGTACTGGTGCCGTCCGGCAGGCGAGCCGGTGGCAGGAGCACGTCGAGGATGCGCTCTTCCGCGCCGTCCTCGGCACGCATGCGCACCTTCGCGCTTTCGGTCTCGCGCGTCTGCTTGACTGCGATTTCGGCGAGGTCTCGGACGATCGAATCAACGTCCTTGCCGACATAGCCAACCTCGGTGAACTTGGTCGCCTCGACCTTGATGAATGGCGCATCGGCCAGGCGGGCGAGGCGACGCGCGATCTCGGTCTTGCCGACGCCCGTCGGGCCGATCATGAGGATGTTCTTGGGAGTGATCTCAGCGCGGAGCTTTTCCTCGACCTGCTGGCGGCGCCAGCGGTTGCGCAGGGCGACAGCCACGGCGCGCTTGGCTTCGGGCTGGCCGACGATGTGGTTGTCGAGTTCGGAGACGATTTCCTGGGGCGTCATGGACATGTGAGGTCTCACAGGCTCTCGATGGTGTGGTGCATGTTGGTGTAGATGCAGAGCTCGCCTGCAATCTCGAGCGACTTGCGGACGATCTGCTCTGCCGTCAGTTCGGTGCTGTCGAGCAGCGCCTTGGCGGCCGCCTGCGCGTAGGCGCCGCCGGAGCCGATGGCGATGATCCCGTTCTCGGGCTCCAGCACGTCGCCGTTGCCGGTGATGATCAGCGAAGTGGTCGCATCAGCCACCGCCAGCATCGCTTCGAGCCGCCGCAGGACGCGGTCGGTGCGCCAATCCTTGGTGAGCTCGATGGCGGCGCGGGCCAAATGACCCTGGTGCTTCTCCAGCTTGGCCTCGAAGCGCTCGAAGAGGGTGAATGCGTCAGCGGTCGCGCCGGCGAATCCGGCGAGCACCTTGCCGTGATAGAGCCGGCGAACCTTGCGCGCGCTGCCCTTGATGACGATGTTGCCGAGGGTGACTTGACCGTCACCGCCGATAGCCACCTGATCGCCGCCAGCGGTCTTGCGACGGACGCTGACAATCGTGGTTCCGTGAAATTGTTCCATGCGACATTATCTTTGGTCGCCCCCGCCCCTGCCGCCCTGCGGGTGGGCACCCACCTACGGACTCAGCCTCGCGTCTTGACGCTCGCGTGATCCGCGATGCCGACGACGCCAAAAAACGCCGCGATGAGGCGATGCACGTCGGTGAACTGGATGCTCTGGCCGCGTGCGTGGCGCGCCGTCACCCAATTGAGCAACGTGCCGGCGGCGGTGAAGTCCATGCGAACGAGGGCTGCGCAGGAAATGCTCGGCGCAGTGGCTTCGCCGAGTTCGCCATCGAGCCGCTGCCAAGTGGAAGCGGACTCGCCGGCGAGCTCGCCGCTCAGCGTCACGCCTGCAGCCAATGGTGCCGGACCGGATGCGCGATCCGACGCGAGCGTGAAGCCGCTGTGCGCCGGCTTTGCGGCCTTCGGGAGATCGAGCCAGGCGTAGTCGCCCTTGGGATCCTCCCAGGGCGGCGGCGACACCTCGTAGGTAATGCAGTAGTTGAGCGCGAGCAGCTCGAACTCGTCGGCGCGGTGCATCACGCGCAAGGCGGCCATGTGAAGTTGCCACCAGACCGCATCGACGCTGCGCTCATTGGCGGGCGTTGCTTCGGCCAGGACCAGGAGAAGCTGGTCCGCACCGGCAAAGCGCAGCTGGACCGTCGAGTCCGCCCAATGATTGAACAGGGCACGCAGCGGACCGGCAGCGTCAGCTTCGATGGTGTCGAGCGCGCTCCAGTTGAGCTTCCACGACGGGCCGGCCGCACCGAGTGCGCGCGTCAGGCCGATCAGCGCTTCGCGCGTGAGGCGCGGCGGGCTGGACCAGTCCGCGCCGCCCGGTTGGGGCGCATCCGGTGCCGGCTGAACCGGCACCGCGGCGCGTACGGAATTCGCAAGCGCACGGAACGAGATCCAGTCGGGCGGGGTGCGCTTCATGCGCTGTGCGTATCGGGTACTGGTGGCGACGAATTTCTCGGCGTCGCCGGTGGCGCGATAGAAGTCGAGCAGCGTGCGCCACGTATCGTCGTGATCGCCTGTGGGACTGTCGGGCGCCAGCGCCTGGAGAAGGATCGCCTCGGCGCCGTCGTCGTCGCCGTGGGCAAAGCGGATGGATGCCTCCTCGATGCTGCCGTCCTGCGTAGGCACATCGGCCGGAGCCTGGGCCTGCTGTGCACCAGCGCCGGGTTGGGGCACGCCGGGCACGGTGTCGGCGTAGGCGCGCGAATGCTGCACGGCCGTCGGCTCGCCGGTCACCCCTTCGGATTTTTCCTCCGACTGGGCGTTACGCGCCTTCCACCATTGCTGCGACATCTGCTCTTCGATCTCGTCGATCTTCTTGAGCGTGAGCGCCCTGCCTTCGGACTTGCCCGAAGTGCTGCTGACATTGAAGGAAGACGGCGTGGCTGCCGCGTCGCGGCCGCCCGCGGCCTCGCGCTGCCGCAGCTTGCGGAGCATGTCGAATTCGCGGCGGCGCACGAAATCGTTGCGCTGTCGCCGCTCGATCATCTCCTTGAGCATTTCACGGCTGTAGCCGTTCTCGAGCGATGCCGAATCATCGGCATCGAGCTCCGACCAGTCCTTCAGCGGATTGCGAACAAACTTCGCGACCTTCGATAGCAGACGGCCGGTTTCTTCCTTGCCCATGCGCTTTGTCTCCGTCCGGCTCCCGCGGGATCAGTCCCCGAACATCTTCTGCTTCAGCTCGCGGCGCTGCTGCGCCTCGAGCGACAACGTCGCGGTCGGACGGGCGAGAAGACGGCCGACGCCGATAGGTTCGCCGGTTTCGTCGCAGTAGCCGTAGTCGCCGGCGTCGATGCGCTGGATCGACTGCTCGATCTTCTTGAGGAGCTTGCGCTCGCGGTCGCGAGTGCGCAGTTCGAGCGCGTGCTCTTCCTCGATCGTTGCGCGGTCCGCCGGATCGGGCACGACCACGGTGTCTTCACGCAGGTGCTCGGTCGTCTCGCCGGCGTTCTCGAGGATGCCGCGCTTGAGTTCTTGCAGCTTCAGGCGGAAGAACGCCATCTGCTTGTCGTTCATGTATTCGGAGTCCGGCATCGCGATGACTTCGGCATCGGTCAGCTCCTCGGCGGACTTGGCCTTCCAGTTGTTCGCGAGCTTGGGGTCCTTCTTGATCGCGACCGGCGGCGGCGGGACCAGCGGGTTGGACGTGGTCTGCACGAAGCTGGATTTGGCGGCGGTCGACGCGACCGCCTGCGGCATG
This sequence comes from Variovorax sp., assembly GCA_017744935.1. Classification (GTDB taxonomy): domain Bacteria; phylum Pseudomonadota; class Gammaproteobacteria; order Burkholderiales; family Burkholderiaceae_C; genus Variovorax. Next base: position 34,271 of record JAGIAI010000031.1, read on the forward strand.
GAGGGCACGGTCACCTGCGACAGCCGGGAGGACGGGCGCGCGCTGCGGGCGGGCACAGAGGCGGCGGCTCCGGCAGGAGTCACCGTGGCGGTAGAGGATTCGGAGGCAGCAGCCGTTTTTTTCATGGGAGTCGGTGGTGCTGATGGCGCGGGGTGGAGACCGGCCGGTTTGGAGGACGAGGCGCCGGCAGTCGCCGCCTTGACCTTGCTTGTGGCGGAGGCCGTTGGTGCGGCGGCGGGCTGGGCGTGCTTTGCAACTGAAACCTTCTTCGCCGCGGGCACAGCCTGCTTGGCAACCGCCGTCTTCTTGACGGCCGGCTTCGACGCTGGCTTGGCGTTGGCGACAGGTTTCTTCACAGTGACTGGCTCCTTCGACGAACTCGAAACGCACATTCAATGGATGTCTCCCCCGTGGATTTCACGGGTGCTCGCCTACGGCGAACCCAAGGGTTATACCCCTGAAAACGACCCAAAAACGCACGCAGTCTTGTGCCGGAAGTCACACACCACCCTAAAAGACGGGCGGGGTGGCTCCCGTAACAGGCGCGCGATTGTATAGAGAAGTGGAGCCGGTCGGTGGGATCAGCCTCAACGCTCCGGGCGGCCCGGCGCCGGCCTCAGACCAGACACTGGTCCAGGCCCTGCTCCAGGATCTCCCGCGGCAGGTCGATTCCGATGAAGACCATCCGGCTGTTGCGCTTTTCGTCAGGACCCCAGGCGGGACCGAGATCGCTGCCCATGAGCTGGTGCACACCCTGGAAGATCACCTTGCGCTCGGTGCCCTGCATGTGCAGCACGCCCTTGTAGCGCAGCATCCGCGGACCGTAGATGTTGACGACCGCGCCAAGGAAGTCCTCGAGCCTTGCCGGATCGAACGGCCGGTCCGCGCGATAGACGAAGCTCTTCACGTCGTCGTCGTGGTGATGGTGGTGGCCGTGACCCTCATGCTTGTGCGAGGGATGGTCGCAGTGCTCGCCATGCTCGTGGTCATGGTCATGCTCGTCCTCTTCCTTCAGGAAGTCCGGATCGATATCCAGCTTGGCGTTGAGGTTGAAGCCCCGCAGGTCGAACACATCCTTGAGCGGCACGTCGCCGAAGTGCACCTTCTGCTGCGGCGCGCGCGGGTTCATGTGCTTGAGGCGGTGGATCAACGCGTCGGTCTCGTCAGCGGCGACCAGGTCGGTCTTGCTGATGAAAATCTGGTCGGCGAAACCCACCTGCCGGCGTGCTTCCTGGCGATCGTTGAGTTGCTGGGGCGCGTGCTTGGCGTCCACCAGCGTCAGGATCGAATCAAGCAGATAGCTCTCGGCGATCTCGTCATCCATGAAGAAGGTCTGCGCGACCGGACCCGGGTCGGCCAGACCAGTGGTTTCGATCACTACGCGATCGAAGTCGAGCAACCCCTTGCGCTTCTTGGCCGCAAGCAATTGCAGAGCTTCCCGCAGGTCCTCGCGGATGGTGCAACAGATGCAACCGTTGCTCATCTGGACGATCTGCTCCTTGGATTCGGTCACCAGGATGTCGTTGTCGATGTTCTCTTCGCCGAACTCGTTCTCGATGACGGCGATCTTCTCGCCGTGCGCCTCGGTCAGGATGCGCTTGAGCAGCGTGGTTTTGCCGGAGCCAAGAAAGCCGGTGAGGATGGTGGCGGGAATGAGGGCCATAAAGATGCTCCGGAGATCAGGAAACGGGCGAATCGAGAAAAGGCGGAAAGTTTAGCGACGGCCGCCGGGCCGCGCTCCGCCAAGGTCAAACGCTATTTGCGCACCACGACCAGGCCTTTCAAGTACTCCCCTTCGGGGAACTCGATGGTCATGGGGTGGTCGGGGGCGGCGCCGAGGCGCTCGGTGATGTAGCCATCCACGCCGGCTTCGATACCGGCCGAGGCCACGATCTTGTGGAACAGGTCGGCCCCGATGCCGCCGGAGCACGAGAAGGTCAGCAGATGCCCGCCCGGCGCCAGCAGCTTGAAGGCCTGCCGGTTGAGGTCTTTGTACGCACGCGCGGCGCGTTCGGCATGTGCGACGGTCGGCGCGAACTTCGGGGGGTCGAGCACGATGGCGTCGAAGGTCCGGCCTTCGTCGACGAAGCGGCGCAGCGAGGCATTGACGTCGGCGTCGAGAAAATCTGCCTGTGCATCCTCGAAACCGTTGAGCGCCAGATGCGCGCGCGCACGCTCCAGCGCAGGCAACGACGAATCGATGGAAATGAGCTCGGCCCCGGAGGTCGCGCCTGCCGACTTCAGCCCCGCCATCGCGGCAACCGTGAACCCGCCCGTGTAGCAGAAGCAGTTGAGCACGCGCCGGAACCGGCGCTGCGCCGCCAGTTCGGCAAAGCGCTTGCGGCTGTCGCGCTGGTCCAGGTAGAAGCCGGTCTTGTGGCCGGTGGCGACATCAAGGCTCAGGCGCCATTCGTGCTCGCGGATCGTCAGCTCGGTCTCGCCGCTGCCGCGCAGCCAGCCGGTGACCGGCGGCAGTCCTTCCCGCTCGCGCCCGCTGGCGTCGGAACGCTCGTAGAGCTTCTGCAGACCGGTGGCGGCCAGCAGCGCATCCGCCAGGATGCCCTTCCAGCGCTCGACGCCGGCCGATAGAAACTGCGCGACCAGCGTGTCGCCGTAGCGGTCGACGATCAGGCCGGGCAGGCTGTCGGCTTCGCCGTGAATCAGCCGCACACCGTCGCTTTGCAGGTCGAACAGGCCCCGTGCCTCGACTGCGCTCGCCACCCGAGCCGCGAAGAACCCGGCATCGATGCGCTGCTTCTCGTCGAAGCTCCAGGCCCGCGCGCGGATCTTGGAATTCGGGCTGAACGCCGCCCAGGCGAGGAACTTGCCGTCGCCGGATTCGATGCGCACGGTCTCGCCCGGATCGCCGCCGCCCTTGGCGATGGCCGATTCGAAAACCCACGGATGGCGCCGCTGCAGCGAGCGCTCCTTGCCGGGCCGGAGACGGAGGACTTTCATGGTTTGCTGCTCTTGATCTTTCTTTCGCCCGCCGATGGCTTGTGCTCGTCGCGAGCGTGCGCCCGGGGGTGGGCTGCGTCATAGGCCCGCGCGAGATGCTGGAAATCCAGCCGCGTGTAGACCTGCGTGGTGGAAATGTTCGCGTGCCCGAGGAGTTCCTGTACCGCCCGCAGATCGCTGCTCGACTGCAGCACATGGCTCGCGAACGAATGCCGGAGCATGTGCGGATGCACAGGCACCGCGAGGCCGGCTTTCAGGCTGCGCTGGCGCAACTGTTTCCACACCGATTGCGCCGAGAAGCGCAGTCCGTTGCGGCCGATGAAGAGCGCCGCCGCGTTGCCCGGGTCCCGCAATCGCGCCGCCTCGATGGCCGGACAGTCGTCCCGCGTTGCGAGCCAGGTTCGCAGGGCCTCGGCCGCCTTGCTGCCGACAGGCACGATGCGGCGCTTGCTGCCCTTGCCGAGCACGTTGGCTTCCGCAGATTCGAGGTCGACCCAACCGCGCGCCGTGGGGCTGGGCCGAACGTCGAGCCCCGTCAACTCGCTGACCCGCAGGCCGCAACCGTAGAGCATCTCGACGATGGCGCGATCGCGCGCTTCCGTCCACGGATCGGCTTCGGTGTCATGGAGGTCCGCGAGCTGCACCGCGTCATCGACTGCGAGTGCCTTGGGCAGGGGCCGATCCGCCTTCGGCGCATGGACGTCCTGCACCGGATTCGCGCTCACTAGCCCTTCGTTGCCAAGCCACCGATAGAAACTGCGCCAGCACGACAGCACCAGCGCGATACCGCGCGACTCGCGCCCGGCGCTGTGGAGTTGGGCCATCCAGCGCCGCACATGCGCGGTCTGGACCTCGTCGAGCGCGACCCCAGCCGCCTCTGCCTTCTCGGCGAGCGTCTTCAGGTGGATGCCGTAGAGATCCACCGTGCGCGCAGCGAGCCGGCGCTCCACGCGCACGTATTCGAGGTATCGCTCGATCAACAGGGACATCTCCGCGCTAGTAGTGCACCGAATTCTTGACGATCGCAAAGGGCTCGCGCAATGCACCCTTGAACACCATGCCCCAGCGCTCCCAGCAGGAGGTCGGCGCGGCGGCGTATTGCACGTCGAACATCCGGTCGAAACCGGAGCCACGGACCAGCCGCTCCGCACGCCACAGGTGATAGGGCTCGGTCACGACGATCACGCTGCGCACGCCCGCCGCCTGCATCAGGGGCCCTGACATGGAGAGGTTCTCCAGCGTGGTCTGCGAGCGCGGCTCCAGCAGCAGCGGGCCGGCGTATCCGGCCGCGCGCGCATGCCGCTCCATCACCTCGGCTTCGATGCGTCCGTCCTCCCAGTCCTTGCCGCCGCTGAAGACCAGCTTCTGCACCAGCCCCGCCTTCGAAAGGGCAATGCCGGCGTCAACGCGGCCGGTCAGACAGGGATTCGGTTTGCCGTCGCGATAGGCCCGGTTGCCGAGCACCAGGGCCACATCCGCTGCGCGTTGCGGCGGATGGGCGAGTGCGGCGCTCGCATGGCGCCACACCATGAAGGAGATCGCGAGATACCCGAGCAGGAAGACCAGCAGCGCGCCCCACAGGCCGCGCCGGAGCGCAGGACTCAAGACCGAAGCCGCGAGAGCGCGCTCGAGGCAAGCTCGGCAATACGCTCCAGGAAGTCGGTGCCCATCTCGGCGTTGTAGCGCTGCGCATCAGGAGAAGCGAGCACCAGCAGGCCGAACGCCGGCGTCTCTGACGATTCGCGCAGCGGAATCAGCGCGATCGAAACCGCGGCTTGCGGTTCAGCCAGCCAGTTGGCGGCCTCGAAACCGGAATTCAGACCGCAGTACGGCGCAGTCAGCGAGGTCACGAGCGTCTTCACGTCGTCGCTCACCGATTGCGTGTAAGCCTCGTTCGCGTAGGCGCTGTCGCAGTCCCAGACCTTGATGGCGGCCTGCGGCACCAGGAAGAGATCCTGCAATTGCGCCGCGATCTCCGTCGGCAGCCGGCGCGGATCGCGCGTGGTGAGCAGCGCGCGGGTCCAGCGCTGGAGCCGGTCGGCGGTCACGCCGTTCTCGGTACCGTGGCGGACCATGTCCATGATGCGGTGCTCGAGCGCCTTGATCTTCTCGCGAAGCATCTCCGCCTGGCGTTCCTGCAAGCTCACTGCGCGGTTGCCGTGCGGGCTGGTGAGCTGCACCTGTCCGAGCAACTGCGCGTGGCGCTCGAAGAAATCGGGGGTGTTCGACAGGTAGTTGGCGATGTCGTCTTCGGTGATCGGGTTCATGACGTCTTGGTTGAAATTCTTCATGGCAGGTCCGGGACTTCGATGTCGCCTTCGAACACGGTGACTGCAGGGCCGGTCATCAGCACGGGCTGGCCGTCGCCGGCCCATTCGATGGTGAGCAGGCCGCCGCGCGTTTCGACATCCACGCGCGGTTCGAGCAGGCCGAGCCGGATGCCAGCGACCACCGCGGCGCAGGCGCCGGTGCCGCAGGCCAGCGTTTCACCTGCGCCGCGCTCGAAGACGCGCAGCCTTACGTGCGAACGGTCAACCACCTGCATGAAGCCGGCATTGACCCGCTGCGGAAAGCGCGGATGGTGTTCGATCAGCGGGCCCTGCTTCGCCACCGGCGCGGTATCGACGTCGTCGACCAGCTGCACCGCATGCGGATTGCCCATCGACAGCACGGCCACCGAGACGATGGCGCTGTCGGCATGCGTGCCGAGCGCCAGGTGCCACTTGTGCCATCCGTTCTCATGCAGCGGGGTGAGCCCCGCAGTGTCGAAGGGAACGCGCGCGGGTTCGAAGATCGGGGCGCCCATGTCCACGGTCACGCGGCCATCGGCGCCCATCCGCGGCTCGATGACGCCGGAGAGCGTCTGCACGCGCACCGTGCGCTTGGGCGTGAGGCCGTGCTCGTGCACGAAGCGCATGAAGCAGCGCGCGCCGTTGCCGCACTGCTCGACCTCGCCGCCGTCGGCGTTGTGGATCACATACTGGAAGTCGACGCCCTCGGCAGGCGAGGGTCGCACCGAGAGGATCTGGTCAGCGCCGACGCCGAAATGGCGGTCGGCCAGGAAGCGGTACTGGGCCGCCCCGAGGCCGAGCGGGCCGTGGGTTTCGTCCAGCACGACGAAGTCGTTGCCGGCGCCCTGCATCTTGGTGAAGCGGATTCGCATCGCGGAATTATCTGCTGCCGCCCGCGACTATGCGCCGCGCGAGGCCCGGAGCCGGTCCAGCGCCCGATCGAGGAACACGAGCCGGTCCTGTCCCCAGAAGCGCTCGCCGTCGAGGATGAAGATCGGCGAACCGAACACACCCCTGTCCACGGCTTCGGCGGTATAGGCACGATAGGCGGCCTGCGTTTCGGCCTTCTGCTCCAGCGCCTGCAGCGCCGCGCCGTCGTAGCCGTTCTCGTCGGCGACCGCGATACGCACGGCGGCGTCCGAGGTGTCGCGCTCTTCCGCCCACAGGGCGCGAAGCAGCGCATGGGACAGCGGCTGAGCATCGAGGCCCTGCAACTGGGCGGCGATGACCATCCAGCCCGCGTACTTGTTCCAGTTGGGATCGCTCGGCGCACCCTTGGGATAGTGCGCGGGCTCGAGCGTGAGCGGCATGCCCAGGTACTCGCGCCAACGCTCGAGTTCGAGCGCGTGGTACGTCCGGCGCGCCTCGGGCCGGGTCTTGAGCGGAATGCCGCCGGTCTGCGGCACGACGACCTGGAAGTCGTAGGGCTTGAGCGTGAGCGTCACATGGTGACGCCGGACGATTTCCTGGAGTTGCGGGCCGCCAAGGTAGGCCCAGGGGGAAGACAGGCTGTAGTAGCAGTCGAGCGCGATCATGATCTGGATTATCTTCACGCGATGGCTTCTCAAGATCCCGTTTCAACGCCGCCCGCCGGGCAGGCGCTTCCCGCGGTGCCGCCGCAATTCATCGCCAGTCCGCGCCACACCGAGGCGCTCGATCGACTCACCGCGCAGGCGCGCGCCGATCTCGAACGCATCAACGTGCCGCCGCCCGCGTGGGTTCTGCCGCCCGAATCGTCGACCGCCGAGTCGCCAGTGCTCGATGTGCTGGTCGCAGGCGCGGGCATGTGCGGCCAGACCGCCGCCTTCGCGCTGCGCCGCGAAGGTGTCACGAACATCCGCGTGATCGACCGCGCCGCACGCGGCGAGGAAGGCCCCTGGGGCACTTACGCACGCATGCTGACGCTGCGCAGCCCCAAGCACATCGGCGGGCCCGAGCTCGGCGTGCCCTCGCTGAGCTTTCGCGCGTGGTACGAGGCGCAGCACGGCGAGGGCGCGGTGGTGTCCGGCCTTGGTGTTCCCGGCTGGCAGGCGCTGCACAAGATCGGTCGCGTGGACTGGCGCGACTACCTGCTGTGGGTACGCGACACGGTCGGGCTAGTGGTCGAGAACGGTGTATCGCTGGGCTCGGTCTCGCAGTCGGACGACGGGCGCCTGATCCACGTCGAGCTCGAGCATGCCGGCGGCCGGCGCGAAGCCGTGCGCGCACGCCAGCTCGTGCTCGCGCTGGGTCGCGACGGCAGCGGCGCGCCACGATGGCCCGACTTTCCGTCGCTGCGGCGCGGCGATCCGCTGGCGGCCGGGCGGGTCTTCCATTCCGCCGATGCGATCGACTTCCCGAGCTGGGAAGGTTGCCGCATCGGCGTGCTCGGCGCTGGCGCCTCGGCCTTCGACAACGCGGCCTGCGCGCTCGAAGCAGGCGCCGCCAACGTCACGTTGTTCGCGCGCCGCGCGCACCTGCCGCAGGTCAACAAGAGCAAGGCCGCATCGAACCACGGCTTCCTGCGCGGCTTCGAGGGCCTCGACGACCCGCGCAAGTGGCGCGTCTACACCTACATCTTCGACGAGCAGGTTCCTCCGCCATGGGAGACCGTGCGCCGCTGCGACGCACACGATGCCTTCGAGTTGCGACTCGGCACACCCTGGATCGATGTCGCGCCCGACGAGGACGGCGTGACCGTCACGCTGCCCAACGGCGGCATGGAGCGCTTCGACGCGGTGATCTTCGGAACCGGCTTCGACGTCGATCTGCTCGACCGGCCCGAGATCGCGGCCTACACGTCGCAGATCGACACCTGGGCCAATCATGTTTCCGCGACCGAAGCCGAACACCACCCCGAGCCCGCACGCTTTCCCTATCTCGGCGCGGGCTTCGAGCTGCGGAGCGCCGATCCGGCGCACCCGCAGGCCGCGGCACTGGCGCGCATGCGGCTTTTCAACTGGGGTGCGACCATGAGCCACGGCGCACTGGCGGGCGACATTCCGGGTCTCGCGATCGGTGCCACGCGGCTGGCGCAGGGCATCGCGCGCGACCTCTTCGTCGAAGACGCAGACCGCCACTGGGATCGCTTGCAGGCCCACGACGAGCCGGAACTCATCGCCACCCGCTGGTACGTGCCGCCGGCCTCCGGCGACTGACTCCCGCGGCTCAGGCGGCCGTGGCTTGCCGCGCTTCGATCAGCTTGACGAGCGCGAACAGCGTGCGGTTGACCGGAGTCCGCACACCGAGCGCCTCTCCCTTGCGCATCACGTAGCCGTTGAGGTGGTCGATCTCGCTGCGCTTGCCACGCGCGAGATCCTGCGCAGTGGACGAATATTGCGTCGGCATCGTCTGCACGAGGCCGATGACAGCCTGCCACGCAACGCCCGGCAGCCTGACGCCACCAGCCTCCGCGACCGCAACGCATTCCTCCACCACATCGCGCATCACGCCCTCCACCCCCTCGCCTGGCACGACGCGGCCGTAGGGCAATTGCGCAATGGCCGAGAGCGCGTTGTAGGCGCAGTTCAGGATGAGCTTCATCCACAGCGCACCGATCACGTTGTCGGACACCTGCGTCGGAATGCCGGCTTGCGCGAAGGTCTTCGCGATGTCATCGCTCGCCGCGGTCGGCGCAATGACCAGCTCGCCGCGGCCGTGGTGCTTGAGGTGACCGGGGCCAGCCATCTCGGTGGCCACGTACACCACGGTGGGCGCGACCACCTGCGACAGCCGCGCCTGCAGGCGCTCCGCGTTGTCGACGCCGTTCTGCAGGGTGAGCACCAGGGCATCGGGCTTCAGATGCGGCTTCATCGCATCGGCCGTGCTTTCGGTGTCAGTGGACTTGACGCAGAAGAGGACCAGGTCCGCATCGCGCACTGCGCCCGGTTCGGTGCTGGCATCGAGCCGCACATGCTCCTTGAAGCCGAGCGTATCGAGCAGAAGCCCGTCGCGTCGGATCGCCTCGACGTGCTGCAGCCTGCCGATCAGCGTCACCTCGTGGCCCGCACGCGCCAGCATTCCGCCGTAGTAGCAACCGACCGCGCCGGCGCCCATCACTGCAATCTTCATGGGGATTTCCTTCATCGAGCGGTGAATCTTCTCACCGTGAGAGCGACACGTGAGGTTTGCATCAAATCCCGGCGTCGTTGCGTCGAAGCGGTGCGTGCGCTCCTTATAGTGCCCAGCTTTTTTCAGGGAACACAAACCAAATGAACAGCAATCTCAAAGTCTGGTCGGCCGAATTTCTCGGCACCTTCTGGCTCACCTTGGGCGGCTGCGGCAGTGCGGTGCTCGCAGCGGCTTTCCCCGACCTGGGCATCGGTCTCCTCGGTGTCTCACTCGCTTTCGGCCTGACGGTCGTCACGGGCGCATATGCGTTCGGGCCGATCTCGGGCGCGCACTTCAACCCGGCTGTTTCGCTGGGTCTGGTCGCGGGGGGTCGCATGCCGATCGGCCAACTTCCCGGCTATGTGATCTCGCAAGTGGCGGGCGCCTGCGTGGCCGCGGCGATCCTCTATCTCATCGCCACCGGCAAGCCGGGCGCCGATCTCGGCGGCTTCGCGGCCAATGGGTTCGGCGAGAACTCCCCGGGCCACTACGGCATGGCCGCTGCACTGATCGCTGAAGTGGTGATGACGGCGGTGTTCCTGCTCGTGATCCTGGGTGCGACGGCAAGCCGCGCGACCAACGGCATGGCAGGCCTCGCGATCGGCCTGTGCCTCACGCTGATCCACCTCGTCTCGATTCCGGTGACCAACACCTCGGTCAACCCCGCCCGCAGCACGGGCCCCGCCCTGTTCGCGCCGCAGTGGGCGATGGAACAGCTCTGGCTGTTCTGGGTCGCGCCGCTGGCAGGCGCTGTCATCGGTGCGCTCATCTACCGCATCCTGCTGGCAGAGCGCGAGCCGCAAGCCATGGCGCGGCAGGCTTAACCGGCCTTCTTTCCGGCGGCCCAGGCTTCGAGCACGGCCACCGCTTCGCGGTCCATCTTCTGCTCGGAAGGCATGCTCCGCGCTTCGAGGGTCGCGCCGGCTTCCGCGCGCAGCTCATCCACATCGATGGGGTGCCGCGCTTCCACCGGCACGCCCTCGAAAGCCTCGCCCGACTGCGCGAGCGACGCCGCGTAGTAGAGCTTGCGGATGCCCGCGATGCGCATCGCGGCCACACACAATGCACAAGGCTCGCATGAGGTGTAGAGTTCGCTTCCGCCGAGATCCACGGTCTTCAGATTGCGGCACGCATCGCGAATCGCCTCGACTTCGCCATGCGATGTCGGATCGAAATGCGCGACGGAATGGTTGAAGCCCTCGCCCACCACGACACCGTCGCGGACGATCACTGCACCAAAGGGCTCCGTGCCCGGCGTGTCCAACGCCTGTGCCGACAGCGCAATCGCGCGCTGCATGAATTTCTCTTCGTACATCGTCTTTTTCCTTCCATGAACCTGGATTGAGGAGACATCTTGAAGGCCGGTGATCCGGTCGGGGCGTTGTTGCGAAAAAGCCGTCGGCAAGCGTTAATCCGACGCAACGCAACAACAGTCGCACTGCATGAAAGCAGCCCAGATCACCCTCGTCGTCGTCGTCGCCCTCCTGCTCTACGCATTCTGGCGGATCCTTCCCCGGCGAGACGACGAACTCAGCCGCGCGCAATCGCTCGCACAGCAGAACCGCATTGCGACCCGGCCGACTCACTACGCCGACATCCGTCAGCTGCTCGGCCAGATGACGGATTCGCTGCGCGCCCGTCTCCAGTCCGCCGGCATGGCGCTCGAGATGATGCTGCCGTCCGACCCACTGCCGGTGCTGCTCGACCGCTCAGGCATGCAGGAAGTCTTTGCGCACATCGTCGATCTCGCGTGCCGCGCCATGCAGGCCGGCAGCACCTTGCATGTGCTCGGCCGCGTCGAGGGCACGCATGCCGTGGTCAATTTCATGGACGCAGCGCCCGATGCCGGCGAACCGCGCCTTGCGCGTTGCTTCGACGCGGCGGGCGCGACAACCGCTGCAAGGCGCGGCGACGGCGACACGGCCGCAAGCGTCGCGCTGTGCACGCAGATCGTTTCCGAGCACCGGGGTCGCATCTACGCGGCACCCTCGCCCCTCGGCAGCCTGGGCATCACCTTGCGCCTTCCGCTGCAGGACGCGATCGGGAGCGTTCATTGAACGCCGCGGTCTACGCTTCCCGCCCTGCTTTCGCCAGAGCCGCGAACGTGGTCCTGTCGCCGTTCCGACGTCCCGGCCTGGGCCAAGCCGCAGGCGCGATCGGCGCGCTGGGCCTGTTCGTTGCCACCGGCTTCACCTGCGGAAACGGTACGGCGCCGTCCAGCCCATCAACCCTGGCACCCATCATGGCCACCGGTGCAGCCCGTACTCCGCCCACTACTGCCACAGCCGAAAAGAAGTGCCCCGCGAAATGAAGCGCCGCCTCTTCGCGGCTTGAGCCCCATCCGACCGCAACGCTTGCCGCACAATGCGGCGCCCCGCCCTCGCCGCCATGCCTCGCCTCACCCTTTTCCGGAAGATCTTTCTCACGCTGGTGCTGCTGCTCGCGGCACTGCTCGCGATCTTCACCGCCTTCTCATGGCTCGGGCTGCAGCGCGGCCTGGGCGCCTACGTGGCCGAGATCGAGATCCGCCGCATGGACTGGTTTGCGGAACTACTCCGCAAGCATCACGCCACGCAGGGCAACTGGGATGACCTTCGCAGCAACGAGGCGGCCTGGCTGCGTCTTCCGATGCGTGCTTTCGGTTCGGTGGAGCGCGATTCCGCCATCGCCGGTGCGCCCGGCGAACCACCGCGCCGCATCCCGCCCTGGCCCCCGCAGGACTTCCGCCCGCCGTCGTGGGAGATCGGCCCGTCCGGCGGCGAGCCGCCTTCGCACCATCGGGAAGGGCCGCCGGAGCTGCTTCCGCCGCCCCACCCCACGTGGCCTCCACCGCCAGGCATGCTGGGAGCATTGCTGCGCAACCCCGACTCGGTCTACCGCCGGCTGGGCCTGCTCGACGCCAACGGCACCTGGGTGGTCGGCGCGAAGGTCGACCCGTCGACGGCCGCGCGCCTGCCGCTACGTGACGGCGACCGCCTGATTGGCACACTGGTGCTGGCACCGCTGGAAGGCCTGGAAACCGACGCGGACCGCGCCTTCGTCGCGCGCCAGTCGGGCTTCGTGATCTGGACCGGTGTCGCCGGGCTCGCGCTGGCGCTGCTGCTCGCATGGCTGCTCACGCGCCGCTGGTTCGCGCCGATCGACGCCCTGACCCAGGGCGCGCAGCGCATCGCGCAGGGCCGGCTCGATACGCGCGTGCCGGTGCACGGAAGCGACGAGCTCGCGCTCCTCGGCCGCACTTTCAACGACATGGCCGAGCGGCTCGACAGCATCGAGGCATCTCGTCGCGAATGGCTGGCCGACGTTGCCCACGAACTGCGCACGCCACTGGCCGCGATGCGTGCCGAGATCGAGGCCTTGCAGGACGGCGTTCGTACCTTCGACCACAAGACAGCTCTTCGGCTGCACCGGCAGGTCATGCGACTGGGCCAACTCGTGGACGATCTGCGCAGCAGCATGCGCGAGCGGAGCGAGGCTTCGCCGCTCTTCGTCACGGTGTACCCGCTGGCCATCCTGAAAGAGGCCCTGGCGCTCGCGCGCGAGCGCTTCGCCCAGCGCATGATTTCGCTCGATGCCACCGCGCTCGACGCCATCAGTGGCAGGCACCCGCCAGCGGCACGCGGCGATGCACGCCGGCTGCACCAGGCTTTCATGAATCTCCTGGAGAACACGCTCTCCTACACCGACACCGGGGGCCGGATGCGCATCGATGCGCATGTCGAGAGCGATGAAGGCAGGGATCGGCTCGTCCTGCGCTTCGACGACAGCCCGCCGGGAGTTCCGCCGGAGGAAATGCCGCGCCTCTTCGAGCGGCTCTTCCGGGGCGAGGCGTCGCGCAGCCGGGCGCTCGGCGGCTCCGGGCTCGGGCTCGCGATCTGCCGCGCCACCTTTGAAGCGCACGGCGGATCGATCGATGCCGCGCCTTCGCCACTCGGCGGATTGCGTCTCACGGTCACGCTGCCGCTGGAGAATGCGGCATGACGACGCGCATCCTGGTGGTCGAAGACGAAGACGACATCGCCTCGGTGCTGGTGGACTATCTGCGGCATGCCGGCTACGAGCCGGAGCGCGTCGCCGATGGCGAGGCGGCGCTGCAGCGCATGCTGGCCGACCCGCCCGCGCTCACGCTGCTTGACGTGATGCTCCCGCGCATGGACGGCATGGCGGTGCTGCGCGAGGTTCGCAAGCACAACGCGCGTCCGGTCATCATGCTCACCGCGCGCATCGAGGAGGTCGACCGGCTGGTCGGACTCGAACTCGGCGCTGACGATTACGTGTGCAAGCCTTTCTCGCCGCGCGAGGTCGTCGCGCGGGTGCGCGCCGTGCTCCGCCGCACCGCCGAGCAGGAGGCGCCGCCCCCATCCTCCGAGCGCCGCCTGGAACTGGACGACACGCTCTGGCGCGCATCGCTGGATGGCGTCCAGCTCACGCTCACGCGACTCGAGTTCCGGCTGCTGCAGGCGCTCTCGCGGCAACCCGGGCGGATCTTCTCGCGCTCCCAACTGCTGGACCTGGCCTATGACGATGCCGCCGAAGTGACCGAGCGCGCGGTCGACAGCCACATCAAGAACCTGCGCCGAAAGCTGGCCGCGACCGGTTCGGAGCACGACTGGATCCGCTCGGTGTACGGCGTCGGCTTCGCGTTCGAACCGCCTGACGACTGAGCGGCGCCTCCGTCAGCTCCAAGATTCCTCCGAAGTTGCGGGCGAGCATCCAAAGCCGCAAAAGGAAGGAAGGAAAACCCGTGACTCGTACCTATGGATGGGGCCTGCTCGCCCTCGCCGCGGCATTGCAAGGCTGCGTGATGCCACCACCACCGTCCCCTCCGCCGCCCCCTCCGCAGCACTTCCACGGCCATCGCCCGCCGCCGCCCGAATTCATGCGCGCCTGCGAAGGTCAGCAGGAGGGCGCGGCCGTCCAGCTCACCGGCCGCAACGGCGAGCCACTCAATGGAACTTGCCAGCGCGCACCGGACGGACGGTTGGTCTTCATGCCGTCGCCTCCGCCGTCGGGCGCGCCGCCGCGCTGAGCGTGCCGCGCCGGCTTAGACCCAGCCGGCGCGCCTGAAGCGGTAGAAGAGATAGCCGCAGATCGAGACGATGAGCACCAGCGCGACGGGATAGCCGAAGCGCCAATCCAGCTCCGGCATGTTCTTGAAGTTCATGCCCCATATGCCCGCGAATGAAGTGCACACCGCGAAGATCGCAGCCCAGGCGGCGAGCCGCTTGGTGACCTCGTTGTCTTCGATGGTCACCATGGAGAGGTTCACGCTGATCGCGGTGCCGATGGTGTCGCGGATCGTGTCGGTGGAGGCATTGATGCGCCCAAGGTGGTCTACCACGTCGCGGAAGTACGCCTGCGAACCCACGCAGATCTGCGGAACCCGGCCACCGTAGAGCTTGCCCGCGCCCTCCAGCAGCGGCGCCACCGCATGCTTGAGCAGGGTGAGCCGCTGCTTCAGTTCGTAGAGCCGCTGGACGTTCTCGCGCGCCTCGCCCTTGGTGAAGATGCGTTCCTCGATCGTCTCCAGTTCGACCTCGAACGCATCGATGACGGGGAAGTAGCGGTCGACCACCGCATCCATCAGCGCATACAGGACAAAGCCCGGACCGTTCTTCAGCAGTTCCGGCTCGCGCTCGCAACGGGCGCGGACTTCGGTGAAGCCGTGCTCGCTGCGGTTGCGCACGGACACCACGTAGTTCTCGCCGACGAAGACGTCGACCTCGCCCACGTCGTGCGCCGTTTGCCCGTCGCCCTTGGGCTCCAGCAGGTGCATCACGACGAAGAGCGAGTCGCCGTACTCCTCCACCTTCGGCCGTTGGTGGCCGTGTTGCGCGTCCTCGACCGCGAGTGGATGCAATCCGAATTCCTGCTGCACCTCTGCCAACTCCTCAGGTGTCGCGTCATGCAGGGCCACCCATACGAAGCAGCCGGGCATCGCGAGGTATTCGCTGATGCTCGGGACCGGAATGTCGGCGAGCTTGTTGCCGTTTTCGTAGACCACGCAGTTGACGAGCATCCGATTCACCCCCGCAAGAAAGACGGCCCATCTTGCCATGGGCCGCCTTGCCGGCGGGCGATCACAGCTGGCTCATGCCGCCGTCGACGATCACTTCGGTGCCGACGATGAAGGCCGACTCCGGGGCAGCGAGGTGCAGCACGGTGGATGCAAGCTCTTCGGCCGTGCCGAAACGGCCGAGCGGAACCTGCGCCTGGATCTGCGCGACGACCGACTCCAGCACGCTCGCGTCGAACCCGAGCTTGGCGTGCAGCGGCGTGCGGATCGGGCCGGGGCTCACCACATTGACGCGTGCACCGCGCGGCAGCAGCTCGGCCGACAGCGTCTTCGCCAGCGAGACGACCGCCGCCTTGCTCGCCGCATACACCGCGCTGTTGGGCATGCCGATGTGGGCGTTGATCGATCCGTTGATCACGATCGACGCACCCTGCGCGAGCAACGGCGTCAGGGCCTGCACCTGGAAGAACACGCCCTTGACGTTGATGTCGAAGGTTTCGTCCCAGATCGCTTCCGTCACGTCCGACAGACCCGCGAACTTCGCGATGCCGGCATTGAGGAATGCCGCGTCGAGCTTCAGCCCGCGGCCAGAGATCGCGGCGGCGAGTTCCTTCGCGGCGCCGGGCACCGCAGCGTCGTTGCGCACGGCGATGGCGCGCGGGCCGAGCTCGGTTTGCGCCTTGTCGAGTGAGGCCGCATCGCGTCCGGTAATGACGACGCGCGCGCCTTCCGCGATGAAGGCCTTGGCTGCAGCGAGGCCGATGCCGCTCGTACCGCCGGTGACGAGGACTGTCTTGTCTTGAAAGCGTTCCATGATGTTTCTCCATTTATTCCGTTGGGTTGCGGTGCAATCACCGTGGATGAATGGTCGGCTCCAGGACCGCTTTTGACGTACCGGCTTCGCGACGGACATGTTCGAAAACATCGAACGTTTTCGGCCGACATGCCATCATTGCGCGAACTCGCCGGAGGGGGCCTGAACATGTTGTCCAACGATGAACTCGCGCTGCTGGAGGCGATCCGCGAGAGCGGCAGTCTTTCGCGCGCCGCCGCACGGCTGGGCAAGGCGCCCTCGACGGTGTCGCATGCGGCCCGCCAGCTCGAAGAGAAATTCGACGCTCTGCTCTTCGATCGCCGGCGCTACCGCCTCCAGCTCACGCCGGCGGGGCAGCTTCTCGCGCAGGAAGCCGCCCGGCTCGCCCTCGACGTCTCGCGGCTTTCGCAACGCGTGCGACAAGTCGCCAGCGGCTGGGAAGACCGGCTCTGGATCGTGACCGACGAGGTCATCGAGATCGAGACGCTGTTGCCGGTCATCGCCGCCTTCGATGCACTGGATTCCGGTGTGCCGCTGCGCCTGACGCATGAAGTGCTGCGCGGCACCTGGGAAGCCCTGCGCGACGGCCGGGCCGACCTCATCGTCGGCGCAACCAATGAGCCGCTTTCGCACCAGGGGGTGCGCTGGTTCGAACTCGGCGTCATGGAATGGGTCTTCGCGGTGTCGCCGCGCCATCCACTCGCCAAGGCCAAGGAGCCGCTCGGGCGCGACTTGATCGCGGGCCACCGTGCGGTCGTCGTCGCCGACACCTCGCGCGGCACGGCCGGCAGCGCGTATGGCGTCCAGGGCGGCCAGGCCACGTTGGCGGTCCCGACGATGCACGCGAAGATGCTGGCGCAGCGCGAAGGGCTCGGCGTGGGCTGGCTGCCGCGGCAACGCGCCGCTTCCCTGATTGCGCGCGGCGATCTGGTGGAAAAGAAGACTTCCAACCCGCGCGAGCCCAACACCCTCTATGTCGCGTGGCGCGGCGAGCAGGAAGGCCAGGAAGGCCGCGCGCTCCAGTGGTGGCTCGACCAACTCAGGCAGCCCCGGCTCGCGAAGCGGCTGGTGCAGGGGCTGGACCGGTTCGCGCGTTGAGGCGCCGTCAGGCCTTCGGTGCGTCCTGTTTGCGCTGCATGGCCTGCATCCACGGTCCGATGAGGTCCACCGGCAGCGGGAACACGATGGTCGAGTTCTTGTCCGCCGCGATCACCGTGAGCGTCTCGAGATAGCGCAACTGCAGCGCCTGCGGATGCCGCCCGAGGATCTCGGCGGCCTCCGCGAGCTTGGCGGAGGCCTGCAGCTCGCCTTCGGCGTGGATCACCTTCGCGCGCCGCTCGCGCTCGGCCTCCGCCTGCCGGGCGATCGCGCGGACCATGCTCTCGTTCAGGTCCACGTGCTTGATCTCGACATTGGTGACCTTGATGCCCCACTGGAAGGTCTGCGCCTCCAGCGTCTTCTGGATGTCGAGGTTGAGCCGCTCGCGCTCCGCGAGAAGGCCGTCGAGATCATGCTTGCCAAGCACCGCGCGCAGCGTGGTCTGCGCGAGCTGGCTGGTGGCTTCGAAGTACTTCTCGACCTGGATGATCGCCTTCTCGGGGTCGATCACGCGGAAGTAGAGCACCGCGTTGACCTTCACCGAGACGTTGTCGCGCGTGATGAGATCCTGACTCGGGATGTCGAGCACCATCACTCGCAGCCCCACGCGCACCATCTGCTGGATGCCGGGGATGAGGATCACGAGCCCCGGGCCCTTGACCTTCCAGAAGCGGCCGAGCTGGAAGACTACCCCGCGCTCGTACTCGCGAAGGATGCGCAGCGACGCGGCGGCCAGCATCGCCAGCAGCACGACGAAGAAGGCAATGAGCACGAGGCTGAAGTTGATGAACATGGTGCTTGCCTCCTTCAGGCCCCGGCAGGGCTTTGCTGGCCCTCCTCGTCGGTCACCTGCAGGGCCAGGCCCTGGACCTGGGTGACGCGGATGCGGCGTCCGGGCCGCAGGGCTTCGGAGCCGCGCACCTTCCAGTAGTCGCCCTGGATCTGCGCCCAACCTTCGCCATCAGCGAACTCGACCAGCTCGCCGGTCGCGCCGACCAGTGTCGAGACACCGACTGCCAGCGGCCGTCGTCGCGATTTCGCCGCGATGCCACCGACGACGAGGATGAAAGCCGCGGAGCCCACGGCCAGCAGCCCGATCAGCCACAGCGGCACGCCGAAGCCCGGCGCCTCGTTGTCGATCAGCAGCACAGCGCCAATGCAGAAGGCCACGATACCGCCGACGCCGAGCACGCCGAAGGTCGGCAGGAAGGCCTCGGCAATGAGAAAAGCCACGCCGAGGAAGATGAGCCCCAGCCCCGCGTAGTTGACCGGCAGCATCTGCAGCCCGAAGAGCGCCAGCATCAGGCTGATCGCGCCCGCCACGCCGGGCAGCACGAACCCGGGGTTCGAGAACTCGAACAGCAGCCCGTACACGCCGATCATCAGCAGGATCAAAGCGAGGCTGGGCTCCGTGATCACCGACAGCAGCCGGGTGCGCCAGTCCGCGTCGACCATCAGCAACTCAGCCCGTTGCGTGGCGAGCTTCACCTTGCCGTTGATGGTGCGCACTTCGCGTCCGTTGGCCTGCTGGAGCAGGTCGGCCACGTCGCGCGCAATGAAGTCGATGACGTTCTTCTCCTTCGCCTCCTGCGCCGACAGGCTTACCGATTCGCGCACCGCCTTTTCTCCCCACTCTGCATTGCGTTCGCGCAGTTGCGCGAGGCTGCGGATGTAGGCCGATGCATCGGCGAGGCGCTTGGCCGTCATCGTGTCGCCTTCGGACTCTCCCTTGCCGGAGGACTCCGGCTTGGGGGTCGGCGCGGCCGGGCTCGGCATGCCGATCGCGACCGGCGTTGCCGCGCCGAGATTGGAGGCGGGCGCCATGGCCGCGATATGGCTCGCGTAGAGGATGTAGGTACCCGCGCTCGCGGCGCGGGCGCCGTTCGGGGCAACGAAGGTCGCCACGGGCACCGGGGACGCGAGGATGTCCTTGATGATGCTGCGCATCGAGGCGTCGAGCCCGCCGGGCGTGTCGATCTGGATGACCGCGAGGCGTGCGTTCTCTTTGTCCGCCTGCTTGAGTCCGCGCCGGATGTAGTCGACGGACGCGGGGCCGATGGCGCCTTCGAGTTCCATCAGCACCACCATTCCCGGCTTCGGGGCCGCCGGCGTGGCGGGCACGGCTTGGGCATTGGCCGCTCCTGCCGCGAAGGCGAAGAGGACCAGTCCCGTCAACCATGCTCTGGCGGACCTCATCGTTTCATTCTAGGGAGCGGCAGGGCTGCTGTCACATGGCGCCGCAGCACCGCGCGCACGTCAAACACCCTGCGGATGAGATACCTATGCCGCACTTGTTGACACTCCCGGGGCGCAGGATTTGAATGCAGCCGGGACGAATCCCCCTGGGAGCATCCACATGCGCAAGACAGCTCTGGCAGCCGTGGCGTGCGTCGTCGCTCTGTGCCTTCCCGCATGGCCCGCCGGCGGCGGTGGTGGTGGGGGCGGAGGCGGCGGGGGCGGCAGCGAGGAGACGAAGGCCGCCGATCCCAACTACATCGCGGCCGAGGCCGCCATCAAGGCCGAGCAATGGAAGGAGGCGATCGGGCGCCTCAACCTCGTGATCCAGGCCGATCCGAACAACGCCGATGCCTGGAACCTCCTCGGCTTCGCCTACCGGCACACCGGCGACATGGACAACTCCTTCAAGCACTACGAGCGTGCCCTGCAGATCAACCCGAAGCACCGCGACGCCCACGAATACATGGGCGAGGCCTACCTGCAAGTCGGCCGCCTCGCGGATGCCGAGGCGCACCTCAAGGCGCTGGACAAGCTCTGCTGGCTGCCCTGCGAGCAGTACACCGAGCTGAAGGAAAAGATCGCCGACTACAAACGGAAAAAGAGCTGACCCCCAGCCTCGCCCACTGCGTGTGGCTCGGGCACCCCCTCCGGGGGCACAGCCGGCGGCCCGGCATAGCCGGTTCCGCGGCTGTTCACGAACAGGCGTGCGCTACGCGCCGCCGCTCTCAGTGCCGGTGCAGCCAAGCCCGTTGCCGGGTGCGAGCTCAATCAATCGTGATGTTGGCAGTCTTGGCGACCTCGGCCCACTTCACGCGATTGGCGTGAACCGTCTGCTTGAACTCGGCGGGCGACTCGATGCGGATCGTATTGCCCTGGCTCTCGAATTTCTCGCGGATGTCCGGCTGCTCGAGCACCGACTGGATCGCTGCGTTGAGTTTCTCGACGATGCGCGGATCGGTGCCCTTGGGCGCGAACACGCCGAACCAGATCGAGCTGTCGAAGCCCTTGGTGCCCGGAATGCCGCTCGACGCGATGGTCGGCACTTCCCTGACTGCCGCCACCGGTGTCGCGGTCGTCACGCCGAGGAGGCGCACCTTGCCTGCCTTGTATTGGGGCAGCACCGTCTGGACCTGATTCATGATGCAGCAGGTCTCGCCGCGCACGACCGAGGTGATCGCCTCCGGGCCGCCCTTGTACGGCACGTGCACCATGTCGAGCCCGAGCCGCGAGTTGAATTCGGCGAAGGCCATGTGCGTGCCGGCGCCGTTGCCTGTCGAGGCGTAGTTGTACTTGCCGGGATTCGCCTTCACCACGTCGACGAACTCCTTGAGCGTCTTCACGTTGATCACGTCGGGATTGATCGTGAGGACGTTCGACACGTCGAGTACCGGCGCGACCGGCACGAAGTCGGCCTCCACGTCGAAAGGCAGTTTCTTGTAGAGCGCCGCATTGCTGCCGTGCGTGGCCGCGGTGCCAAAGGAAAGCGTGTAGCCATCCGGCTTGGCGTGCGCGACGTATTCGCTCGCGATGTTGCCGGCCGCGCCGGCCCGATAGTCGATCACCACCGGCTGGCCAAGCTTGCGCTGCAGCGGCTCCTGGATCGTGCGCGCGACCACGTCGACCCCCGAGCCGGCCGGGAACCCCATGATCAGCATGATCGGCTGATGCGGCCAGTCGGCCTGCGCAAAGGCGGCAGGCGCCGCGGCGGAAAGCGCAAGCGCAGCGATCGCGAGCAAGCGACGGGTGCGGCCGGAAGAGGGTGCGGTCATGGGCGGTCTTTCGATCGGAGCAACAGCCGCGCATTGTGGCGTGTTGCTCATGCTCGATCCGATCGGTGCTTATGCCTACCGGAAGCGGTCCGGGGCGCGCCGGCGGGCTTCTCCCGATAATCCCGGGATCATGGTACGACCCACCCAATTGCTCCATCCGCAGCGCGAACCGGCGCGCCCCTATCCCGCCGCGACCGTGCTCCTGCTGCGCGACACGTCCGGAGGCGTCGAGGTGCTGATGACCCGTCGATCGGCCAACGCCAGCTTTGCGCCGGGTGCCTACGTCTTTCCTGGCGGCCGCATCGATGAAGGTGATACGACCGCACGTGCCATTGCCGCGCGCCGCGTCACGCAAAGCGACGAGCAGCTCACGCAGGCCATCGCCGCGATCCGCGAGAGCTTCGAGGAACTGGGCGTGCTGCTGGCCCACCACCCGGACGGACGGACGGTGACGGCCGATGAATTCGCAAGCATGGATCGCAGCACCGCCGCGACAACGGTGGCTTTTGCGGAACAGTGCGCGCAACGCGGCCTGCTGCTGTCCACCGATCAGGTCTTCACCCTCGCGCACTGGATCACCGATCGCGACCTGCCGAAGCGCTTCGACGTGCCCTTCCTCGTGGCACGCATGCCCGACGGCCAGACACCCACTGCCGACGAAGCCGAGCAGTTCGAGCCGTGCTGGGTACGCCCCGCCGACGCGCTTGCACGCCACAAGGCGGGCACCTTCTTCATGATCTTCCCGACGCTTCGCACGCTGGAGCGCCTCGCCACATACAAGACCGTCGACGCGGTGCTCGACGCCTGCGTGAATCGCGAGAGGGGTGAAGACCCGTTGTGGACGAGTTGCCCGCGCGCCGGCTTCCTTCGTGAGGAGGAAGCGCGCTTCATGGAGCACGAGTCGGCCTTTGGCGAACTCGAACTGGTCAGCCCCGACGGCCAATTGGTGCACACGCTCGACTGGCAGAGCGAAAAGCCCGTGCCGCTCCTGAAGAACGTGCAACGTCTCACCGCGCCCAACCCGAGCGCAATGACAGGGCCGGGCACCAACAGCTACATCGTGGGCGACGCATCTACCGGCTACGTCGTGCTCGACCCGGGCCCGAACGACGCAGGGCACATCGACCGGCTCTGGCGCGCGACGGGTGGCGACATTCGCGTGATCGTCTGCACGCATTCGCACGCCGATCATTCGCCGGGCGCCGCGCCGCTGCAGAAGCTTTGCAAGACACCGCCGCCGATCCTCGGGCTGGCTTCCGCGCCCACTGCCCGGTCGTCCGCGAGATTTGCGCCTGACCGCGAGCTCGCCGACGGCGAACAGGTCGTGCTCGCTTCGGAAACGCACACGCACACCCTGCGCGCGGTCCACACGCCGGGCCACGCGGCCAACCACCTCTGCCTGGTGCTGGAAGAAGACGGCCTGCTCTTCTCGGGCGACCATGTACTCAACGGCAGCACCACCGTCATCGATCCGCCGGACGGAAACATGAACGCCTACCTCGACTCCCTCGACAAGCTCGATGCAGTTTGCGAACAAGGCGGCATCGACTTCATCCTGCCGGCGCACGGCTACGTGCTCGGCCGCGCACGCGCGGCGCTCGCCTACCTGAAGGCGCACCGCCTCAAGCGCGAAGCCAAGATCGCCGCGGCGATGCGCAAGCTGCCGGAAGGCACGCCGGAAGACTGGCTGCCGCTCGCCTACGACGACGTTCCGGAGCGCATGTGGCCGGTGGCGGCGCGATCGCTGGCGGCGCACGTCGAACGCATCCGCCAGACGTCGCAGGCATGAGGTTCGTGCAGTGACAGATTCGGAAGAAGGTATCCGCCTCGCCAAGCGCGTGGCCGCACTTGCCGGCTGCTCCCGGCGCGAGGCCGAGTTGCTGATCGAGAACGGCGCCGTCCGCGTCGACGGCGAAGCAGCCCTGCTGCCCCAGATGCGCGTGCTGCCGGACCAGCGCGTCGAGATCGAACCCGGCGTGCGCCCCCAGCCGGTGGTGCCGGTCACCCTCCTGCTGCACAAGCCGGCCGGCATGTCGACCGACAACGCGCATCGCCTGCTGGTGCCCGCGAACCATCAAGACCCCGAGCGCGCCGGCCTGCGCTTCCTGCCGCGCCATGTCGCCGGACAACGTTGCATGACCCCGCTGGAAACCGGCGCAAGTGGGCTGATCGTGTTCACGCAGGAATGGCGCATCGAGCGCCGGCTGCAAGAAGACGCAGCGATCCTGGAGCACGAGATCATCGTGGACGTGGAAGGTGCCGTCGGCCCCGAGACCCTCGTGCATTTCGACCGGTCACCTGCGCGCGTGAGCGTCGGGCAGCGTGGCGAAGGCCACACCGGCCTGCGCTTCGCGATCAAGGGGCCGCGTCCCGGTCAGATCGCCAACCTGTGCACGCAGGCCGGACTGCGCATCCAGTCGATGAAGCGCATCCGCATCGGGCGGATTCCTCTGGCGGGCTTGCTGCCCAACCAGTGGCGCTATCTGCTGCCGCACGAGAAGTTCTGAAAAATGTGTGAAGCACGCCTATAAGCCGGATTCTGTGCGCTGAAGTTCTTGCGAACCTCAACGTGACCGCCATTACTCTGGGCCGTTTGTCACCAAACGGCTCGGTGCCACCTACCCGCCAGCTCTGCGGAACCACATCGACGCTGGCCTACTTGGTGTTGCTGCGCGCAGAGATTGCCCGTTTCACCCGACCGGAGTTGCCCCCGGCCGACTCGTCTCTGTTGCTCTGATCCTCACCTCGCGGTGGAGAGCCGTTAGCTCCTGCGCTGTCCTGTGCAGTCCGGACGTTCCTCCAGTGCGCTCTTTCGAGACATGCACCAGCGGCGGTCCGGCGTGCTTCACGCGGGGATTATCGCCACAATGGCGCTCCCTTCCATTCACCGCAACTTTGAGGGCGCACCACTCATGAAGGCCGAAAACATCCTGCAGACCATCGGCAATACGCCGCACATCCGCATCCAGCGCCTGTTCGGCAATGCGACTCAACAGGTCTGGATCAAATCCGAGCGCGCGAATCCCGGCGGCTCGATCAAGGACCGGATCGCACTGTCGATGGTGGAAGATGCCGAACGATCGGGCGCGCTCAAGCCCGGCGGCACGATCGTCGAGCCGACTTCGGGCAACACCGGCATCGGCCTCGCGATGGTGGCGGCGGTCAAGGGCTACAAGCTGATCCTCGTGATGCCCGACAGCATGTCGATCGAACGCCGCCGCCTCATGCTGGCGTACGGCGCGACTTTCGACCTCACGCCGCGCGAAAAGGGCATGAAGGGCTCCATCGCCCGCGCAGAAGAGATCGTCGCCGGCACACCCGGCGCATGGATGCCGCAGCAGTTCAACAACCCGGCCAACATCGCAGTGCACGAGCGGACCACGGCCGAGGAGATCGCGGCCGACTTTCCCCAGGGCATCGACGTGCTGATCACCGGGGTCGGCACAGGCGGCCACATCACCGGCTGCGCGCGGATCCTCAAGAAGAAGTGGCCGAAGCTCAGGGTGTTCGCGGTGGAGCCGGTGGCTTCACCGGTGATTTCCGGCGGTCAGCCGTCGCCGCATCCGATCCAGGGCATCGGCGCGGGCTTCATCCCGAAGAACCTCGACACCTCCCTGCTCGACGGCGTGATCCAGGTCGACGCGGAGCCGGCACGCGAAATGGCGCGCCGCTGTGCGCGGGAGGAGGGGATCCTCGTTGGCATTTCGTCCGGCGCTACGCTGACCGCCATTGCGCAGAAGCTGGCGTCGCTGCCCTCGGATGCGGTGGTGCTGGGCTTCAACTACGACACGGGCGAGCGCTACCTCTCGGTCGACGGCTTCCTGCCAGCGTAGGAACCGGGCCTGCGCCAGCTGGGCGAGCCTTATGATTCGCGTCCTGCTTGATAACCACAAGCCTTCCAAATGCTGCGAATCTCTGAAATCAAACTGCCGCTCGATCATGATGGAGCGGCTCTCCCCCACGCCGTCGACACCCTGCTGGGCACACCGCCCGGCGCGGTGACCGGGATCAAGGTCTACAAGCGCAGCTTCGATGCACGCAAGGTGCAGCTGCTGCAGGTCTACATCGTCGATGTGACCCTCGCGGACCCGGCGCTGGAAGCCCAGTTGCTCGTCAAGTTCGCCGAGAACCCTCGCGTCACGCCAACGCCCGACATGGAATGGCGGGCGCCTGCGCAGGCGCCCACCGGGCTCGCATTGCGGCCAGTGGTGGTCGGCTTCGGCCCCTGCGGCATCTTCGCCGCGCTGGCCCTTGCGCAGATGGGCTTCAAGCCGATCGTGCTGGAACGTGGCAAGACAGTGCGCGAGCGCACCAAGGACACCTGGGGCCTCTGGCGCAAGAGCGTGCTGAACCCCGAATCGAACGTGCAGTTCGGCGAAGGCGGCGCCGGTACGTTTTCCGACGGCAAGCTCTACAGCCAGATCAAGGACCCGCGCTTCCTCGGCCGCAAGGTGATGGAGGAGTTCGTCAAGGCCGGCGCGCCGGAGGAAATTCTCTACGTCGCGCATCCGCACATCGGCACCTTCAAGCTGGTGAAGGTGGTGGAAGGCATTCGCGAACAGATCATCGAGTTGGGCGGCGAGATCCGCTTCGAGCAACGCGTGACCGATGTGCTGATCGAGGACGGACCGGACGGAAAGCACCTGCGCGGGCTGACGGTGCTCGACCAGCGCACCGGCGAGAGCAGCGAACTGCGCGCCGACCATGTGGTGATGGCGCTCGGCCATAGCTCGCGCGACACCTTCGCGATGCTCCACGAACGCGGCGTACAGATCGAGGCCAAGCCTTTCTCGATCGGCTTCCGCGTGGAGCATCCGCAAGGGTTGATCGATCGCGCCCGCTGGGGCCGCCACGCCGGGCATCCGCTGCTCGGTGCGGCGGACTACAAGCTGGTCCATCACGCGAGCAACGGGCGCTCGGTGTACAGCTTCTGCATGTGCCCCGGCGGCACCGTCGTCGCGGCGACGAGCGAACCGGGCCGTGTCGTGACCAACGGCATGAGCCAGTACTCGCGCAACGAGCGCAATGCCAATGCGGGCATCGTGGTGGGCATCGAGCCGAGCGACTACCCGGGCTGGGAGGATGGCCGCACCGGTTCGCCGCTGGCGGGCATCGATCTGCAGCGGTCGCTGGAATCCAACGCGTACGTCCTCGGCGGCAGCAACTACCGTGCGCCGGGGCAACTGGTGGGTGACTTCGTCGCAGGCACGCCATCCACACAGCTCGGAAGCGTCGAGCCTTCATACAAGCCCGGGGTGACGCTTGGCGATCTGCATGCCGCGCTGCCTGCCTACGCGATCGAAGCGATGCGCGAAGCCTTTCCGGCCTTCGGTCGGAAGATCAAGGACTTCGACCTGCACGACGCCGTGCTGACCGGCGTGGAGACGCGTACTTCGTCACCCATCCGGATCGGGCGCGGCGAAGACCTCCAAAGCCTCAACGTGCGCGGGCTCTATCCAGCCGGCGAAGGCGCCGGCTACGCTGGCGGGATTCTGTCGGCGGCCGTGGATGGGTTGAGGGTCGCGGAAGCCCTCGCGCGCCAGGTGATCGAAAACTGAAGCCCAAAACGCAGCAGACCGGCATTGCCGGTCTGCTGGTGTTGCCCCCTGAAGGGGTGGGTTAGTCAGGTTTGCGCGTTCTGAAGCGCAGCGATGCGCTGTTCGATCGGCGGGTGGGTGGCAAACAGGCTGCCCAGCTTGCCGGTGATGCCCATGGCTTCGACCGACTTCGGCAGTTCGCCCGGAGGCAGGCCACCCAGGCGAGCCAGCGCATTGACCATCGGCTGCTTGCGTCCCATGAGTTGCGCCGAGCCTGCGTCGGCACGGTACTCACGCTGCCGCGAGAACCACGCCACGACGATGGCGGCGGCAAAGCCCAGCACGATGTCCAGCACGATCGTCGTCACGAAATAGCCGATGCCGGGGCCGGAATTGCGGTCGTCACCCCGACGCAGGAAGCTGTCGACCGCATAGCCGATCACTCGCGACAGGAACACGACGAAGGTGTTCATCACGCCCTGGATCAGCGTCATCGTGACCATGTCGCCATTGGCGACGTGCGCAATTTCGTGGCCGATCACGGCTTCGACTTCCTCGCGCGTCATGTTCTGCAGCAGGCCGGTCGAGACCGCGACCAGCGACGAGTTCTTGAACGCGCCGGTGGCGAAGGCATTGGGCTCGCCTTCGAAGATGCCGACCTCGGGCATGCCGATGCCGGCCTTGTCGGCAAACTTCTTGACCGTCTGCACGATCCAGGCCTCATCCGGCGACTGCGGCTCGTTGATGATGTGAACTCCCGCCGACCACTTGGCCATCGGCTTGCTGATCAGGAGCGAGATGATCGCGCCGCCGAAGCCCATCACCAGCGCGAAGCCGAGCAATGCGCCCAGGTTCAGCCCGTTGGCAGTGAGGAAGCGATTGACGCCGAGCAGGCTCGCGACGACGCCAAGCACCGCCACGACCAGGACGTTGGTCAGCACAAACAGAAGGATGCGTTTCAAGTTGATTTCTCCGTGAGGCAAACGTGGCTCAGATGGGGGCCGGACCGGTCCGCTTCAAGCTGCGCCGACGCGGCAGGGACTAGGGGGTTGGACTTGGTTCTGCGTCCCTGCGAGGACGAAAGACTTCCGAATCATCATAGAAGGAAAAGTTCTCGTTTTGAACGCACCATCCTGGCACGCCGAGCACCGGCAACGGGGTGAAAGGCTTGGTCGCCAGGTGCTCGGGATGGAGCGAGGCCGCAATGGTCGCATCGTCCAAACCGGCCGGATTCATTTCCCCCGCAGCGATGAGGACATGGGCAGTGGCGGCCTTGCGCGGGGCGGTCAGCTTTTCGAGCAATGCGTGTCCGAACACGAGCAATCGCGCTTCGCGCCATAGTGATCGATGCGTGATGAAAAGGCCTCGCCAGTTACGCGCGCGCAGGGCGTCCCACAGCGGCTTCGGCGCATCGAGCACAGCCCCGTTTTCATCGAACAGCGTGAGCGCATCGCGCAGCGGCCCGCGCGTGGCTCCGATGCCGGCACGCGCGATCTCCTCCGCCTGCAGTTCGTTCAAGCGACGCTTGCTTGCCGGGCAATGCAACCAGACGAGGCCGTTGAAGAGGTCGTGCAGGTTGTCCCGCGTGGGGACGCATGCGGTTCGATGGATGAAGGATTCGTAGGCTTCACCCGGCTGCGCACTGTCGCCGGGCACGAAGCGCAACCTGCCCGAAGCCAGCGCGATGGATGCCGACTCACCCGACAGCGCTTCGCAGACCCTTTTCCCCTGCGCAATCTTTGCCGCGACCCTGGACGCACACGCGGCGTACGGCGCCATCCACGGCGTGGCCGTATCGAAGGGCCAGGCGTCGCCGAATGCGCTCACGACCGCATGGGGCCGACGTACTGCACCTTGTTGGGCGTCTTCTCGGGTGTCAGCAGGAACAGCTCGGGATGCTTCTTGAACAGCTTGGGCGAACTCGCGCTCTTGCTGAGGAGCTTGGCGGCACGCAGGCGCTCGGCGGCCAGGTTGAGCTCGACCTTGTTCCCCGTGGTCAATTCGGCCACCGCATCGAGGATGCGGACCACGTCGTCGGGAAGCTCCGGCACGCTCGGTGGGGGCGGCGGTGCGGCCTTCGCACGCCGGGTCGTGCGCTTCTTGGCCGGCGCGGCCTTCGGCGGCTGGTGATGCAGGAGGTCGACGAAGCTGTCGTAGATCGCCACGGTGTCGTCGCCCGTCTTGCCCTGCTGGCCGATGCCGCACACACGGCAGCCCTTCTCGCGCAGGCGGATCACCAGCGGCGCAAA
Organism: Variovorax sp.; assembly: GCA_017744935.1. Taxonomy (GTDB): domain Bacteria; phylum Pseudomonadota; class Gammaproteobacteria; order Burkholderiales; family Burkholderiaceae_C; genus Variovorax. Next base: position 63,330 of record JAGIAI010000031.1, read on the forward strand.
GTCCGAATCCGACGACACCAGCACCACGACATCCGGGCGCTCGGCGATCACCAGATCCATCGCATCCACCGCCATCGCGATGTCGGTGCTGTTCTTGCCGGCGGAGATATTGACCATCGGCCGCACCTGCAGTCGCTTGAACAGTGCCTGCTGCTTCAGCGCGGTTTCCGTGTTGCAGTAGGCCCGCCGCACGTGGATGTTGCCGTACTCGGTCATCGTGCGCTGCACGGCCTGCTCGATCACATCGGCCGAGACGTTGTCGGCATCGATCAGTAGCGTCACGCGCGGCGAAGGGTTCACATCATTCTCCAGCCGATGGCTTCGCCGCCGCGTAGCGGCTTCAGCGTGGCGTCGCCGTAAGGCACGGTCTCCGGCACCGTCCAGCTTTCGCGGCGCAGGGTGACGGTGCCTTTGTTGCGCGGCAGGCCGTAGAAGTCGGCGCCGTGGAAGCTCGCGAAGCCTTCGAGCTTGTCGAGCGCGCCGGCGTTGTCGAAGGCCTCCGCATAGAGCTCCAGCGCGGTGAGGCCGGTGTAGCAGCCTGCGCAGCCGAGCGCATGTTCCTTGAGATGGGCCGGATGCGGAGCGCTGTCGGTTCCAAGGAAGAAACGATCGCTCCCGCTCGTGGCCGCTTCGACCAGCGCCACGCGATGCGTCTCGCGCTTGAGCACCGGCAGGCAGTAGTAGTGCGGCCGGATGCCGCCGGTGAAGATCGCGTTGCGGTTGTAGAGCAGATGGTGCGCGGTGATGGTCGCGGCCGTGAATCCGCTCGCGTCACGCACGTAATGCGCACCCTCCTTCGTCGTGAGGTGCTCGAACACCACCTTGAGCTCGGGGAAGTCGCGGCGCAACGGAATCATCACGCGGTCGACGAACACTGCCTCGCGATCGAACAGGTCGACCGCCGGATCGGTCACCTCGCCGTGCACCAGCAGCAGCAGGCCGTGCTTCTGCATGGCTTCGAGCGTCGGGTAGGTCTTGCGGATGTCGGTCACGCCGGCATCGCTGTTGGTGGTGGCGCCGGCGGGGTAGAGCTTGAGCGCGCGCACGCCGGCATCGGCGGCGCGCTTGATCTCGTCGGGCGGCAGGTTGTCGGTGAGATAGAGCGACATCACCGGCTCGAATTCGACGCCGGCAGGCACTGCAGCGCGGATGCGGTCGCGGTACGCGACGGCCTGCTCGGCGGTGGTCACCGGCGGACGCAGGTTCGGCATGATCAGCGCGCGGCCGAACTGGCGGGCGGAATGCGGAACCACGGCTTCGAGCGCGGCGCCATCGCGCACATGCAGATGCCAGTCGTCGGGGCGGGTGATGGTGAGGGTGTCGGCGGGGCTGTTCATGGGGCCGGATTGTCCCATCGCGCCGCCTGGCGCCCGGAAACAAATGTTCAGTCGTTCGACGCGAAGACGCGGCTCAGGACGGAGCGACGACGCGGTGCAGGCGGGGTCGCAACCTGCGCGGCCTTGAACTGCGCATAGGCCGCGCGCTCCGCCTGAAGCACGGTCTCGAGCGCTTCGAGGCTGGGCCGGTCGTACGCCCACATGCCGCTGACCGCGAAGTGCGCTTCACTCCCGCGAAGCGGCTTCGGCGCGACCTGGACGTTCCGCACGCCGATGCTTTGCAGCAGGTCGGCGCGGGCCTGTGCCAGATACGCCTGCCGTCCTTCGAAGCCGTCGATGTCCCGGCCCAGCATGATCTCGATGGCGCTGATCGCCTCATAGCTCGTCGCCACGAAATTGACCACTTCCGCGATGACGAGCTTCGCGATGCGTCTCGCCAGGAAATCCGCCTGATTGGCCGCCTCGAAATCACCCAGCAAGATCTCGTCGCCGGTGGATGCAAGCACGACCGTTCGTACGATTCCCACGCTGGCGGCACCGTCCATCACCTCGATCGGCGTGCCGAGCACATATGCATCCGATCCAGGGCTCCTCATCGTCAGGTTTTCGAAGCTCATGCCTCCGATGCTACTGGAGAGAGACCTCGGGCTCGTGCCAGTATGAAATCGATGAAGGTGCGGGTGGCGCGCGTGTGCTGCCGGTTGGGCATGTAGAGCATGTACATCTGCGTGCCGAAGATGCTGAGCCGCCAGTCGTCGAGCGTGGTCAGCACATCGCCGCGCCGCGCGTCGTCGTTCATCAGGTAGTCGGGCACCAGCCCGATGCCCAGCCCCGCGAGGATGGCCTGCCGGAGGAAGAGGAAGTTCTCCGAAATCAGCGTGGGTTCCAGCACCACTTCGCGTCGCTCCTCTCCCTGATAGGCCGCGACGCGCAGCTGCCGCCCGATCACCGCGGCAGTGACCACCGGCGCGGACTGAAGCTGGTCGAGCTGCATCGGCAGCCCGTGCTGCTCCGCGTATCCGCGCGACGCACAAGCCACATAGCGCACCGGTCCGAGATCCCGCGCGACGAGGTTCTGCGGCGGTTCGGGGATCACGCGGATCGCGATGTCGACTTCATCGCGCAGCAAATCTTCGATGCGGTTCTCGAACAGCACGTCGAGCACGATGCCCGGGTACTGCCGCTTGAAGTCGATCAGCCATTCGGACATCACGATCTGCCCGTAACCGCTCGGCACGCTCAGGCGCACCCGGCCCAGCAGGCTCTGCCCCAGCGTGGTGACTGACTCGCGCGCCGCCGCAAGCTCGCTCTGGATGGCGAGCCCGTGCTGATAGAGCCTGAGGCCGATCTCGGTCGGCTCCGCCCGCCGCGTGGTGCGGCGCACGAGCTGCGCGCCGACCGATCGTTCGAGCTGGTTGAGGTGGTAGCTCACGTTCGCGCGAGTCATCTTGAGTCGCCGCGCGGCCTCGCTGAGGTTGCCGGCGTCCAGGATTTCGACGAGGAGAGTGAGCGATTGCAGATCCATGCAAGCCCGATTTTGTCAAAAATGCTTTGACAGTCTGTCAATCGCCAATGCAATTGTCAAAGGCGGTCGTGAAGCCAAGAATCCGGGATTCACCCTCAAGGACCCCTCACGGTTCGCGCCTTCGGAGACTCACTGCATGGCTTCCTCTGCACCTTCCCCCGTCACCTTCCGCCGCGATGGCGATGTCTTCGTCGTCACCATCGACAACCCGCCGGTCAACGCGCTCGGCGTCGACGTCCGCCGCGGCCTCGTCGCCGCGATCGAGGCTGCCGAGGCCGATGGCAATGCCGCCGCCGTGGTGATCGTGGGCGCGGGCCGCAACTTCATCGCCGGCGCCGACATCCGCGAATTCGGCAAGACGCCGCAGCCGCCGTCGCTGCCCGAAGTCTGCAAGCGCATCGAAGACTGCAACAAGCCGGTGGTGGCCGCGATCCACGGTGCGGCGCTCGGCGGCGGGCTGGAGATCGCCCTCTCCGCCCACTACCGCCTTGCAGTGCCCTCGGCCAAGCTGGGGCTGCCCGAAGTGGCGCTTGGCCTGATCCCGGGCTCCGGCGGCACGCAGCGCACGCCGCGCCTGATCGGCGTCAAGCCCGCAATCGAGCTGATGCTGAGCGGCCGCCATGCAGGCGCCAAGGAAGCCCTGTCGCTCGGCCTGATCGACCGGCTCGGCGAAGGCGCCGATGCGCTGGCTGAAGGCATTGCCTATGCGAAGGAACTGATCGCCGCCAAGGCGCCCGTGCGCCGCACGCGCGACGCACAGGCCCTGGCGGACAAGGAAGCCAGCCGCGCCGCACTCGAAGCCGCCCGCGCCGACACCGCGAAGAAGAGCCGCGGCCTGTTCTCGCCGATGAAGATCGTCGAAGCGGTCGAGGCCGCGCTGACGCTGCCCTTCGACGAAGGCATGGCGCTCGAACGCAAGCTCTTCATGCAATGCATCGAAAGCCCGCAGCGCGCCGGCCTGATCCACGCCTTCTTCGCCGAGCGCGAAGTGCTGAAGGCGCCGGAAACCAAGGCTGCCAAGCCGCGTCCGCTCGATTCGGCCGGGATCGTCGGCGGCGGCACCATGGGCGCAGGCATCGCGGTCTCGATGCTCGACGCGGGCATCCCGGTCACCATGATCGAGCGCGACGACGCGCAACTTGCGCGCGGCCGCGTCAATGTCGAGAAGGTCTATGACGGCCTGATCCAGAAGGGCCGCATGACGCCCGAAGCCAAGGCCGCCGTGATGGCGCGCTTCACCGGCTCGACGTCCTACGACGCATTGGCCAACGTCGACATCGTGGTCGAGGCGGTGTTCGAGGAGATGGGCGTCAAGAAGGCCGTCTTCGCGGAACTCGACCGCGTGTGCAAGCCCGGTGCAGTGATTGCCACCAACACCTCGTACCTCGACATCGACGAGATCGCGGCCAGCATCTCGCGTCCGCAGGACGTGGTCGGCCTGCACTTCTTCTCGCCGGCCAACATCATGAAGCTGCTGGAGATCGTGGTGCCCGCCAAGGTCAGCGCCGATGTGGTCGCGACCGGCTTCGAACTCGCGAAGAAGCTCAAGAAGGTGCCGGTGCGTGCGGGCGTCTGCGACGGCTTCATCGGCAACCGCATCCTCGCGGTCTATCGCCAGGCGGCCGATCACATCATGGAAGACGGCGCTTCGCCCTACCAGATCGACCAGGCGGTGCGCGACTTCGGCTATCCGATGGGGCCGTTCCAGGTCTCCGACCTCGCGGGCGGCGACATCGGCTGGGCCACGCGCAAGCGCAAGGCCGCGACGCGCGACCCGAAGGCGCGCTATGTGCAGGTGGCCGATCGCATCTGCGAGCGCGGCTGGTTCGGCCAGAAGACGCAGCGTGGGTACTACCTCTACCCCGAAGGCGCACGCGTCGGCCAGCCCGACCCCGAAGTGCTCGCGATCATCGATGCTGAGCGCGAGCGCGCCGGCATCAAGCCGCGCAGCTTCACCGACGAGGAAATCATCCGCCGCTACATGGCCGCGATGATCAACGAAGGCGCGAACGTGGTGCACCAGGGCATCGCGCTGCGTCCGCTCGACGTGGACGTGACCTTCCTCTATGGCTACGGCTTCCCGCGCCATCGCGGCGGCCCGATGAAGTACGCCGACACCGTGGGCCTCGCCAAGGTGCTGGCCGACATCCGCGAATTCGAGAAGCAGGACCCCGTGTTCTGGAAGCCCTCGCCGCTGCTCATCGAGCTGGTCGAACGCGGCGCCGACTTCGCAAGCCTCAACCAATCCGAGTAACACCGAGCCATCCCAGGACCCCAGGAGACATCCCATGCGTGAAGCCGTCATAGTTTCCACCGCCCGCACCCCGCTGACCAAGTCGCATCGCGGCGAATTCAACATCACGCCCGGCCCCACGCTGGCCGCCTTCGCAGTGAAGGCCGCGGTGGAGCGTTCGGGCATCGACCCCGCGCTGATCGAGGATGCGATCCTCGGCTGCGGCTACCCGGAAGGCACCACCGGCCGCAACATCGCGCGCCAGTCGATCATCCGCGCCGGCCTGCCGATCTCCATCGCCGGCACCACGGTGAACCGCTTCTGCGCCTCCGGACTGCAGGCGATCGCGATGGCCGCGGGCCGCATCGTGGCCGAAGGCGTGCCGGCCATGATCGCGGGCGGCGTCGAGAGCATCTCGCAGATCCGCACCCGCAGCGCCACCGACAGTGGCGACAGCGGCATGGACCCGTGGATCGTCGAGCACAAGCCCGCGTTGTACATGGCGATGATCGAGACCGCCGACATCGTCGCCCAGCGCTACAACATCAGCCGCGAGGCGCAGGACCGCTTCTCCGCCGAAAGCCAGCGCAAGACCGAGGAAGCGCAGCTCGCCGGCCGCTACAAGGACGAGATCGTTTCGTGCAAGACGACGATGGCCGTGACCGACAAGGAGACCAAGGAAGTCACCTACCGCGAAGTCACCGCGACCGAAGACAACTGCAATCGCCGCGGCACGACCTACGAAGCGCTCGCCAAATTGAAGCCGGTGATGGGCGACGACAAGTTCGTCACCGCCGGCAACGCCTCGCAGCTTTCCGATGGCGCATCGGCCTGCGTGCTGATGGAAGCCAAGGACGCCGAGCGGGCCAACCTCAAGCCGCTGGGCGCGTTCCGCGGTCTCGCGGTCGCCGGGTGCGAGCCTGACGAAATGGGCATCGGCCCTGTGTTCGCAGTGCCGAAGCTGCTCGCGCGCCACGGCCTGAAGGTCGACGACATCGACCTGTGGGAACTCAACGAAGCCTTCGCCTCGCAATCGATCTACTGCCAGGAAAAGCTGGGCATTCCGTCGGAACGACTCAACGTCGACGGCGGCGCGATCTCCATCGGCCACCCGTTCGGCATGACCGGCGCGCGCCTCGCGGGCCACGTGCTGATCGAAGGCAAGCGCCGCGGTGCGAAGTACGCGGTGGTGACGATGTGCATCGCCGGCGGCATGGGCGCCGCCGGCCTCTTCGAAATTTACTGACCCACCCCCAGGCTGCGCGCACTTCGTGTCGCTCCGCCAACCCCCTTGCAGGGGGCAACACCTGCGGCCCGGCAGAGCCGGTTCCGCGGTGTTCCACGACCATTCGTAGAACCAACTGAAAGGGGATCCCATGGACCTCAATTTCACGCCCGCGGAAGAAGCCTTCCGCGACGAGGTGCGCGCCTTCCTGGCCGCGAAGCTGCCGCAGCGCCTGTCCGACAAGGTCGCGACCGGCAAGCACCTGACCAAGGCCGACATGCAGGAGTGGCACGCCATCCTGAACGAACGCGGCTGGCTGGCCAACCACTGGCCGAAGCAATACGGTGGACCGGGCTGGAACGCAGTCGAGAAGTTCATCTTCGAGAACGAATGCGCGCTCGCCCATGCGCCGCGTATCGTGCCCTTCGGCGTGAACATGCTCGGCCCGGTGCTCATCAAGTACGGCAACGAGGCGCAGAAGCAGCACTGGCTGCCGCGCATCCTCGACGGCAGCGACTGGTGGTGCCAGGGCTATTCGGAACCGGGCGCGGGCTCCGACCTCGCATCGGTCAAGACTTCCGCGGTGCGCGGTCGCGATGCCAAGGGCGATCACTACATCGTCAACGGCCAGAAGACCTGGACCACGCTGGGCCAGCATGCGGACATGATCTTCTGCCTGGTGCGCACCAACAAGGACGCCAAGAAGCAGGAAGGCATCAGCTTCCTGCTGATCGACATGACGTCCCCCGGCGTCGAAGTGCGTCCGATCATCACGCTCGATGGCGAGCATGAAGTGAACGAGGTGTTCTTCTCCGACGTGCGCGTGCCCGCCGAGAACCTCGTCGGCGAGGAAGACAAGGGCTGGACCTGCGCCAAGTACCTGCTGACCTACGAGCGCACGAACATCGCGGGCGTGGGCTTCTCGGTCGCTGCGATGGAGCAGCTCAAGCTCATCGCCGCCAAGCAGAAGAAGAACGGCCGCCCGCTCGCCGAAGATCCAGCCTTCGCAGCGCGCATGGCCAAGGTCGAGATCGATCTCGAGAACATGAAGACCACCAACCTCCGCGTGATCGCGGCCGTGGCCGGCGGCGGTGTGCCGGGCGCGGAAAGCTCGATGCTCAAGATCCGCGGCACCGAGATCCGGCAGGAGATCTCGTCGCTCACGCGGCGCGCCATGGGTGCGCAGGCGCGGCCGTTCGTCGCGGAGGCTCTCACGGAAGGCTTCACCGGCGAATCCTTCAGCCCGGCACCAGCGGCGGCGGCTCGCTACTTCAACAACCGCAAGCTGTCGATCTTCGGCGGCTCGAACGAAATCCAGAAGAACATCATCTCGAAGATGATTCTTGGGCTCTGAGAGAGGAACGGTCATGAACTTCGAACACACCGAAGATCGGCGCATGCTCGCCGACAGCCTGAACCGCTTCATCGCGGAGCAATACGGCTTCGAAGCGCGCAATCGCATCGCGCAATCGAAGGAAGGCTTCAGCAAGGAGATCTGGCAGCAGTTCGCGGAACTGGGCGTGATCGGCGCGCTGTTCAGCGAAGCCGATGGCGGCTTTGGCGGCGCGGGCTTCGATCTTGCCGTGGTCTTCGAGGAACTGGGACGCGGGCTCGTCGTCGAGCCGTTGCTGGGTGCCGTCATGGCCGGCGAGGCGATCTCCGTCTCGGGCAACGACGCGCAGAAGGCAAAGCTCGCAGAGATCATCGGCGGCACGACGGTCGCTGCGTTCGCTCACGACGAACCCGAATCGCACTACGAACTGTCGCGCGTGCAGACGCGCGCCGAACGCAGCGGCGGCGGCTGGGTGCTCGATGGCGTCAAGGCCGTAGTGCAGCAAGGCGAACAGGCAACGCTCTTCGTGGTCTCCGCGCGCACCTCGCGCGGCATGGATGACGAAGCAGGCATCTCTCTCTTCCTCGTGCCCGCGAACACGCCGGGCCTCAAGGTTCGCGGCTGCCCCACGATCGACGGCGGCCGTGTGGCGGAACTGACCTTCGACAACGCCAAGGTTGGCGGCGATGCACTCCTCGGCGCCGAAGGCAAGGCCTTCGACACGCTCGAACGTGCCATCGGACGCGGCGTTCTCGCGCTCTGCGCCGAAGCACTCGGCGCAATGGAATCGGCCCGGAACGCCACGCTGGAGTACCTGCGCACGCGCAAGCAGTTCGGCGTCTTCATCGGCAGCTTCCAGGCGTTGCAGCACCGCATGGCCGATCTGCTGCTGGAGATCGAGCAGGCGCGTTCCGCCGTCATCAACGCAGCCGCAGCGATGGATGCGGACCGCCTCACGCGCGAGCGTGCGCTGTCGGCCGCGAAGTTCAGCATCGGCCGCATCGGCACGCTGGTCGCGCAGGAAAGCATCCAGATGCACGGCGGCATCGGCATGACCTGGGAACTGCCGCTCGCGCACTTCGCCAAGCGGCTGGTGATGATCGACCACCAGCTCGGCGACGAGGACCATCACCTGCAGCGCTACATCGCGCTCGGCCGCGCCTGAGGGTCTGGTCATGAGCACGACGCCCCCGCCCATCGCCGCGCCGTTCAGCGCGTCGTTTCCGATCCGCAGCCTCGACGACATCCGCAAGCTCGAAGAAACGCCGCTCGCCGAAGCGCTCACGGTCCGCAGTACCTACGAGATCTTCCGCAACTCGGCGGCGGCCTTCGGCGACAAGACCGCGCTGACCTTCCTGCGTAGCGGCAAGCCGGACGACGAGCCGATCCGCTGGTCGTACGCGCAGTTGCTGGCAGGCATCCACCAGACGGCGAACCTGCTGCACCGGCTCGGCGTCGGTCCCGAAGACGCGATTGCGATCCTGCTGCCGGGTTGTCTCGAGAACCATCTCGCGCTCTGGGGCGGGGCCGCGGCGGGCATCGCGCAGCCGCTCAATCCGCTGCTGACCGACGAGAAGCTCGTCTCGCTGATGACGGCGGCCCGCGCGAAGGTGCTGGTCGCCTACGGCAGCGATGCCGAATCGGGCATGTGGTCGAAGGCCATGCGCTTGCGTGGCGAGGTGCCATCGCTCACGACGGTGCTCCGCGTTGCGCCGCACGACGAAGCGCCGGGCAGCGCCGGGCCACTGCCCGATGGCGTGCTCGACTTTCTCGCGGAACGGTCGAAGGAACCCGCCGACCATCTGGTGAGCGGGCGCGACATCCAGGCGAGCGACATCGCTGCGTACTTCCACACTGGCGGTACTACTGGCGCCCCCAAGCTCGCAAAGCACAGCCACGGCGCGCAGGTGTTCACCGCGTGGGCCAGCATCAAGCTCACGGGGCAGAACTCGAAAGCCACGTCGATCAACGGCTACCCGCTGTTCCACGTGGCAGGCGTGCTGCCGGCGTCGCTCGCGCTGCTGTCGGCGGGCGTCGAGATGATCATTCCGACGCCATCGCTGCTGCGCAACAAGGAGGTGATGGCGAACTACTGGCGGCTGGTGGAGAAATACCGGGCGACGTCGCTCTCGGCAGTACCCACGGTGCTCGCGGCACTGGCCAACGTGCCGCTCGACGGCGCGGACATTTCGTCGATCAGTTACTGCCGAACCGGTGCTGCTGTGCTGCCGCCCGAGTTGGCGGCGCGCTTCGAGCGGCTCTTCGGCCTGCATGTGCACGAGAGTCTCGGCATGACCGAGATGGCCGGCATTTCCACGATCACGCCGCCCGGCGTGAACGGGCCGGCAGGGTGCGTCGGGTTCCGGCTGCCCTATTCGCAGATGCGCATCGTCGCGCTCGACCAGAACGGCAACGCCAGCGATCGTGAACTGCCGGTGGGCCAGCAGGGCATGGTGCTGTTCAAGTCGCCCAATGTGTTCTCGGGCTTCGTCGATCCGGCCGACACCGCGAAGGCATTTACCGCCGATGGCTGGCTCGCGACCGGCGACCTGGGCTGGATCGACGGTGAAGGACGGCTCAATCTCTCGGGGCGCTCCAAGGACCTCATCATCCGCAGCGGCCACAACATCGATCCGAAGGTCATCGAGGATGCGCTCGGCGCGCACCCCGCGGTACAGCTCTGCGCTGCGGTCGGTGCGCCAGATGCCTATGCGGGCGAACTGCCGGTGGCCTTCGCGACGCTGGTGCCCGGCGCGTCGGTGACTGAAGCGGAACTGCTCGCCTTCACCGGCGAGCGCGTCGATGAAGCGCCCGCCAAGCCGAAGTCGGTGATCGTGATCGAGCACATGCCGATGACCAACGTCGGCAAGATCTACAAGCCCCAGTTGCGCGCGATGGCTGCGCGCAAGGTCGCGGAGACGATCGTCGATGAAGCGTGCAAGGCGTTGGGCATCGGCGATTCGGCACGGCCTCGCGTCGAGCCGGAAGGTGAAAGCGCGCTGAAGGTGATCGTCGATTCAACAGCGGCAGGCACGAAGGCCTCGCAGCTGCAGGCGCAACTCGCGCAGTCATTGGACCGCCTGCCGTTCAAGACGCAGGTCGTGCTCCAGTAGCCGTTTCAGATTCATACGAACCCAGGAGACAACCATGAACGCATTTCTGCCCAACCGCAGGACGTGCCTGCGCGTGGCGGCGTCCGCCGCCGCCCTCTTCGGCCTTGCAGCCGTGCACGCCCAGACCTATCCCTCCAAGCCGATCCGCCTGGTGGTGCCCTTCCCCGCGGGTGGTGCCACCGATGTGCTCGCACGTGTGATCGGCGAGAAGATGGCAGCCAGCATGGGCCAGCCGGTGATCGTCGACAACAAGGCCGGAGCGGCCGGCATCATCGGCACCGACGCCGTCGCCAAGGCCGCGCCGGACGGCTACACGATCGTGTTGTCGCTGAGCAATTCGCTGCTGACCAACCAGTTCCTGTACGCGAAGCTGCCCTATGACACGGAGCGCGACCTCACGCTGGTCTATCAGATCGCGGCGGCCCCGCTGGTGCTGGTGGTGAGCCCGAGCGTGCCGGTCAAGACAGGCCCCGAGCTGCTGAAGTACGTCAGCGACAACAAGGGCAAGGTCGCGTATGGCTCGTACGGCATCGGCGCCTATCCGCACCTGGCCGGCGCGCACATGAGTCTCACGCAGCAAGCCGACATGAACCATGTCGCCTACAAAGGCGAAGCGCCGATGATCCAGGACCTGCTCGGCGGGCAGATCCAGATGGCCTTCGCGAGCGCGTTGGTCGCCAAGCCGCACATCGAGGCGGGCAAGCTCAAGGCGATCGGCGTGACCGGCGACCGCCGCATGAGCGTGCTGCCGAACGTGCCCACGCTGGCCGAACAGGGCCTGAAGGACGAGGCCTATCGCGTGACCGGCTGGCTCGCGATTGCCGTACCGGCCAAGACGCCGAAGCCCATCGTGGAGCGGATCGCCGCGGAAGTCCGCAAGGCCACGCAACAGCCCGACGTGCAGGCGCGCATCGCGGCAATGGGCTTCGAGGTCAAGGACAGCTCGCCCGAGATCTTTGCCGAGGCCTACAAGAAGGAGCGCCCGATCTGGGAGCGCCTGATCAAGCAATCGGGCGCGAAGCTCGAGTGAACGAATTTGCAATCGAAGGAGTAAGACCGTGAAGATCCTTGTTCCCGTCAAGCGGGTCGTCGACTACAACGTGAAGGTGCGCGTGAAGAGCGACGGCACCGGTGTGGACATTGCCAACGTCAAGATGAGCATGAACCCCTTCGACGAGATTGCCGTCGAAGA
>JAGIAI010000032.1 GCA_017744935.1 Variovorax sp.
CATCCGGACATCTTCAACGTGCTGCTGCAGGTGATGGATCACGGGACGTTGACGGACAACAACGGTCGCAAGGCCGACTTCCGCAACGTGATCATCGTCATGACCACCAATGCTGGTGCCGAGACGATGAACAAGTCGACCATCGGCTTCACGAACCCGCGCCAGGCTGGCGACGAGATGGGCGACATCAAGCGCCTCTTCACGCCGGAGTTCCGCAACCGCCTGGATGCGATCGTGAGCTTCAAGTCGCTCGACGAGCAGATCATCCTGCGCGTGGTCGACAAGTTCCTGCTGCAACTCGAGACGCAGCTGGCCGAGAAGAAGGTAGATGTCACGTTCACCGACGCTCTGCGCAAGCATCTCGCGAAGAAGGGCTTCGATCCGCTGATGGGCGCGCGTCCGATGCAGCGTCTGATCCAGGACACGATCCGTCGTGCCTTGGCCGACGAACTGCTGTTCGGTCGCCTGCAGGAAGGTGGTCGTCTGACGGTCGATCTCGACGACAAGGAAGAGGTCGTGCTGGATATCCAGCCGCTCCCCAAGAAGGAAGGCCGTTCGAAGCCGGAAGCGGAAGAGACGGCAGCAGGCTGATATGCCGGGCTTCCGCCATCCCGGCGGAATTCCCGCCACACAAGGCCGGTAGCATTGCGCTACCGGCCTTTTTTCTGTTCGCACAACTTTCGCCTTGATCCTCCCCGAGCTCAGCCAGGAATGGAGAACGGGCCTCTCCCTTGCGTGGAGCGGCTACATCGCGGTCCTTTCCGTCTGGATCGTGATGCAGAAGCGCGCGCCGGTTTCGACGATGAGCTGGATCCTCTCGCTCGCGTTGCTGCCTTTCGTGGGCTTCCTCATCTACTACTTCCTCGGTCCGCAGAGGCTCAAGAAGCAGCGGCTGAGGCGCCTTCGCAGTCGGGCGTTCGAACAAGCTCCGGGCGACATCGCGAGGCTGCGAGAGGCATCGAAGCATGCACCGCCCACCTTGCGGAAGCTCGCCGCCCTGGGAACGGCGGCCTGCGGGCTGCCGGTGTCGACCGCAATGTCGGTCGAGCTGCTGTCGGGCGGGGCCCACACCTTCGACACGATCTTCGACTGCATCCGTCAGGCGAAGGACCACGTGCATCTCGAGTACTACATCTTCGAGCCCGACAACATCGGTACGGCGCTGCGCGACCTGCTGATCGAGCGCGCACGCGAAGGCGTGACAGTGCGCCTGCTGCTCGACGCGCTGGGGTCCAAGCGCGTCGGCCGCAAGTTCATGGCGCCGATGCGCGAGGCCGGTGTGCATGTGGCACTGTTCCATGACACCCGCATCGGGCGCCGCCTGCGCCCCGTGACCAACTACCGGACGCACCGCAAGATCGTCGTCTGCGACGGGCGCATCGGCTTCACCGGCGGCGTCAACATCACCGACGAGGAAGACGCGCGCACGCGCCCCGATGCCTATCACGACGTTCATCTGAAGATCGTGGGAAGCGCCGTGCGCTGGCTCCAGACCACCTTCATCGAGGACTGGACCTACGCCACCGGCGAGACGCTGGGGCACGTGCACAAGGCGATCGACAGCATGTTCCCGCGCGTCGAAGCGGAAGACGGCGTTGGCGACATTCCTGTGCAGATCGTCACCAGCGGACCCGATAGCGCGGTCGAAGCGATCCACCGTATGCAGGTCGATGCGCTCCATGCCGCTGAACATCGCGCCTGGCTGACCACACCGTACTTCGTGCCGACGGAGCCGGCGTTGATGGCGCTCACGAGTGCCGCGCTGCGCGGCGTCGACGTACGTCTGCTGGTGCCGCGCCGCAGCGATTCGCTCATCGTGAGCGCCGCGGCGCGCTCCTACTACGACGAACTGATATCCGCCGGCGTCAAGATCTGGGAATACAAGGCGCGGATGCTGCATTCCAAGACGCTGGTGGTGGACGACAACTGCGCGATGATCGGCACCGCAAACTTCGACAACCGCAGCTTCCGGCTCAACTTCGAAGTGTCTGCCGTGATCTACGGCCCCATCCTCACCGGCGCATTGGTGACGCAGTTCCAGACCGACCTGCGCAATGCGTCGCCGGTGCGGGCCAACCGGCACCAGAGTTTCCCGCGGCGCCTGGCCGATGCCACGGCGCGTTTGTTTTCCCCTTTGCTTTGACGATGGCTCCTCACACCTTTCTCTGGCACGACTACGAAACCTTCGGGGCCGTGCCACGCCGCGATCGACCGGCGCAGTTCGCCGCGATCCGCACCGATGCCGAACTCAACGAGATCGGCGAGCCATTGATGATCTTCTGCAAACCCGCCCCGGACTACCTGCCGAGCCCGGAGGCCTGTCTGATCACCGGCATCACGCCGCAGCAATGCCTCGAGCAGGGCCTGCCGGAGCATGAATTCGCTGCGCAGATCGAAAGCGCGTTCTCGCAGCCCGGCACCATCGGCGTGGGCTACAACACAATCCGCTTCGACGACGAAGTCACGCGTTTCCTCTTCTGGCGCAACCTCATCGACCCCTACGCGCGCGAATGGCAGAACGACTGCGGGCGGTGGGACCTGCTCGATGTGGTGCGCCTGACCTATGCGCTGCGTCCCGACGGCATCGAATGGCCGAAGAAGGCGGACGGCACCCAGAGCTTCAGGCTCGAGGATCTGAGCCGCGCCAACGGGCTCGTGCACGAAGCAGCGCACGATGCCTTGTCGGACGTTCGCGCGACCATCGCCCTCGCACGCTTGATCCGCGACCGGCAGCCGCGTCTGTTCGACTTTGCCTTCGGACTGCACCGCAAGGACCGCGTCGCCAGCGAACTCGGCCTGCCGGCGACGAAGGAGGGCATGCGGCCCTTCCTGCACGTGTCGGGCATGTTCCCAGCCGAACGCGGATGCATCGCGGTGATGTGGCCGCTGGCGACCCACCCGACCAACCGCAACGAACTGCTCGCCTGGGATCTCGCGCAGGACCCGAGCGAACTGGGCCGCCTCGACGTCGAGACAATTCGGCTGCGCCTCTTCACGCGGACCGCCGATCTGCCCGAAGGCATGGTGCGGCTTCCGATCAAGGGCATTCACCTGAACAAGTCGCCGATGGTGGTGGGCAACCTTCGCACGCTTGCACCGGCCATGGCCACGCGCTGGGGCATCGACATGGAGGCCGCCATGCGCCATGCCGCCATCGCGGCTTCGCTGCCCGACATGAGCAGCATCTGGCAGCGCGTCTACGAACGCCCGAAGGAAAGCACGCCCGATGTGGACGAAGACCTCTATGGCGGCTTCATCGGTAACGGCGATCGTCGACGGCTCACACAGTTGCGCAGCCTTTCGCCTGAGCAACTCGCGCAGGCCCAGGAACGCACCGCTTTCGACGACCCGAGGCTTGAAGAACTGCTCTTTCGCTACCGCGCCCGCAATTTCGTCGACACGCTGACCGAGGAAGAAGCCGAGCGCTGGGAGGCCCATCGCGTCGCGCGCCTGCTTGAAGGCGAGGGCGGTGCGCGCAATGTCGACGAGCTGTTCGCACAGATCGACACACTCGCCGAAAAGGCCGATGAACGCGGCGAAGAAATCCTTGGTGCGCTCTACGAGTACGCCGAGGCCATCGCACCGGCGGTCTGAGATGACGGTACGTCGCCTGCTCCCTGCCGACGCCGAGGCGTATCGTGCGCTGATGCTCGAGGGCTATACGCGCCATCCGGATGCGTTCACCTCGACGGCCGCCGAGCGCGAGGCACTCCCGCTCTCGTGGTGGCAGAGGCGCCTCGATGCCTCAGCGACCGCCGACCAGGTGGTGTTCGGCGCATTCGATGGCGGTGCATTGGTGGGGGCCGCCGGCCTGCAGTTCCAGGCGCGCGAGAAGGCGCGCCACAAGGCCGATCTCTTCGGCATGTACGTGGCGCCATCCGCACGCGGGGGCGGCCACGGGCGAAACCTGGTTGATGCCCTGCTCGATGAAGCGGCGGCCCGGGAGGGCGTCCGAATCGTCCAGCTCACCGTGACCGAAGGCAACGCGGCAGCGCAGACGCTCTACGAGCGCTGCGGCTTCAAGCCGTTCGGCGTCGAGCCGTACGCGGTCGCACTCGGCGATGCCTACCTGTCGAAGGTCCACATGTGGTGCGCCGTGGCGGCGCTCGACTGAACGTGCAGGCCCGGCCTCAGTGCAACGCGCGAGCGGCGCCGAGGATCACGTCTTCCGACGCCAGCTTGCCGATGCCGCCCAGGCCTTCGGTGCTGCACTCGATGTCGGCCCACCGTACGATGCCCTCGCGGTCGATCATGAAGTAGGCCTTGAGTTGGGGCCACTGCCTTTCCACGTCGACGTTGTCGGTCGGCGTGTTGACGTAGCCGTCGAGGTCCTGCATTGACTTGGCAAGCTCGGCGATCGGCATCGGCTCGGGCAAGTCGCCAAAGGGGTTCACGCGGACCTGTTCCAGCGCCTGGATGAGATCCGGCGTGGGCTCAGGCTTCGGGACGCCGTATGCGCGATGTGTCGACAGCTCGGGGTCGGAGGCCAGCCGCAGCCGCGTCGGCCTGAACTTGAAGTAGCGTCGCGCGTTCTCCGGCGCGGTGGCCACCACGGCAAGGCTTTCCACGCTGAGGGACTTCAGCTTGTCGTCCAGGGTGCCGAGCTGGACCAGTTGCCGGCGGCAGAAGGGGCACCACAGGCCCACCAGCAGCGCCAGGAACAGCGGGCTTCGGCCGCGATAGTCCGCCAGGGAGATGGTGTCGGCATCGGCAACAGCCGGCAGCAAAAAGTCCGGGGCCGGTTCGCCCGGTGCAACGGGTGGGTTCATCGCCATCGTCATAGCGGACTCCTTCGCGCCTGCGACGCAGAAGCAGAGCTACGCAAATTACCACGCAGCGCGCGGCATCGCCAGAGGGCAGCAACCCGGGGCGCAGGGCGGTTGGTAGCCGTTTGTGACGATCGGCACCGTTCAATTGCGCTGCAGGAAGGCCTCCACGGCCTCGTTGACGACGTCCGGATGCGTGACCGGCCCCATGTGGCCCAGATCGGTGAATTCCATGACGGTGACCGAAGGAAGCACGCTGGTCAGCAGCCGCGCGACGCCGTGCGTCGAGGCGGGCGACCGTGCGCCGAGCATGTACAGGATCGGCATGTCGAGCGCTGCGAAGTCGCGCAGCAATGTTGGTTCGGTGAACAGGGCGTCCGCCCAGCCCGCGATGTTGCGCATGCTGCCGGCGATTTGCGCCTGTCGCGTTCCGGGCATCGACTTCCAGGTGCCGTCGCCCATCCAGTAGTCGATGAAGCGCTCGCCGGCCGCCATCGGATCGTTTGCGCGAATCGACCTCGCTGCATCGTCGGCGGCTGAGCGGATCCCGTTCGCGGACGGCTGCCCCGGCGCTTCCTGCTCGAGCACGGCGAAGAGGGTCGGCTCGTAGAGCACCATGGCGCGGACCCGCTCCGGAAACGACAGCGCGGCGATCAAGGCCACCGCCGCCCCGTACGAGTGGCCGACCAGGAAAAAGGGATGTCCCGCGGCCGCGAAGACAGGCTCCAGCAGTGCGACTTCATCGCTCAGCGTGACCGTGCGATTCGCCGGCCATGGGGGGCTTTTCCCGGCGCCGATCGAATCCGCCGCAAGGACACGGAAGCGCGGACTCATCCGTTCGGTCAATGCGCGCCACTGCGATGACGTACTGGCGTTCGAATGAATGCAGACCACGCCGGGCCCGGTGCCGGTCTCACGGAAGAAAGGGACGTCCTGGAGCATCTCGACGTGCTGGGATGCGAACTGCATGGGGGTTCTCTCTTCGTTCGTGGTTGATCAGGCGCTTTGCGGCGACCGGTGGGCCACTGCGCAGATGCGTTCGACCGCCTCGCGCAGGGTGATATGCAAAACGTCGCGCTGGGCATGGCTGCCCCCAAACCGATGAGCCAGCGCTGGAAGGCTGGCCAGCAGCGTGATCGCAAGCGTGTCGTTGCCGCGGCCGAAGGCCATCATCGCGCGGCACGATGTGAGGCCGAGTTCCCGCGTAGCGCTTCCGTGGCGGGTGGGCTTCGACTGCGCGGCGATCAGCGAGGTCTCCAGCCGCCGGGCGAGACCCCACTCGTGGGCACCGACGAAGGCCAGCGCAGCATGCAGGTCATTGAAGCTGCAGAAGCCATCGTCGATGTGCGAGGCCCACGCGGAGGCGAGTTCTACCCAGCGCGCGCCCAGATCGGTGCAGTGAAGGTCGAGGCGCCACAGCAGCGCAGCGGCGTCGATCAGGTCCGCGATCTGCGTCGAATGGCCGGCGCGCACGCGCCTGTCGTACAGCGCCAGTGCGTGTCCCCATTCGGCGCGCGCCAGATGAAACAGCGCGAGATGCCACCAGCAGTGCGTCGCGACGACGGTGCCTTCGCTCCACGCGGCGATGTGTCGGCGCATCCAGCGCACGCCGGCGTCCGCCTGCCCGGTCATCTCGAAGATGTGCGCCATCGCGTGGTGTGCGCGGGCGTCGCGTGGATTGAGTTCGAGGGCCGCCTGCGCAACGTCCTGTGCATGTGCGTACTCGCCGCTTTCCTCCAGGCTGAAGGCATGCATCGACAGGATCGTGTGATAGCCCGGCAGGTCGGGCGACCACGCGGGAAGGACCGATGCCACGCGATGCCGCATGTGACCCTCGTCGCCGGTCACGTGGTCGAATGCATGCGCCACCTGCAGCGCAAGTGCGTCCCTCGGATGCTGGTCGAGCAACTCGCTGAGCCTCGTCTTCGCAGCTTCGTAGTCATCGGCCAGCACGGCGTCGATGGCGGCCAAGTGCATCCGCTCGCGCGAGTTCGCTGTGAGCGTCGTCGTGCGGGCCCACACCGATCGGCCCTGCCGCACCTGCCGGGGATCGCGGCTGCAGATCAACTGATAGGCCCGCAGCACGTGCGCCATCACGAAGGTCGGGGCGTCGGCCAGCGCGATCTCCAGTTCCGCATCGGCACCGATGCGCCAGCCCTGGAATGCGGTGAGCGCGCGTTCGTACGCGGCGAGCGCCTCGGGCGTGGCGCCGGTGATGCTGTCTCCGCGATGGTCGACGAGGCTCACTGCAGCTCCTACGGTGCGATGTTGAGGTTCATGCGGAACAGGTTGTCCGGGTCGTACTTCCGCTTTGCCGTCTGCAGCCGTGCGTAGTTCGCGCCGTAGCTGCCCTCGACCCGCGCCGCCTCGTCTTCCGTCAGGAAGTTGACGTAGCCACTCGCGGTCGCATGCGGCGCGGCTTCCTGGAACACGCGGCGTGCCCAGTCGCGCACCTTGTCGTCATCTGCCGGCTCGGACCAGCGGCCGTGCACGTTCATGATGTAGTTCGCGTCGCGGCCGGGGAAGGCGGTTTCCGATTGCTTCACCCGCCCCATTGCGCCGCCGAGTTGCGCCATGAAGATCTCGCACTGCGGGCCGGGCAGGCGGGCGACGCTAGCGATCAGCATGTCGAGCGCGTCGTCGCTGAGTTTGCTGAAGTTGTTGGACTTCCAGTAGTTGCGGCTACCGGGCATCAGCAGCGGGTCGACCACGGTCTGGAAGCCCGCGTACGGGTTCGGACCCAGCGCAACGGCGATCGGATCGCCGAACTTCGTGACCGGTGCGGCAGCGGCTTCACCGTTCTTCATCTCGCCGCAGTACACCAGTGGGAAGATCACGACCTCGGTACCGTGCGCCGATTCGGGGAGGAAGGGCAGCGGCGGCGCCTTGCGCATCACGGTCCACACGCTCAGCTCGTCCGGCGAGGTCAGGTTGAAGTCGCGCCACGCGCGCAGCACCTTCTGCGCCTGCGCGAAGGGGTAGACCACCAGCCCCGAATACACCTCCGGCCCGACAGGGTGGAGCTTGAACTCGAACGAAGTCGCCACGCCGAAGTTGCCGCCGCCGCCGCGCATGGCCCAGAAGAGGTCGGGCTCGGAGGTTGCGGAAGCGGTGCGCTTCGTGCCGTCCGCGGTGACCACGTCGACGCTCAGGAGGTTGTCCACCGTGAGCCCGTAGCGGCGCGAGAGCCAGCCGAAGCCGCCGCCCAGCGTCAGGCCGGCGACCCCCGTCGTGGAATTGATGCCCAGCGGCGTTGCAAGCCCATGTGCCTGCGCGGCCTTGTCGAAGTCGCTGAGGAGCGCGCCCGCGCCGACCCGCGCGGTGCGCTTCGCTGCATCGACGTCGACCGTCTTCATGCCCGACATGTCGAGCATCAGCCCGCCCTCGGCAACCGCGTTGCCTGCGATGTGATGCCCGCCGCCGCGCACGCTCAGAAGCATCTGGTGCTTGGCCGCGAACCGAATGCCGGCCTGCACGTCGGCATCGTCGGTGCACTTGGCGATCAGCGCCGGACGGCGGTCGACGGTGGCGTTCCAGATCTTGCGGGCCTCGTCGTAGGCCGCGTCACCCAGGCGAAGGACACCGCCCTTGATCTGGTCTGCGAAGGCATCGACGTCGGACTGCTGGACTTGCCGGACGTCCTTGTCCAGCGTAAGGTAGGTCAACGATGGCATGAGCTGCTCCTCGGATGAAAACGATGAAGACCTCGTCGCCGAGCTCGACGCACGGCGAGTGGGATCATTTTTTTCTTTCGTGCGGTGGCGCGCCGTACCTGAAGTCCGCGCGTCATGTCCAATCGTCCGGCGTTGCGGACTGCCGGGCACGCGGGTTGCCCGATCGTCCGGGCGTCTTGTCCGATCCTCCGCGGTGACGCCTCCATGAGCCAGGACACGCTATCGGACGTGCTGCGCGGCGTGCGTCTTCGCGGCGCGGTTTTCTTCAGCGTCAGCGGCAGCAGCGACTGGGCCGCCGAGGCGCCACCGGCCCGCGATCTCGCGCCGATGCTGATGCGCGGCGTCGATCACGTCATCGAATACCACGCGGTCGCCAAGGGCAGTTGCTGGGCCGGCATCCCGGGCGGCCCCTCTGCCCATCTGCTGGCCGGCGACGTGGTCATGTTTCCGCACGGCGATGCCCATGTGGTGTCGAGCTCGCCAGGCATGCGCGGCGACGCTGGTCTGGGCTGGTTCCCGGGCATGGACAGCATCGGGCAGCTTCCGCTGGGCGTGGCCTACAACGGTTCCAGCATCACGCATTCGGCATCGCCCGAATGGGTGCCGCACGTCGAGACCGATGCGGACGTGACCATCGTCTGTGGCTTCCTGGGATGCGATCTGCAGCCCTTCAATCCGCTGATCGATGCGCTCCCACGCCTGTTGCACCTGCGTGCGAACGGAGAGGGCGCATGGATCGCGCAGTTCACGCAGCAGGCGGTGGCCGAGTCGCACGCGCGGCGTCCCGGCGGCGAAGCGATGCTGGCGCGTATGAGCGAGATGATGTTCGTCGATGCGGTGCGCCGTTATGCCGACAGCCTGCCCTCGCAAAGTGCCGGCTGGCTTGCCGGCCTTCGCGACCGCTTCGTCGGGCGCGCACTGGCGCTGATGCACGAGCAGCCCGCGCAGGACTGGACGATCGACGAACTCGGGCGACAGGTGGGGCTGTCACGCTCGGCGCTGCACGACCGCTTCGCGCATCTGGTGGGCATCCCGCCGATCCAGTACCTCGCGCAATGGCGGATGCAGGCCGCCGCGCGGCTGTTGCTCGAAACACGGGCGACGGTGGCGGCCATCGCACTCGACGTGGGGTACGAGTCCGAAGCTGCCTTTGCGCGCGCTTTCAAACGCTTGGTGGGCAAGCCGCCGGGGGAGTGGCGCCGCGACCATGACGCGGCGGACGCAGCCTGAATGGATCAGGCGCGGGGAATCATCCAGGCCGTCGAAGTGGCTCGCCCCGGTACGTGGAGCGACGCGGTGGCCGCCGGCGTCTCGGCCAGCAGCTTGCCCTTGCGATACACCTTGAGCCGCGTCGCGCGCAAGCGGATCGCTTCGACCGGATCGCGGGCCTGCAGCAACACGAAGCTCGCATCGCAGCCCGCCTCCAGCCCGTAGCCGTCGAGGTGGAACACCTTCGCCGCGTTGGTCGTGATCGCATCGAAGCACTGGCGGATGCCGCGCTGGCTGGTCATCTGCGCCACGTGCAAGCCCATGTGCGCGACTTCGAGCATGTCGCCCGAGCCCATTCCGTACCACGGGTCCATCACGCAATCGTGGCCGAAAGCGACGTTGATGCCGGCGGCCATCAGTTCGGGCACGCGCGTCATGCCGCGGCGCTTGGGATAGGTGTCGTGCCGTCCCTGCAGCGTGATGTTGATCAGCGGATTGGCGATCACGCTGAGGCCGCTTTCCGCGATCAGCGGTAGCAGCTTGCTGACGTAGTAGTTGTCCATCGAATGCATCGAGGTGCAGTGCGAGCCGGTCGCGCGCCCCTGCAGCCCGAGGCGTTGTGCTTCGTAGGCCAGCGTTTCGATGTGGCGCGAGTGCGGGTCGTCCGACTCGTCGCAATGCATGTCCACCAGCTTGCCGCGCTCGGCCGCGATCTCGCAAAGCAGCTTCACGCTCGCGGCGCCGTCGGCCATGGTGCGCTCGAAATGCGGAATGCCGCCGACCACGTCCACGCCCTTGTCCAGTGCGCGCTTCAGGTTCTCGACGCCTCCCTGGGTGCGCAGAACGCCGTCCTGCGGAAAGGCAACGAGCTGAAGGTCGAGGTAGGGCGCAACACGGCGCTTGACGTCGAGCAGCGCATCGACCGCAAGGAGGCTCGGGTCGCTGGTGTCCACATGGCTGCGGATGGCCAGCAGACCCTTCGCGACAGCCCAGTCGCAGTAGGCCAGCGCGCGTTCGATCAACGCATCCGCTGTGAGCAGCGGCTTGAGTTCGCCCCACAGCGCGATGCCTTCCAGCAGCGTGCCGCTTTCGTTGACGCGCGGCAGGCCATAGCTGAGCGTCGCGTCCATATGAAAGTGCGGGTCGATGAAATGCGGCGTGACCAGCAGGCCTCCGGCATCGACCTTCTCCGCTGCCGGTGCATCGAGGCCAGGTGTCACTTCGGCGATACAGCCATCCTTCACCGCGATCGACATGCCGGTGCGGCCATCGGGGAGGGTGGCGTTCTGAACAAGAAGATCAAGCATCAGCGCTCTCCTTTTCGATAGGGTTTCATCAGCGCTTGCGGATAGCTCGCCTTGCGCGCGACAAGCACCAGCGCAAGGATCGAAAGCAGGTAGGGAAGCATCAAGTAGATCTGGTAGGGCAGCAAGGCATCGCCCGATTGCTGCAGGCGCAACTGGAGCGCATCGAAGAAGGCGAACAGCAAGGCGCCGAGCAGCGCCTTGCCCGGCCGCCACGAAGCGAACACCACCAGCGCGACGCAGATCCAGCCGCGCCCGTTGATCATGTTGAAGAAGAAGGCGTTGAACGCCGAAAGCGTGAGGAAGGAGCCGGCAATGCCCATCAATGCCGACCCGGCCACGATCGCACCCGTGCGCGTCGCGGCGACCGACACGCCCTGGCCTTCGGCGGCCTGAGGGTTCTCTCCGACCATGCGTACCGCAAGCCCGAGGGGCGTGCGATAGAGGATGTATGCAATTACCGGTACCAGCAGAAGCGCGAAGAGGGTCAGCGGTGTCTGCGCATCCAGCACCGGAATGTGCAGCCATTCCATCGGCGCAAACGGCGTGACGGTCGGTGGCGTGTTGACCTTCGGGAAGCTCACCCGGTAGCCGTAGTAGCTCAGTGCCGTCGCGAGCAGCGTGATACCGAGGCCCGACACATGCTGCGAGAGCGCGAGTCCGACCGTGAGGAACGCGTGCAGCAACCCGAACGCCGCACCCGTCAGCGCGGCCACGCCCACGCCGACCCACAACGGTGAGCCCGCATAGACCGCGAGCCATCCGGCGAAGGCGCCGGCGACCATGATCCCTTCGATGCCGAGGTTCAGCACACCAGCGCGTTCGCACAGCAGAACCCCCAGCGTGCCGAAGATCAGCGGCGTGGCAATGCGCAGCACCGCGATCCAGAAGGCGGCGTTCGAGAGGATGTCCGCGATGTCGCTCATCGGGCTACTTCCAGCGCACGCGGTATTGGGTGAGCAGCGTCGCGACCAGCACCGCGATCAGCGATGCGGCGACGATCACGTCCGCGATGTAGGTCGGCACGCCGATCGCGCGGCTCATCGTGTCCGCGCCGACCAGCACGCCTGCGACGAAGATCGCTGCAGCAAGCACGCCCAGCGGGTTCAGCGCCGCAAGCATGGCGATCACGATGCCGCTGTAGCCATAGCCGGGCGACATGTCGAGTGTCACGTAGCTGGTTCGCCCGGCCACTTCGATCGCGCCTGCCAGCCCGGCGAGTGCGCCGGACATCAGCGCGACCAGCACCACCGTCCGCGTGACCGGCACCCCTGCGAACGCAGCGGCGCGCGCATTCGCACCCACGGCGCGGATGTCGAACCCGATCACCGTGTATTTGAAGAGCGCCCAGACGATCACTGCCAGCGACGCCGCCCACAGCAGCCCGGTGTGCACCCGCGTCTGCGCGATGAGCTTTCCGAGCTCCAGGTCCGATTGCAGCGAAACGCTTTGAGGCCAGCCCATCGCGGTCGGGTCCTTCATCGGCCCGTCGAGCATCGCGGAGACGCCAAGCAGCACGATGAAGTTGATCAGCAGAGTGGTTACGACCTCGTCGACGCCCAGCTTGTTCTTCATCAACGCCGGCCCGAGCAGGAGGAGCGCGCCCGCGATCGCCGCGGCCAGCATCATGAGCGGAAACAGCAGCCACACAGGCAACTCGAATCCGGTGCCGCCGTGCATGCCGCCCACTGCCACGGCAGCCAGCGCACCCGCGTAGAGCTGGCCTTCGGCGCCGATGTTGAAGAGCCGCGCCTTGAAAGCGACCGTTGCGGCGAGCCCGGTGAGGATCAGCGGGATCGCCCGGGTGAGCGTCTCGCTCCAGGCAAACACCGAGCCGAAGCCACCTTTGAGTAGCAGCGCGTAGGTACGGCCCACCGGCGCACCGGCCCAGAGCACGAGCAGCGTGCTTACAAGCAGCGTGAATGCGATCGCGCCAATCGGTGCGACCAGCAATGCGGTGCGCGAGACCTCGTGGCGGCGTTCGAGCCTCATGCCTTCGATCCCGCCATCGCGAGGCCGATCGCTTCGCGCGTCCACGCCGACGCGGCGCGCGGCTCGCCAAGATGACCGCCGTGCATCACCGCGACGCGGTCGCCGAGCGTCAGCACCTCGTCGAGATCGTCAGAGATCAGCAGCACCGCCGCGCCCGCATCGCGCGCCGCGACCAACTGCTGCTGTACATAGGCGACTGCGCCGATATCGAGGCCCCAGGTCGGCTGGTGCGCGACGATCAGCCGCGCGAGCCGGCTCTGCGCCGCCACCGATGCCGGTGCCAGCAGCGCTCGCCCGAGGATCAGCTTCTGCATGTTGCCGCCCGAGAGCGAGCGCGCGGGCGTTTCGAGTCCACCGCCGCGCACGTCGTAGGCCTTTTCGACCGCCCGTGCATGCGCCTTCGCGGCACCGCGCCGCACCCAGAACCGCCAGCGCGAGAACGCGCGGCTGCGCAGCCGTTCGGAGATCGCGTTTTCCCACACCGGCAGATCGCCGATGACGCCGACTCCATGGCGGTCTTCCGGGATGCGCGCGACACCGCGCAACACCAGTCGCGCGGGCGAGGGCGGCAGATCGCGCCCCATGAGCTTGACCGTGCCCGCGGTCGGCAGACGCGTGCCGCAGAGCAGTTCGGCCAGCGCAACCTGGCCGTTACCGGAAACGCCCGCAATCGCGGTGATTTCACCGCCGCGCAAGGTGAGCGTCACGTCCTGCAGGCGATCGTGCCCGTCGCCGTCGGTACGTACGTGGTCCAGCACGCACACCGCGTCGCCGACGCGCTGGGCGGGGCTTCGCGACGTGCCTTCGATGGCGTGGCCGACCATCCAGAGTGCGAGCTGGGCCTGCGTGGTGTCCCGGGTGTGCGCCTCGGCCACCAGCTTGCCACCGCGCAGCACCGCGATGCGATGCGACACGCGCATCACCTCCGCAAGCTTGTGGCTGATGAAGATGATCGACAGCCCTTGCGCGACCATCTGCGACAGGGTGCCGAACAACGCCTCGCTCTCCTGCGGCGTGAGCACCGCAGTGGGCTCGTCGAGGATCAGGATGCGCGCATCGCGGTAGAGCGCCTTGAGGATTTCCACGCGCTGCCGCTCGCCGACCGAGAGGCTGCCCACCATCGCATCCGGCTGCACCGGCAGGCCGAAACGCTGCGCCACGTCCATGAGCTTGGCGCGTGCTGCAGAACGACGCGAGAACGGCTGCAAGAGCGATTCGGTGCCCATCAGCACGTTGTCGAGCACGCTGAGGTTGTCGGCCAGCGTGAAGTGCTGGTGCACCATGCCGATGCCCGCAGCCAGTGCCGCCTTGGGATTGCCCGGTGCGAGCGGACGACCGAAGGCTTCGATGTGCCCCGCATCGGCGACGTAGTGCCCGAACAGGATCGACATCAGCGTGGACTTGCCCGCGCCGTTCTCCCCGAGCAATGCGAGCACCTCGCCGGCCCGCAGGTCCAGCGAGATATCGTCATTGGCCACCAACGCCCCGAAGCGCTTGGTGATGCCGCTCAGGGAAAGGACGGTGTTCATCCGGGAAACACCGCGGAACCGGCTTCGCCAGGCCGCTGGTGTTGCCCCCTGCAAGGGGGGTGGCGAAGCGACACGAAGTGCGCGCAGCCTGGGGGTGGGCTCACTTGGCCGTCGATTTGGGTTGGCTGTCGTCCACCTTGACCGTGAACTTGCCCGAGAGAATCTCGGCTTCTCGGGCCTTGACCTTGGCCACGATGTCGGCCGGCACCTTCTTCTCGAAGGTGCCCAGCGGCGCAAGCTCCGAGCCCTTGTACTTCATCATCGAGTACTGGCCGTAGTCCTCGGCCGTGAACTTGCCTTCCTTGACCAGCTTGATTGCGCGATCGGCGGAGGGCTCGAAGTTCCACAGCGCCGATGCGGCCACGGTGTCGGGATATTTGTCCTGCGTGTTGATCACGTTGCCGATCGCGAGCTTGCCGCGTTCCTTGGCCGCATCGCTGACGCCGAAGCGCTCGGCATACATCACGTCCGCGCCCTTGTCGATCATCGCGAAGGCGGCTTCCTTGGCCTTTGGCGGATCGAACCAGCTATTGATGAAGCTCACGCTGAATTCGACCTTCGGATTCACTTCCTTCGCGCCGGCCATGAAGGCATTCATCAGCCGGTTGACCTCGGGGATCGGAAAGCCGCCCACCATGCCGATCTTGTTCGTCTTGGTCATGCCGCCGGCGACCATGCCCGAGAGATAGGCCGGCTCCTGGATGTAGTTGTCGAAGACCGAGAAGTTCGGCGCTTGCGGCTTGAGTGACGAGCCCATCACGAACGCGGTCTTCGGGAAATCCTTCGCGACCTTGCGCGCGGCCGCCTCGACGCCGAAGACTTCGCCGAAGATGAGCTGGTTGCCCGCCTGCGCGTACTCGCGCATCACGCGTTCGTAGTCGGCATTGGCGACGTTCTCCGTTGCGGTGTACTCGATCTCGCCGCGCGCCTCCGCCGCCTTCAGCGCCTTGTGGATGCGCCCGACCCATTGCTGTTCGAAGGGCACGGTGTACACCGCCGCGACCTTGAGCTTGGCCTGCGCAAGCGCAAGACCCGGCGCGCCGGCGGCGAGCGCAGCGGCTAGGGCGACTGAACGGACGATCATCTGGCGGCGTTGAATCACAGTGCTTCTCCTCGAGTAAAGAACTTTTTCTATTTCACAGCCCAGTCGCGGGACACCGCGGAACCGGCTTTGCCGGGCCGCCGGTGTCGCCCCCGGAAGGGGGTGGCGAAGCGACACGAAGTGCGCGCAGCCTGGGGGCGAGTTCATTTGGTGCCGAAGATGCGGTCGCCCGCATCACCAAGGCCCGGCAGGATGTAGCCGTGACTGTTCAGTTCACGGTCGATCGCGGCGGTGTAGATCGGCACGTCGGGATGCGCTTCCTGCATGGTCTTGACGCCTTCGGGGCAGGTCAGCAGGCAGACGAACTTGATCGACTTCGGGTTCAGCTCCTTCAGGCGCTCGACTGCCGCGACAGCCGAGTTGCCGGTGGCCAGCATCGGGTCGACCACGATCGCATCGCGCTCTTCCATTTCGCCGGGCATCTTGAAGTAGTACTCCACAGCAGTCAGCGTCTTGGGGTCGCGGTACAGGCCGATGTGCCCCACGCGTGCGCCCGGGATCACGCTCAGCATGCCGTCGAGGATGCCGGTGCCCGCGCGCAGGATCGACACCAGTACCACCTTCTTGCCGTCGATGACCTTGGCGTGCATGGGCTCCAGCGGGGTCTCGATCTCGATGTCCTGCATCGCCATGTCGCGCGTGACCTCGTAGGCCATCAACATGCTGATTTCATTGAGGAGCCGTCGGAAGCTGTTGGTGCTGGCCTCCTTGCGGCGCATGAGCGTGAGCTTGTGCTGGACGAGGGGATGGTCGAGGAGGTGGACGTTGCTCATGATGATTCGAGAGGCGCCCGAAGGCGCTCTTGTCGTTGTGAAAAAAGGTCTTGAAGTCTAGAAGACGGTACCGTCGCTGGCGATCCTCACGGGTGGTGCTCCCTCTCGCAAGCGCTGTGCCATCACGCGGCCGGCGGCCCAGGTGCCGCCTTCGAGCATGCGTGCGAGCGGCAGCTCGTCCTCCTTGCGGCCGAGCACCTTGCGCACCACGGGCACGAGTTCGTCGAGGAGGGCGATCGTCAGTGCGCGCCATTCGACGATGAACTCGTCGCCCACCTTCCACTCGCGCGCGAGAAAGGCGGGGTCCTTCGGCACGATCAGGCCGCTGTCGATCAGCAGGCCGCCGTTGCGGTATTCGGGCAGCGCCGTCAGCGCATCGACCTGTCGCACCTTCACGCCAGCCCATTCGAAGGGCTCGAGCAGGGAGTAGGTGAGCCACTGCGAGAGCTTGTGGAAGGGCATCCAGCCGTTGGTCAGACCCGGTCCCTGCACGGCGCTGTGGCGCCAGCAGTCGCCCAGCGCGAAGGCGGGGTCGCCGGTGCCGACGGCGTCGCTGCCATTGGCCGCAATGCTGTCGACCGCGTTGGACGCCGGCCAGATGGCCGAGAGCGAATCGAGCAGCAGCGAGAGGATGTCATGCGCCCGGATCTCGGCGGTCGGCGGTGCGACCGGACCGTAAGGCGAGACCAGCGCATCGAAGACGCCACCGGGCCGGCCATCGTCGCCGAAGTACTCCGGCTGCTCGCTCATCGCCTCGCCGAGGCGCCGCAGCAGCGTCGCACGTCCCGCGAGGCCGACCAGCGGATTGAAGGAGCTGACCTGGAACGCATCGCCGAGCCGGTCGGTGACGAGCGCGCGCAAGCCGGCCGCGTCGGCCTGGAACGGATGCTCAGGGTTGGAAGAGAACAGACCGCTGGTGAAGGCATGGAAGCTCGCGACGCCCAGGCCTTCGGAGCGCGTGTAGCGCTGGCCCGTGGCCGGTTCGACGTAGTGCCAGTCGGCGCCGGCGCCGGCGTCGAGCAGGACGCTGACCACCACCAGGTCGATGTGCACGCGGGCGCGCTGCGTGGCGTCGATCCGACCCAGCAGGTCGTCCAGCATCTTCACGCGGTTGATGCCGCCCGCCTCGAAGTGCCGCCAGCGGCTGTGATAGGGGATCGGGTTCCACGGATAGCGGTCGCGCGTGACTTCACCGATGGTGCGGGCGGTGTCTTCGAGCGCGTCGGCGTTGCCGATGGTGAACCACTGCGATTCGCCGGCACGCGCACGGGCGAGCAGCATCGCCGCGCGGCTGCGGATCGCGGTGGTGGTGCGCAGGTAGGCAGCCGCACCGGCAGGCTGGTCGGTGTCGAGATCGAACTCGACAGTGGGGTCGACGTGGCCCTCGGCATCCGCGCTCTGCACGGCTGCGTTCCGCGTCGGCCGGTCGGGATTGAGCCCGTAGTTGTCCTTGCTCATTGATCGAGCCCCCGGCCCTTGGCCTTCTTGAGCTCCTCGGCGTCGGGCACCACGCCGGGCGTGAAGTAGCCGGCCGCCATCTTGGCATCCATCTCGACGCGCGCATCGGCGGGGATCAGGTCATCGGGGATGTTGATGCGTTCCCCGATCTCGATGCCCGAGCCGACGATGGCGTCGAACTTCATGTTGCTCATCGACACCAGCCGGTGGATCTTGCGGATGCCGAGCCAGTGGAAGACATCAGGCATCAGCTCCTGGAAGCGCATGTCCTGCACACCGGCCACGCATTCGGTGCGGGCGAAATACTGGTCGGCAGTGTCGCCGCCCACCTGGCGCTTGCGGGCGTTGTAGACCAGGAACTTGGTCACCTCGCCGAGCGCGCGACCTTCCTTGCGCGAGTAGGCGATCAGGCCCACGCCACCGCGCTGTGCGCCGCGGATGCATTCCTCGATCGCATGCGTGAGATAGGGGCGGCAGGTGCAGATGTCGGAGCCGAAGACGTCCGAGCCGTTGCATTCGTCGTGGATGCGCGCCGTGAGCTCGACTTCCGGGTTCGCGAGATCGCGCGGGTTGCCGAAGATGTAGAGCGTCTGCCCGCCGATGGGCGGCAGGAAGACTTCCAGGTCGGAACGCGTCACCAGTTCGGGGTACATGCCCCCGGTCTCTTCGAAGAGCACTCGTCGCAGATCGGTTTCGGAGCAGCCGAATCGCTTGGCGACGCCGGGTAGATACCAGACGGGCTCGATCGCCGCCTTGGTGACCACTGCGGCACCACCCGGCGTGAGGAACTTGCCGTCGGCCTCCAGGCGGCCCTTCTGCAGGGCCTCGATAACTTCCGGAAGGATGACGTGCGCCTTCGTGATCGCGATCGTCGGGCGGATGTCGTACCCGGCGGCGAGTTCGGTCGCGAAGACGTCGGCGACCAATGCGCCCCACGGATCGAGCGAGACGATGCGCCCGGGTTCGCTCCACTGCGGATAGGGGCCGATCACATCGGTGGGCGCGGTGTTGGTCAGGTCGGCCTTGTGATTGGGCGACAGTGCACCGGCCGCCACGGCCAGCGCGCGATAGACGCTGTACGAACCACTGTGCGTGCCGATCACGTTGCGATGCGCGCGCTTGGTGGTGGTGCCGACGACGGGCCCGCGCTCGGCGGGCGTGGCCGCGCCCCACTGAATCGGCAGTGCACCGGAAAGCCCGGCATGCGATGTCAGTCGGATGTGCTTGCGTGGCGAGGATGAACCGGTCGCCGGGGCGGCCGCTGCGTCAGGGGAGGGCTCGGGAGACGCGGAAGAAACGGAGGAAGAGGATGGAGTCGGAACGGTGTCAACAGACATTGCAGGCCCTCAAAAAACAAAATGTATCGAGGGCTTTCCCAACTGGCAAGCCGGTGCATACGCCATTCGCCGTAGGGGCGGGATGGCGTGGTGGCGGCCTCAGGAGATGCGCAGCAGACGATCCAGCGCGAGCGTGCCGCCGCCGCGTCCTGCAAGGTAGAGCAGCAGCGCGGCCCACGAAAGATGCGTCGGCCAGGCGTCGGGGTAGACGAAGACCTCGATCACCAGCGTCATGCCGAGCAGCGCGAGGGCGGAAAGCCGGGTGAACAGCCCCAGCACGAGCAGGACAGGAAACAGGTGCTCGGCATAGGCGGCCAGATGCGCAGCGATCTCGGGCGGAACGAGCGGGAGCTTGTATTCGGTACGGAAGAGCTCATACGCGCCCTCGGTGATGTGCAGAAAGCCATCGACCTTGGTCCGGCCGGACATGAAGAAGATCGCCGCGATGGCGAAGCGGCTGGCCAGCGCCAGCACGTCGTGGGTCACGAGACGCGTGAGCCCGGCGGCGAGACGGTTCCATCGCGCGATCGGTCCGTGGTCCTGCGCGTCGCGGCCGAGCACGGGGGAGGCGGTGCGGGTGTTCATGGCGTTCTCTCTTCCATGGCTGAGTGAATGGGCGGGCGGGTGAAGGCACCGGCGCGCAGCAGGCCTTCGAGCAGCGCGGCCAGGTCGGCTTCGGGATCGGCGTCCAGCGCGCGCTCTGCCGCATCGGCGAGCGACGCACCGGCAGCGCAGGCATCGAGGAAGGCGCATGCGGCCTCACCGATGACGCACGACTGAATGGCATCAAGAGGGCGTGTGATCAATGCGCCTTCGCCGCGCCAGATGAGCTCCCTCATCTCGGCCGCATCGCCGTCGGTGCGATTGCGATGCCAGATCGTGAAGACTGGCTGATCGTGGAACCATGCCCAGCGAGCGGCCGGATGCGGCGTCAAGACGAGCCGGGCCAGCGTGTCGGGTTCGTGGCGGGCAAGCCATGCAGCATCGAGCGGGGCCGCATCGGCAGCCACGTGGGCTTCGCTCCACATCGCATCCAGTCGAGCGACGCCTGCGAGGTAGGTGAGGTCGGCGGCAGGCTCGAAGGTCGCAAGAAAGCCGGGAAACGCGCCGCCATAGTTCACGAGCCGGGCATCGCTCGGCGGCTGGTCCGCCACGTGAAGCGCAGCCGCTGAATGGAACCACTCGCTGCCGACCAGCCGCGCGACCGCTGGGAAGTTGGCTTCGAGCGCATCGACGCAGCCCTTCATCACCGTGTTGCGGTAGACCGCAAACGCCGGTTGCGCGACGAGTGCCTGCACGGCCGGGTCCGCGATGCCGTCCCCGGCGTGCAATGCAGCAGCGAAAGCCGACTGGAATTGGGCGTGGGCGGACGTCATGCCGCGATCTCCTCGCCGCGCATCACGCGCATGAGTTCGCCCTCGGCGTTCGTGCGCTCGGTCATCAGTTCATCGAAGCCGGGAACGTTGCCGTCACGCTCGATCAGCGTTGGCCGCGTCCCTGCGCGCTCGATGAAGCGGCGATAGAGCCGCCAGACTTCCGGCGCGATCGGCGCATCGTGCGAATCGATCAGCAGCGCCGGGCCCAGGTTCGGATCGTTCGAGTGGCCCGCCAGATGGATTTCGCTCACTCGTGACGCGGGAAAACGATCGAGCCAGTCGTCAGCCTCGAAGCCGAGGTTGCGCGCAGACACATGCACGTTGTTGATGTCGAGCAGCAGCGTGCAGCCGGTCCGCCGCGCGATCTCATCGAGGAAGTCGATCTCGTCCCATTCGTGCGTCGGGATACGCAGGTAGTGCGACGGGTTTTCGATCGCGATTGGCCGCTTGAGCGCCGCCTGTACGCGTTCGATGTTCCGCACGACGCAGCGCAGCGCTTCATCCGTGCGCGGAAACGGCAGCAGGTCAGGAAAGTAACGGCCGTTCCATCTCGACCAAGCCAGATGCTCGGACACCAGCGCGGGCTCGATCCGGCGCTCCAGAGCGGCCAGCCGCTGGAGTTGCGTTACGTCCGGTTCGGCATCCGACGCGAGCGACAAGGACACGCCGTGCAGCGACACCGGATGCCGCTCGCGAATCGCCTCCAGCCAGGCGATGCGCGGGCCGCCCTCCACCATGTAGTTCTCCGGATGAACCTCGAACCACAGCCCTTCGGCAGTGGCAGACGCCGCCGCGTCGAAGTGTTGCGGCTTGAGTCCGAGGCCCGCTGTCATCGATGGGGACATGGCCGTGTGCGGCAATGCCGGGTCAGGTCTTCATCGGCGTCAGCGAGCCCATGCCCTTGGGCGTGTTGATCGAAGTGCAGGTGCCCGCGGGCACGTACTTCCACGAGTTGCCTTGGTAGTCCATCTTGGACGTGCCCGCGCAACTGGTGCCGGGGCCGGCCGCGCAGTCGTTCTTGCCGGCCATCGAGACGCCGTAGCACTTCTCGAACTTGGGGCCCGGGTCGGCCACAGGCTGTGCAACGGCGGAGGCGGCGAGGGCGCCGAGTGCGAGTGCGGTGATTGCGAGAGGGCGAGTGATCATTGCGTGCTCCTGTGCTTGAGTGGTTGTTCAACCGCACCGCCTGGCGCGGTCGTCTCTACTTCGCAGTCCGCTCGCCGGGAGTTACAGCGCGCGGCACAATCCGCCCGATTTCTTTTTTTGCATGGCCCTGTAACCAGGCGAGCTGAAAGCACGAATGACCAGTGGGAATCCGCAGCCACGGAACGACGCCGAGCAGGCGCTGCATGCGCTTTTCATGCGCGGGCTCGATGGCGATGCCGCGGCCTATCAGGCCTTCCTGCAGAAGCTGAGCGTGCACCTTCGCGCCTATCTTGCGAGGCGGCTGTTCGGATGGCCCGATGAAGTGGAAGATCTCGTTCAGGAATGCCTTCTCGCCATGCACAACCAGCGCCACACCTACCAGAGCGACCAGCCGCTGACGGCCTGGGTGCATGCCATCGCGCGTTACAAGATGATCGACCTGTTGCGCGCCAAGTCCACGCGCGAAGCGCTGCACGAGCCGCTGGACGATGACCTCGCGGTCTTCGCGGAGTCGGCCAACGAAGCCAGCGATGCGCGGCGGGACCTCGCCGGTCTGCTCGACACGCTGCCGGACAGACATCGCCTGCCGATCGTCCACGTCAAGCTCGAAGGCCTCTCCGTGGCGGAGACGGCGAAGCTCACCGGCATGTCGGAATCGGCGGTCAAGGTGGGCATCCATCGCGGCTTGAAGGCGCTCGCGCTGAAGATCAAGGAGGCGATCTGATGAAGACCGACGACCTGATCTCGATGCTTGCCGCCAGCGCAATGCCGGTTCCCAGGCACACGGCAAGCCGGCGGCTGTCGACTGCCTTGCTGGTCGGTTTGCCGTTGTCCTTCGCCTTCATGCTGGTGGTGTTCGGCCTGCGGCGCGACTTGATGGAAGTGATGGAGCGGCCGATCTTCTGGGTGCGGTTTCTCTTTCCGATCTGCATCGCGGCCGGTGCCTATCTGATGGCCGAGCGTCTGTCGCGGCCGGGCGTGCGGGTCCGCAAGGCCTGGATCGGGCTGGCCTTGCCGTTGGCCGTGATCTGGAGCATCGCCGCTTACGTGCTGATGTCCGCACCGGCCGGGGAGCGTCCGGCGTTGGTCATGGGGCAGACGTGGCGGACCTGCACCGCCAACATCGCTTTCGTGGCGCTGCCGGTTTTCGTTGCGGCGCTCGTGGCGCTCAAGGGGCTGGCGCCGACGCGGCCGGCACTGGCGGGCGCTGCCGCAGGCCTGATGGCCGGAGGGGCCGGGGCCGCGGTCTATGCGCTGCATTGCATCGAATTGGCGGCGCCGTTCTTTGCAGTCTGGTACGTGCTCGGCATTTCGGTGCCGGCGGCGGCGGGGGCGCTGATCGGGCGACGATTCCTGCGCTGGTGATTGCCTTCTATTCCGGCAGCGGCAGCGCACTCGTGCACTTGAACTCGTCCAGGCATACGCTGGACCGCACACCGTCCACGCCGGGCAGCCGCATCAGCTTCTCGATCAGGAACTGCGACAGCCCCTTCAGGTCGCGCGCGATGACCTTCATCACGAAGTCGTAGTCGCCGGTGATCGAGTAGCACTCCAGCACTTCCGGCAGGTCGGTCACCACGTTGGTGAACTTCGACAGGTCGCGGATGTGCCCCTTTTCCATTGCCACCAGGATGAAGGCGACCACGTGCAGGTCGAGCCGGGCCGGGGCCAGCCGCGTTTCATAGCGGGCGATGTAGCCGGCTTCTTCCAGGCGCCGGTGGCGGCGGTGGCACTGCGCGGGCGACAGGCCTGCGGCCTCGGCCAGCTCCAGGTTGGAGGCCCTTCCGTGCTCCTGCAGGAAGGCGAGGATCTTGCGGTCGATACGGTCCAGATCGGCTTCGTACAAGAGTTACTCCTTATTCGACGTAAAGAAGAAATTCTATTTCTCGCCTGAGGGTTCGCCCGGGTCTCGGATGAAAGCAGATTTTTCGCGTGGAAGTCCAAACTTCTCGCCCTGGAAAGCAGTGATTCGGCGTGGCTCACGAGGCCCTTGTGACGGAGTGCTTTCCTTTATTGAAACCCACTCGACTATTTCTCATCAGGACTTCAACGTGAAACATTCTTTCGTGCGTTCCACCCTCGGCCTTCTCGCCTTTGCGCTCGCTGGCGCAGCCGCTCCGAGCCACGCTTCCGACAAGACCGTCTCGGTGGCCGTCACCTCAATCGTCGAACACAAGGCCCTCGACGCGGTACGCGATGGCGTCAAGGATGAGCTGAAGTCCGCCGGCTTCGAAGCCGGCAAGAACCTGAAGTACGAATACCAGAGCGCGCAGGGCAACAATGGCACCGCCGCGCAGATCGCACGCAAGTACGTCGGCGAGCGTCCGGACGTGATCGTCGCGATCGCCACGCCCTCCGCTCAGGCCGTGGTTGCCGCGAGCAAGGACATCCCCGTGGTCTACAGCGCTGTGACCGATCCGGTCGCGGCCAAGCTGGTGAAGGGCTGGGAGGCCTCGGGCACGAACGTGACCGGCGTGTCGGACCTGTCGCCGCTGGACAAGCACCTGGCCCTGATCAAGCGTGTCGTGCCCAACGCCAAGCGCGTGGGCGTCATCTACAGCCCGGGCGAGGCGAACTCGGTCGCGATCATCGAGGCGCTGAAGAAGGCGATGCCCGCCGCCGGCCTGACGCTGGTCGAAGGCGCCGCGGCGCGCACCGTGGACGTCGCGAGCGCGGCGCAGAGCCTCGTCGGCAAGGTGGACGTGATCTATGCGCCGACCGACAACAACGTGATGTCGGCCTTCGAGGGCATCGTGAAGGTGGCCCAGCAGGCGAAGATCCCGGTCGTGGCGGCGGACACCGACGCCGTCAAGCGCGGCGCGGTCGCGGCACTGGGCCTCAACTACTACGACATCGGCCACCAGACCGGCAAGATCGTCGTGCGCATCCTGCAAGGTCAGGCGCCGGGCACGATCGCCTCGCAGACCAGCGACAACTTCGAGCTGCACGTCAATCCGGCTGCGGCGCAGAAGCAGGGCGTCACGCTCTCGGATGAGCTCTTGAAGTCGGCGCAAGTCGTGATCAAGTAACTCGCCCCCAGGCTCGCGCACTTCGTGTCGCTCTCCACCCCCGACCGGGGGCGATACCAGCGGCCCGGCGGAGCCGGTTCCGCGGTATCCCTGGATTGGGCTGCGCCGGTTTCCTCATTTGGAAGAGAACTCAAATGTCACTCATCGCTTCGCTCGGCGCCATCGAGATCGGTCTGATCTTCGGACTGGTCGCGCTCGGCGTCTATCTGTCGTTTCGCATCATCAACTTTCCGGACCTCACGGTCGACGGCAGCTTTCCGCTCGGCGGGGCCGTTGCCGCGGCGCTGATCGTGGCGGGGTGGAACCCCTTCGCCGCGACGGGCGTGGCCATCGCGGCCGGCGCGCTCGCCGGCTGGCTGACCGCGTGGCTGAACGTGCGGCTGCGCATCATGCAGTTGCTCGCCAGCATCCTGGTGATGATCGCGCTGTACTCGGTCAACTTGCGTGTCATGGGCAAGCCCAACATCGCGCTGATCGACGAGCCCACGGTGTTCAGCATGCTGGCGTTCGGCGGCATGCCGGACTACCTGCTCAAGCCGCTGGTGCTGCTGGCCATCGTGGTTGCGGTCAAGGTGCTGCTCGACCTGTTCTTCGCCTCCGAAGCGGGCCTCGCGATGCGCGCCACCGGCAGCAATCCGCGCATGGCGCGTGCGCAGGGGATCTCGACCGACCGCCAGACCATCTGGGGATTGGCGCTGTCGAACGGGCTGGTCGCGCTGGCCGGCGCGCTCTTCGTGCAGAGCCAGGGCGGGGCGGACATCTCGATGGGCATCGGCACCATCGTGGTCGGCCTCGCGGCGGTGATCATCGGCGAGACCATCCTGCCGGCGCGCAGCCTGGTCGTGACCACGCTGGCCTGCGTGCTCGGTGCGGTGCTCTACCGCTTCTTCATCGCGCTGGCGCTCAACAGCGACTTCATCGGCCTGAAGGCCCAGGACCTGAACCTGGTGACGGCTGTTCTCGTCGCGTTCGCGCTGCTCGTGCCGGCCTGGAAGCGCAAGCTGCCGGCCCGCCGGTCGGCCACGCGCACCGTTTCTTCGATTGCTGCCAAGGGGGTTCGCTGATGTTGCACGCCAAAGGTCTCGAAATCACCT
The DNA here is from genome assembly GCA_017744935.1 of Variovorax sp. Lineage (GTDB taxonomy): Bacteria > Pseudomonadota > Gammaproteobacteria > Burkholderiales > Burkholderiaceae_C > Variovorax. The sequence continues at coordinate 25,790 of JAGIAI010000032.1, forward strand.
TCAATCCCGGCACGCCGATCGAGAACCGTGTTTTGCGCGGGCTGGACCTGAAGATCCCGACGGGCCAGTTCGTCACCGTGATCGGCTCCAACGGCGCAGGCAAGTCGACCTTCCTGAACGCGGTGAGCGGCGACCTGCTGGTCGATCGCGGCACGATCCACATCGACGGCGAGGATGTCACGCGGCGTGCTGCATGGCAGCGCTCGGACATGGTGGCGCGGGTCTTTCAGGATCCGATGGCCGGCACCTGCGAGGCGCTGACGATCGAGGAGAACATGGCGCTGGCCTGGAAGCGCGGCGCTCGGCGCGGCTTCAGCCTGTCGCTGACGCGCAGCCTGCGCGAGTTCTTCCGCGAGAAGCTTCGCATCCTCAATCTCGGCCTGGAAAACCGCCTGGCCGATCGTATGGGACTGCTGTCGGGCGGGCAGCGGCAGGCAGTGAGCCTGCTGATGGCCTCGCTGCAGCCGTCGCGCATCCTGTTGCTCGACGAGCACACGGCGGCACTCGACCCGAAGACTGCGGCGTTCGTGCTGGAGCTCACCGCACGCATCGTCGAGGTCAGCAAGCTGACGGCCATGATGGTCACGCACAGCATGCGGCAGGCGCTGGATTACGGCTCGCGCACCGTGATGCTGCACGAGGGGCGCGTGATCCTCGATGTTGCCGGCGATGACCGCGCAGGCATGGATGTGCGCGACCTGCTCGAGATGTTCGAGAAGACGCGTGGCGAAAAGCTCGACGACGACAAATTGCTTCTTGCCTGACCTCAACGAATCCTGAAAGATAGAAATGAAAGAACTGCTCACCCGTTTCGAGAACAAGGCGCCCGAAATCGTCTTTGAATGGCACGACGCCGAAACGCCCGCCAAGGGCTGGGTCGTCATCAATTCGCTGCGCGGCGGTGCCGCCGGCGGTGGAACACGCATGCGTGCCGGGCTGGACCGGCGCGAGGTCGAATCGCTGGCGAAGACCATGGAGGTCAAATTCAGCGTTTCCGGCCCGGCTATCGGCGGCGCGAAGTCGGGCATCGACTTCGACCCGGCCGATCCGCGCAAGAACGACGTGCTGCGGCGCTGGTACAAGGCGGTGACGCCGTTGCTCAAGACCTACTACGGCACCGGCGGCGACCTCAATGTGGACGAAGTGCACGAAGTGATCCCGATCACCGAGAGCTATGGCCTCTGGCATCCGCAGGAAGGCGTGGTCAACGGGCATTTCGCGCCCAGCGACAGCGAGCGCATCCAGAAGGTCGGCCAGCTTCGCATGGGCGTGGCCAAGGTGGTGGAAGACCGCCAGTATTCGCCCGACATTTCGCGCAGATACGTGGTGGCCGATCTGATCACCGGCTGGGGCGTAGCCGAATCGGTGCGTCACTACTACCAGCTCTATGGCGGCAGCGTCGTCGGCAAGCGCGTCATCGTGCAGGGCTGGGGCAATGTCGGTGCCGCCGCGGCGTACTACCTTGCGCAGGCTGGCGCAAAGGTCGTCGGGATCATCGACCGCGAAGGCGGGCTGCTGAATCCGGACGGCTTCAACTTCGAGCAGGTCCGCCAGCTCTTCCTCGAGAAGAAGGGAAACCAGCTCTCGGCGAAATACATGCTGCGTTTCGATGAAATCAACAGCCTTGTCTGGAGTGCTGGCGCCGAGATCTTCCTGCCGTGCGCGGGGTCGCGTCTCGTGACCCGCGAGCAGGTCGATGCGCTGGTGGAGGGCGGGCTCGAAGTAGTCTCCAGCGGTGCGAACGTGCCTTTTGCCGACACCGAGATCTTCTACGGCCCGATCTACGAGCAGGCCGATTCACAGGTCGCCGTGATCCCCGACTTCATCGCCAACTGCGGCATGGCGCGCGCGTTCGCGTTCCTGATGGGCGGCGATGCGGACGTGTCCGATGCAGCGATCTTCGGTGACGTGTCGGCCACGGTGGCTGCGGCGCTCGAACGCTGCCATGCACGTTCGAGCGAGCGCACCGGCATCGCGCGCACGGCTTTCGAGAACGCGCTGACTCAGCTCGTCTAGTCAACACCAGCTGGCGTTGCTCAGCGCTTCTTCGAGCCGAAGATGCCGCCGAGCACGCCGCGCAGGATTTCCTTGCCGACCGTCGTTCCCATGGTGCGCACAGCCGACTTCGCCATGGTTTGCGCCAGGCCGTCGTGCTTGCCGCCGCGCGGGCCCGTCGAGCCGAACAGGATTTCGTTGAGACTGCCCATCAGTCCGCCGTCACCTTGTGCCGGCGCTGCTGCACCCGCCTTGCCGGTGGCGGCGGGGGCGCCCGGTGCAGATTCGGCGCGGCCCTTGAGCTTTTCGTACGCCGATTCGCGATCGACCGCCTTTTCGTAGACGCCGGCGACCAGCGAGTTCGCGATGAGCGCCTGCCGCTGAGCTGGGGTGATCGGCCCGATCTGGCTGCCGGGCGGCAAGACATAAACGCGCTCGGTCACGGAGGGGCGACCCTTGTCGTCCAGGAAGCTCACCAGCGCCTCGCCGACCGCGAGTTCGGTAATGGCCTTCTCGATGTCGAGCCCCGGCTTCTGCCGCATCGTCGTCGCCGTGGCCTTCACCGCCTTCTGGTCGCGCGGCGTGAAGGCCCGCAACGCATGTTGCACCCTGTTGCCAAGCTGAGCCAGTACGGAGTCCGGGATGTCGAGCGGGTTCTGTGTAACGAAGAAGACGCCCACGCCCTTGGAACGCACCAAGCGCACCACCAGCTCGATGCGTTCGATCAGCGCCTTGGGCGCTTCATTGAAGAGCAGGTGGGCTTCGTCGAAAAAGAACACCAGCTTGGGCTGGTCCGGGTCGCCAATTTCGGGCAGGTGTTCGAACAGCTCCGACAGCATCCACAGCAGGAAGGTCGCGTAGAGGCGCGGGGAGTTCATCAGCTTGTCGGCGGCCAGGATGTTCACCACGCCCTTGCCACCCTCGGTCTGCATGAAATCGGCGATGTTGAGCATCGGCTCGCCGAAGAACTTGTCACCGCCCTGGCTTTCGATCTGCAGCAGGCCGCGCTGGATCGCGCCGATGCTGGCGGCGCTGATGTTGCCGTACTGGGTGGTGAACTGGCTGGCGTTCTCGCCCACGTACTGGAGCATCGCGCGCAGGTCCTTGAGGTCGAGCAGCAGCAGGCCGTTGTCGTCCGCGATCTTGAACACCAGGTTGAGCACGCCCGACTGGGTGTCGTTGAGGTCGAGCATGCGGCCAAGCAGCAGCGGCCCCATGTCGGAAATGGTCGCGCGCACCGGGTGGCCCTGTTCGCCAAACACGTCCCACAGGGTCACGGGGCAGGCGAGAGGTTCGGGCGCACCAATGCCACGCTCCTTGAGCGATGCAGCCATCTTGTCGCCGATGCTGCCTTTCTGGCTGGTGCCGGTCAGGTCGCCCTTCACGTCGGCCATGAAGACGGGCACGCCGATTGCGGACAGCTTCTCGGCAATGGTCTGCAGCGTGACAGTCTTGCCGGTGCCGGTGGCCCCGGTGATCAGGCCGTGCCGATTGGTCAGGCCCGGCAGCAGGTTGCATTCGATCGCGTCGTGGCGCGCGATGAGGAGTGGATCGGCCATGGATGGATTCCGGTCGTTGCGAGAGGGAGCCAGTCTAGCGAAGCGGGCCTCCCTATAATTCCAAAAACCCGAGCGATAGTTTTTTCACAAGTTCCGGAGTTCTCTTTTGTCATCGACCGCACAATCCCCGATTCCCGCCACTGGCGACGCTTCCGAACAGTCCCCCCTGGAGAATGAATTGGCCGTGCTTCTGGTCGAATCGCTCAACCTGGAAGTTGCTCCGGCCGACATCGTGCCGACCGCACCGCTCTACGGCGAAGGGCTCGGTCTCGATTCGATCGACATCCTCGAAGTGGCCCTGGAAGTCTCGCGCAAGTACGGCTTCCAGCTGCGTTCGGACGACGAACGCAACCAGCAAATCTTCTCGTCGCTGCGCAGTCTTGCGACGCACGTCGCGCAGAACCGCGGCGCTTCCTGATCCATGTCTCGATGGCGCATGGCGCTCCTGCTGATCGCGGGGGTGGCCTATGCCTGTGTTTCCCAGTGGATGATGCTCTACCACCCGGCGGAGCCGTGGGCGATCGTGGCGTTGCTCGGCCCGTTGTGGCTCACTGCCATGGGGCTCGCCGGCAGCCGTTTCGGGGCGCGGGGGCTGGCGTTCTCGGTGGTCGGTGGCGCCGTGCTGTTCGCACTCGTGATCCGTGGCGATGCGGGTGATACGAACCGCCTTTACATGCTCCAGCACGTGGGCATCAACGCGCTTCTTTGCGGGTGGTTCGGCGGCACGCTGCGCGCCGGCAGGCTGTCGCTCATCGGGCAGTTTGCTCAGCGCGTGCATCCGCTTTCGCCCGCCCATGTGGCCTACACCGCGCAGGTGACCCGGGTCTGGACGATCTATTTCGCCGCGATGGTGCTGGCCTCGGTCGTCGTCTTCGAGACCCAGTCCTTCGCGATCTGGTCCGTGCTCGCGAATCTGGTGACGCCGCTGATGATCGTTGCGCTCTTTCTGGGCGAGCACCTGCTGCGCTATCGGCTCCATCCCGAATTCGAACGCACCCGTCTCGTGGATGCGGTGCGTGCCTTCTATAGCACGCCGGTCAGTGGCACCGCCCGGCGTTGAACCGGACTCTGCGGTGACATCCAAATCCCTCCTGCCGCTGATCGCGGCCCGTGACCTCGATCAGCCGATCGCGTGGCGTGCCGGCGTGCCTGTCAGCGCACGCGAGTTCCTCGCTGACGTGGCCCGCTTCGCGCCGCAGTTGCGCGACGGTGGCCCGGTCGTGAACCTGTGCGTGGACCGCTATGCGTTCACTGTCAGCCTTGCCGCGGCGCTGGCGCGTGGTGAAACCAGCTTCCTGCCGCCCGATGCGCGGCCCGACACGCTCGCGCGCCTGCATGAAGTGGGCGATCCTGCATTCGCGGTGATCGACGACGCCGCGATCGAAACCCCCGGTCTTCCGAACGTTCTCATCGACAAGCACGCCCCCGCCGACCGCTCGGCCGACGCGCCCATGCCGGCGTTCGATCGCGACATGCATGCGGTGAGCCTGCTGACCTCCGGCTCCACCGGCGCGCCGCAGCCCCACGCAAAGAGCTGGGGCACGCTGGTCGGCAACATCGCTGCGGCGGTCCGACGGCTGTCGGGTCTGCTTGGACGCCCGTCGCTCGCCGGCCTTACGCTGGTTGCGACGGTGCCGGTGCAGCACAGCTATGGACTCGAGTCCTCGGCGCTGCTCGCACTGCTCGGCGGCGCTGCGTTCGACAGCGGGCGGCCTTTCTTCCCCGCCGACGTGGCAAAGGCGCTGGCCTCGGTGCCGCAGCCGCGCGCACTGGTGACCACGCCATTCCATCTGAAGACCTTGCTACTGGCCGGCATCGAACTGCCGCAGGTCGACCTGATCCTCTCGGCCACCGCGCCGCTGTCGCCGCAACTCGCGGCGCAGGCGGAGCAGGCGTTGGGCGGCAAGCTGATCGAGATCTACGGCAGCACCGAATCAGGTCAGGTCGCCACGCGCCAGCCCACGCAGAGCGAAGTCTGGGAGACGTTCGGCGACATCCGCGTTCATCGCGAGCAGGACGAAGCCGGCAACGAGCGTTTCGTGTTTGCGGGCGACTTCATCGCCGAGCCGACGCCGATGGCGGACATCCTCGAGCTGGTCGACGACCGCCGATTCCGCCTGCTGGGCCGTGCGAACGACCTGATCCACGTGGCTGGCCGGCGCAGCTCGCTGGGCTATCTGAACCATCACCTCAACAGCATCCCCGGCGTGGTGGATGGCGCCTTCTGGCTGCCGGACGACGTGGTCGATGGTGTCGTGCGCCCCGTGGCCTTCGTCGTGGCGCCGACGCTCGATGCGCAGGCGATCATCTCGGCGCTGCGCGAACGCGTCGAAGCCGTTTTCGTGCCGCGACGCGTGGTGCATGTCAATGCCTTCCCGCGCGAAGGAACCGGCAAGCTCACCGTCAAGTCGCTGCGTGAATTCGCGCTGGCGCATCTGGCTTCGGACACCACGCCGGTGCAGCTCACGCGCGAAGTGCCCGAAGACCATCCGGCCTTCGCCGGCCACTTCCCGGGCCAGCCGCTGCTGCCCGGTGCGCTGCTTGTGGCCGAGGTGCTCGAAGCGGTGCGCGGTGTTCCAGCCCTGTCGATGCGGCTCGGCCCGAACCCGACGCTCGCGGCAGCCAAGTTCCTGGCGCCGGTGCGGCCCGGTAGCGCGCTGGTGATCGATCTCGTTCCCGAATCCGGTGCCTCGCGCGGCCTGCGTTTCGAAGTGCGCTGCGGCGATGTCGTCGCTGCGAGCGGGCGCTGGACACCCGGCGTCGGCATCGCGTCATGAGCGCTTCGCCGCCAGAGGGCGGCGATTCCCGTCCCAGCCAGGCTGATTGGGCGCGCGCGCCCGAGCGAAGCAACATGGCGGCGCTGCGGATCATCAGCTGGATCGCGCTGAAGCTGGGCCGGCCGGTCGCAAGGTTGGTGCTGCATCCGATCTCGCTCTACTTCCTGCTCTTTTCGCCGACGCCGCGTCGCCACATCAAGCGCTATCTGTTCCGTGCGATCGGGCCGCAGGCAGGGTGGGGCGACGGCTACCGGCTGCTGCACGCCTTTGCGTCGACGGTGCTGGACCGCCTCTATTTCCTGCGTGGACGCATCGACCTGTTCGACATCCATGTGCGCGGCCACGAGGCGGTCGAGGCCGAGGTCAACGCCGGGCGCGGTGCGTTCATGCTCGGCGCACACGTCGGCAGCTTCGAGGCGCTGGGCGCCACGCGGCAGAAGGAAGAAGCCCCCGCCGACATGCGGCTCGCGATGCTGATGTACCAGGACAACGCGCAGCAGATCAGCGCCTTGCTCGGCGCGATCAGCCTGCCTGAGCACCGGCCGCACATCATCGAGCTGGGCCGCCCGCACGCAATGCTCGAGTTGCGCGACTGGCTCGACTCCGGCGGCCTCGCCGGCCTGCTGGCGGACCGCACCCTCAGCGGGCCCGAAGAAGCAGGCCAGCAGCGGGGCAGCAGCGTCGAACTGCCTTTCCTCGGTCGGCCCGCGCTCTTCAACGACGGACCTTTCCGTCTGGCCGCGCTGCTGCGCCGCAAGGTGTTCTTCATGGCGGGCCTCTACGCGGGCGGCGCCCGCTACGATGTCCAGTTCGAGCCGCTGGCCGATTTCAGCGAACGCATCACCGATCCGGCCGAGCGCGAACGGCGTATTCGCATGGCGCTCGAAAGCTATGTGGCGCGGCTCGAAGCGCTTTGCCGCGCATACCCGCACAACTGGTTCAACTTTCATGATTTCTGGCTTGAAGATTCGGATTGATCGCTGGTGCAAGGCGATCCTCGCGGCGTTGACGCTCGCGCTGGCGACTTCGTCGGCCTGGGCTTTCGACCTGCCCGAGTTGATGAGCTTGCTGGCTCAGCGCAGGAGCGGGGAGGCCACCTTCACGGAGCAGCGCTTCGTGCGCGGTCTCGAAGGTCCCTTGGACGCAAGCGGCGTGCTGAGCTTTACCGCGCCCGATCGCCTCATGCGCCGGACCATCACGCCGCGTCCCGAAACGATGAGCGTGGAGGGCAACATCCTGACGCTGTCGCGCAGCGGTCGCACGCGCACCGTCGCGCTCGACAGCATGCCCGAGCTGCTCGGCATGGTTGAGGCGATGCGCGGCACACTGAGTGGCAACGCGCAAAGCCTCCAGCGCTATTTCCGCAGCACGCTCACCGGTACCAGCAACGACTGGGCGCTGGAGCTCAAACCCATCGACGAGCGCCTTGCCGCGCAAGTGCGCAGCATGCGCCTGACCGGTCGCGGCGGTGAAGTGCTCGGCGTCGAGATGGAGTTCATCGGCGGCGACCGCTCGGTGATGAACATCACGCCTGACCGCCGCCCAGCCGGCCCGGCGGCGACGCCCGCGCGATCCACGCCGTGATGGTTGGTGCTTCATCGTCAGATGGGCGGCCCGCCAAGCTGGCGTTGTGGCTCTGGCTACTGCTGTTGGCCGTGGGCGTCGCGGTGATCGCGCGCTCGCATTTCAGCGCGGACCTCTCGGCCTTCCTGCCGAAAAGCCCTGACGCGCGGCAGCGATTGCTGATCGAGCAGCTTCAGAGCGGGATTGCCTCACGCACCATCTTCATCGGCATCGAGGGTGGCAAGGACGCCGCACAGCGGGCCGAGGTCTCGCGCTCGGTAGCGACTGCGATGCGGAAGGGCGGACTCTTCGATCAGGTCCAGAACGGTGACACCAGCGAATGGAAGGAATCGGGCACCTGGGTGTTCGACCACCGCTACCTGTTGTCGTCCGAGGTGACGCCGGATCGCTTCACCGTCGAGGGCCTGCGCGACGCGATCGTCGACACGTTGTCGCTGCTCGGTACGCCCGCGGGCAACGCGCTCAAGCCGATGCTCGATCGTGATCCGACCGGTGAGACACAGCGCATCGCCGAAGGGCTGATTCCGGCGAGTTCGCCGCGCAGCGAGGAAGGCGTGTGGGTGTCGCGGGGCGCGCCGCGCGCGGTGATCCTCGCGACCACGCACGCGTCGGGCAGCGACCTCGATGCGGTCGCGCAGGCCATCGCGCAGGTGCGTGGCGCGTTCGACGCTGCGACGCAGGGCCTCTCTGGCGACCACCCGCAACTCCAGATGACTGGCGCACCGATCTTCTCGGTCGAGAGCCGCGACCAAATCAAGACCGAGGCGATTCATCTCGCGGTTGTGGGTGGCATCGTGATGGGAGTCCTGCTGCTGCTGGCCTTCGCATCGCCGCGCGCACTCGTTGTGGCCTTCCTGCCGGTCGCGACCGGTGTGGTCTGGGGCACCGCGACGGTGAGCCTCGTGTTCGGTTCGGTGCACGGTCTCACGTTGGGATTCGGCAGCACCCTGATCGGCGAGACGGTGGACTACGCGATCTACTACCTGATCCAGGCACGCGGCGCGACCGTGCCGGGCACCGGGTGGCGACGCTGGCGTGACATTCATTGGCCAACAGTGCGATTGGGGCTGCTGACGTCGGTTTGCGGCTTTGCGGCACTCGTGTTCTCTGGCTTTCCGGGACTGGCGCAACTGGGCGTGTTTTCGCTCGCGGGCTTGATCGCGGCGGCGCTCGTCGCGCGCTTCGTGCTGCCGATCCTCGCGCCGGATGGCGCCACCGGCATGGGCATGCGGGCGCGGATGGCACGCATCGCCGGCATCCTGGTGCGCGCTCTGCCGCGCTTGCGGTGGGTGTTCGTGGGCCTTGGTGTCGCGGCGTTGGTGCTGGTGGTGTGGCAGGGGAGCGATCTCTGGCGCGCAAGCCTCAGCGCGATGAGCCCGGTGCCGCAGGCTACCCAGAGGCTCGACGCCGAGCTGCGCGCGGATATCGGCGCGAGCGACGGTGGCACGCTGGTCGTGATCCAGGGCGCCGATCTGCAATCGGCGCTTCGCAACACCGAGTCCGCTGGCACGCGCCTCGATGCGCTGGTCGACAAGGGCGACCTCGCAGGCTACGAGACCGTCTCGCGACTGTTGCCGAGCGAAGCGGCACAGAAGGCGCGACTCGCGAGCCTTCCCGACTCCGATACCTTGCGCGCGCGGCTCGCCGAAGCCACGCGTGGGTTGCCGCTGCCGGCGTCTCGACTCGAACCTTTCATTGCGGATGTCCAGGCTGCCAAGGGCCTGTCGGTGATCCGGCGCGCCGATCTGAAGGGCGGCCCGCTCGATGCGGTGCTCAGTGCGCTGATGTTCGAGCGGCAGGCCGGCGGGTGGGCCACGCTGATCGCGCTGCATCCGGGCGCGAGCTTCGATGCCGGTCGGCTCGCGGCTGCGCTCGAAGGGGTGCCCGATGTGCAGGTGGTCAACGTGGGCGATGAACTGTCGAGCCTCTATCAGCGCTATCTGCACGAGGCCTTCGTCCAGGTGATGCTTGGCGCGCTTGCGGTCGTGATCCTGCTCGGCGCCTACCTGAGGTCGGGCCGTCGGTTGCTCGCCGTATGCCAGCCGCTTGCAGTGGCGGTGGTGCTCACCTTGGGCGGAATGGCGGCGCTGCATGTGCCACTGGGCATCCTGCATCTGGTGGGCCTGCTGTTGATCGTTGCCGTCGGATCGAACTACGCCTTGTTCTTCGACCAGCTGCGCGAGACCGGCCGGGCGGACGAAGACACGCTGGCGTCACTGATGCTGGCGAACCTGACGACAGTGATCTCGTTCGGGCTGATTGCGATCTCCAACATCCCGGCGCTGTCATCGATCGGCCGTGTGGTCGCACCCGGTGCGCTGCTGGCGCTGCTGCTGTCCGCCGCGTTTGCGCGCACGACCGCGCCGCTCGCTCCCAAGGCGCGCTGATGGGAGAATCGTTCGACTGCACGTCCTGAGAGTCCATGTCGCAAGTCCTTCCCATATCCAACCGCGAATCCTGGCCATGGCCGCCGGCCATCCGGGCCAGCGCCCTGGTGCATGTCGCGGCACTGGGTGCAGGGCTTTTCGTGCCGGGCGCATGGCCGTGGGCGATCGGTACGCTCGTGTTGAACCATGCGGTCATCACGGCGGCGGGCCTGACGCCGCGCAGCAGCCTGCTCGGCCCCAATGTCACGCACTTGCCGGCAAGTGCAGTGGCCCGGCGCGAGATCGCGATCACCATCGACGATGGTCCCGATCCGGATGTCACGCCGAAGGTGCTGGACCTGCTCGATGCGCATGGCCAGCGCGCGACCTTCTTCTGCATCGCAGAACGGGTGCTGGAGCATCCCGAGCTGGCGCGCGAGATCATCGCGCGCGGCCACAGCATCCAGAACCACACTGCGCGGCATCGACACAACTTCTCGTTCCTCGGCCCGCGTGGGTTCGCGCAGGAAATCTCGCGTGCTCAGAAGGTGTTGGAAGAGGTCACCGGCCAACGGCCCACCTGCTTCCGCGCGCCCGCGGGGCTGCGTAATCCTTTCCTGGCGCCTGTGCTGCACCGCATGGGCCTGTCGCTGGTGAGCTGGACGCGCCGTGGCTTCGACACTCGCGAGGGCAATCCCACCACTGTGCTGTCCCGGCTCACCGAAGGTCTGGCGGCCGGTGACATCCTGCTGCTGCATGACGGTCATGCCGCGCGCACCTCGCTGGGGCAACCCGTCATCCTCGAAGTGCTTCCCAAGTTGCTGGCGCGTGCGCAGGCCGATGGCCTCCGTGCCGCGACTTTGCCGGAGGGCTTGTCGGCATGAGTCGCCGGTCGGTCGCCGCATCTTCCAGAGTTCTTTCATGAGTACCCAGATTTCCACGGACGCCGCCTGGCGTCGATTGCACGAGCGCGCGAGCGCGCCGTACAGGAAGGCCGGCAAGTTCGCCTGGCACTTCGCGCGCGGCAAGCTCGGGCGCGATCCTGTTTTTCGCGGCCTCATCGAGCGCGGTCTGATCGGTGAACGCCGTGCACGCGTGGTCGACATCGGTTGCGGGCAAGGTCTGTTCGCGAGCCTTCTTTCGGCGATGAGCGCGATGCAGGCGCAGCCGGGCGAATGGCCCGCGACCTGGTCGGCGACGCCAGCGTCGGCAAGCTACACCGGCGTCGAGCTGATGCCCAAGGATGTGGCGCGCGCCGAAGCATCGGTGGGCCATCTCCAGCCGACGCCCCGGTTCGTGTGCGGCGACATGTGCACCACGCAATTGCCCGAAAGCGATCTCGTCGTGATCCTCGATGTGCTGCACTACGTGGACCTCGAAGCCCAGGAGGGTGTCCTGCGGCGCGTCCGCAACGCGTTGCAGCCGGGCGGTCGCCTGTTGCTGCGTGTGGGCGATGCCGACAGCCGGCGTGGCTTCGCGATCAGCCAGTGGGTTGATCGCACTGTTACGCGCATCCGCGGGCATCAGGTATCGCCCACGTGGGGCCGGCCCCTCAAGGATTGGAAGGCGCTGCTGGAGCGCTTCGGTTTCTCGGTCCAGAGCATCCCGATGAGCGAGGGCACTCCCTTCGCGAACGTGCTGCTGGTGGCCGATCTCAAGGATTCCCGATGACCGCACCTCAAACCATGGACCAGGCCGGCATTGCCCGCCGTATTCCTCACAGCGGCACGATGTGCCTGCTGGAGCGCCTCGAATCGTGGGATGCGAACCGCATCCACTGCACAACGGGCACGCACACGCGCCCGGACAACCCGCTGCGCACCGCGAGCGGCCTGCTGTCGCCGAACCTCGTCGAATACGCGGCGCAGGCCATGGCACTACATGGCGGCTTGCTCGCCCCCGAAGACAGCGAACCCTCGGCCGGATTCCTGGCGAGCGCGCGTGGCGTGCGGCTGGCCGTCGAGCGCATCGACGAAGTGGCCGGCGCCTTGCATGTGCACGCCGAACGTGTCTCGGGCGACGCGACGCAGATCCTCTACGAATTCGCGGTGAAAGACGCAGAGGGCCGTGCGTTGGCCGAAGGTCGCGCTGTCGTCGTGCTCAACACACCGCTTGCCAACTGAAGGAAGTTCATGAGTCTCACAGGAAAACGTGCGCTGGTGACCGGCGCCAGCGGCGCGCTCGGCGCCGCGATCGCGCAGCGTCTCGCGCGCGATGGCGCGACATTGCTGCTGCACGCGAATTCACGCCCCGAATCGGTGCAACAGCTTGCGGCCACCATCGCCGCAGCCGGTGGCAAGGCCGAGTGTGTGGTGTTCGACCTGCGCAGTGACGAGGCCGCGCGTGCGGCCTGCGAGCGCATGCTCAGGGATGGTCCGGTGCAGATCATCGTCAACAACGCCGGTGTGCACGACGATGCGGTGCTCCCCGGTATGCAGCCCGAGCAGTGGCACAAGGTGATCGATGTGTCGCTCAACGGATTTTTCCGCGTCACGCAGCCATTGCTTCTGCCGATGCTGCGCACGCGCTGGGGGCGCATCTTGAACATCTCCTCGGTCGCATCGCTGACCGGCAATCGCGGGCAGGTCAACTATGCGGCGGCAAAGGGTGCGCTCAACAGCGCGACGAAGTCGCTGTCGCTGGAAGTGGCGGCACGCGGCGTGACGGTGAACGCGATCGCGCCCGGCATCATTGCCTCGCCGATGGCCGACGGCGTGTTCGACTCGGCGATGATCAACCAGCTCGTGCCCGCGAAACGCGCCGGCACCCCCGAGGAAGTGGCCGCACTGGCCGGATTCCTTGCCAGCGACGAGGCTGCCTACATCACCGGGCAGGTCGTCTCGATCAACGGCGGGATGATCTGACATCTGAAAGGCGCACCATGATCAAGCTCTTCCATGCACCGAACTCGCGCTCTTCGCGAATGATCTTCTTGCTGGAAGAGCTGGGCGCGCCGTACCAGATCCAGAAGGTCGACATCCGGCGCGGCAACGGAACTGGTGCAGCCGACCCCGCCAACCCGCACCCCCACGGCAAAGTGCCCGCGATCGAGGATGACGGTGTGCTGGTGTTCGAATCCAGCGCCATCGCCTGCTATCTCACCGACAAGTTTCCGGCGGCCGGCATCGGCCCGGTGGTGGGCTCGCCGCTTCGCGGGGCGTACCTGACGTGGCTCGCCTACTACGCCGGAGTGATGGAACCCGCCTGGGTCAGCAAGTTCATGGGCGTGACGCCGCCGCGCGGCACGGCGGGTTGGGTCGATCCGGACGAAGTCATGGTCCATGTGAATCGAACCCTGGAGCGCGGGCCGTACCTTCTTGGCGAGCAGTTCTCTGCTGCCGACATCCTCGTCGGCACCACATTTGCGCTGTTCCTTGGCGGCCCGCTCATGCAGCGCACTCCCTTGCTCGAGGACTACGTGAAGCGCGTGACCGGCCGCCCGGCACTCGCGCGCGCGCAGGCCCGCCAGAACGCCGCCTGAGCGCGCGGCATCACACCGGCCTCAGGCCTGGAAGGGCGGAGCGCGGCGAAGCTTCCGCCACAGCAGGCCAGGCAGCCTGAAGATGAATTCGATGACCAGCCGGGTGTGCATCCACGTCAGCAGCACGTTGTCGCGCCCATAGCGGAAGTGCGACACGCCGCCTTCTTCGGCCGTGAGGTATTTCACCGGCGCATCGATGTTGACCGGCTTCACGCCTCGCCAAGCAAGCCGCACCACGGCCTCGGTGTCGAAATCGAAGCGCCGCATCCACGGCTGAGCTTCCATGACCGCCAACAAATCCGTGAGGGGATAGACGCGAAAGCCGTACAGTGAGTCGCCGACGCCGGCGAAGAGGGTTTCGAGCTGGGTCCAGCTGTTCGAGACACGGCGGCCGCGTACGCGCAGCAGCGGCGCACTTGCGTCGAAGACGGGGCGGCCGAGCACCATCGTCTCGGGGCGCTCCTGCGATGCTTCCATAAAGGCCGGGATCAGGTCGGCGGGATGCTGGCCGTCCGAATCCATGGTCAGCACATGCGTGAAACCGGCAGTCCGCGCCTCGCGCAGTCCGTGCAGCACGGCGGCACCTTTGCCCTGGTTGGTGGGGAGGATCGAAACACGCAGGCCGGGGTCCGATGCCGCCATGGCCTGGAGCCGCTCGCCGGTACCGTCGGTGCTGCCGTCGATCACGACCCATACCGGATTCCACTGCGCGCGGGCCGCCGCGACCGTCGAGAACAGGCGCTCACCAGTGTTGTAGCTGGGGATCAGGACAAGGTGGGTGCGCGAGACGTCTGGCATGCGGGCTGCGCATCTGGGGTGCGCTGTTCCATGGAGTGGCGAAAGTAGTGTTCGAGTTGATTCAGGAGCGCGTCGCTGTCCTGCGAAGGCGCGAAGCGCTGGCCCAGGCGCAGCCGGAAGACGATGGGCAGCGGCGGCACGCGCCACAGCGGCCAGCCCTTGGCGAGATAGGGTGAATCGGTGTCGATGAAGACCGTCTGGATCGGTGACTGCGCGAGCTTGGCGATCAGTGTGACGCCGGGTCGGAAGGCGTTGAGTGGTGGCGTCACGGTTCGCGTTCCCTCGGGGAAGATCACGAGCTGCCCGCCGCTTTTGAGGTCTTCGACCGCCTGCTTGACCATGGTGCGGGCCGAGTCGTTGCGGATGTAGCGCGCCAGCCGGGCACCCGCGCCCAGGAAGACGTTGCGCATCAGGTCGGCCTTCATGATGCAGGCGCTGCGCGGCAGCCTTGCCACCAGCAGCAAGGCATCGAGCATGGTGGGATGGTTGGCGACGAAGATCAACCCGCGCTCGTTGCGCAGCGCATCGAGGCAGCTCGCGTCGATGCGCATCATGCCGCACAGCGATGCCGAGGCCCAGAAGGAGCGGTACGCATAAGCGATGACGCTGCGTCCAAGTGCACGTCCGGCTTCTGCCGGCAGCAGCGGGTAGAGCACCATGGCGACCAGGTTCCAGACGAGCGATATGACCCCCAGCAGCGCGAGCAAGGCGTAGAGCGGCAGCGCGAGCGCCATCGAGAGTGCCAGACGAAGCAGCCGGTTCATTGCGCGAATGATGTTCTCAGGCGCGCAGCGCGCCGCGCGCGACCGCGTGGGCTTCGATCTCGACCAGCAGGTCCTGGCGGCAGATGTCAGCTTCGAGGAACACGGCGTGGCTCAACGTGTGCGCGTCGGCGCCGAGCACTTCTTCCATGACCTGCCGCACGAGCGGCGCATCGGCCACATGCCGCACATAGACGACGCAGTCGATCTCCGCGAGGTCGAAGAGGGCGGTCGTGCGCTCGTTGGCTGCGGCAATCACCGCGCGCAGGTTGCGCAAGGTTTCGTGCGTCTGGGCGAGGACTTCGCCGATGTGGATCGTTTCATGGCCGACGATGCTGGCCGTGCCGGAGATGAACAGCGCCACGTCGCCGCCGCCGATCTCGGCAAGCGCGGCCCGGGAGAAGGTGGGCGCGCGCGGGCCGTAGGTCTTGGGGTAGTGATAGGCCGAGACCTGTCGCGGATTCTCGACCGGCACCGGTGCGCTGCGCCCGGCCAGGAAGCGGATGCACAGTGCGCCCTGGTGAATTCCGAGCGCGCACGCGGCCGGCGCACCCTCGAACGCGGCCTGATTGGCCTCGACGAACGCCTGCTGGCGGCCGGAATTGAACTGGCGGTAACGCTCCATGCCACCGCCGTCACCATTGATCTGCGGCAGGTAGTTCCAGATGCGCAGGAGGTGCGTGCACCCTGTTTGTTCCAGCGACTTGAACAGGTCCTGGTAAGCCCGTTGCGAGAGGGCGGCCAGACCTTCTTTCTCGATGGCCTCGTCGAGATCGATGGCGCCGAGCATCCAGTGTCCGTCGCAACGCCACCGCACCACTCCGGTGGTGCCGGATTCGATGTGCTCGCTGGCATGCCAGACATCAGCCATCGCGCCGCGCGTCGAAAGAACGCGCGCGTTCACGGTCGGCATCCAGGCCAGGTCGTGGGGCGTGCCGTAGCCGAGCGCGCCGAACGGCGAGGATCCGCCGGTTGCGAGTGCGAGGCTGTCGGACAGGGAAAGGCGCTCGACGCGCAGGGGCGGCGCCCCGAGGGGTTCTCTTGCAGTCACTTGGATTCGAGGATGTTTTCGCCGGCGAGAGGGCCGAGGTCGCGGATATTTCGCCGGCGTCGCTGCCACGCGTGCCACGACCTGCGCGGATTCACGGCGCAGACGGAGAAATAGATGGTCTTGAGGATCCGCAGCGAACCCCAGATGGGTGTCTTGCCATGAATGTCGCCGGCGAGCAGCGACAGCAGGGCTTCCTTGACCCGAAAGGGGTTCTGCGGGTACATGAAGAAATCCCGCATCGTCGGATTGGTGACGCGGAAGATGAACCACGAGAACTCCCGCGGTCCGCGGCGCATGTCGCGCTCGAAATGCTTTCGCGCAGCGGCGGCCCGCGCCGGCTGGTCGAGCGTGGCGGCGACGACCTTGGCGCCTTCGAAGGCGCTGTGCATCGCGAGGTATACGCCCGATGAGAACACCGGATCGATGAAGGCATAGGCGTCGCCGAGCATCAGGTAGCGCTCGCCGCTGCAATGGGTGCTGGTGTACGAGTAGTTGCCGGTCGCGTAGACCGCGTCGTCCACCAGCGCGGCGTCCTTCAGCCGCTGTGCGAGCGGCTCGCACATCGCGATGGTGTCGGCGAAGAAATCCTTCAAAGGCTTCTTGCGCGACTTCAGGTAGTAGGGCCAGCAGACGGCGCCGATGCTCGTGGTGCCGTCGGCCAGCGGGATGTACCAGAACCAGCCGTGGTCGAACCAGAAGATGGTGATGTTGCCTTCCTGCTTGCCGGGAAGACGCTCGGCGTTCACGAAATGGCCGAACAGCGCGGAGCTGTTGTGGCGCGGGTTCTTCAGTTTGGCCTTGAGCTTGTTCGACAGGAAGGTGTCGCGGCCGGACGCATCGAGCACGAAGCGAGCACGCCACTGGCGCCGGGTTCCGTCGTCGAGCACCGCCTGCACGTCGGCGCCGTCGGCGTCGAAGCTGACCTCGCGCACCCGGCAGCCTTCGACCGTCTCGGCGCCGCGCGTCGCCGCGTTGCGAAAGAGGATCTCATCCATTTCGGAGCGCCGCACCTGCCAGGCATAGGGCATCGACTTGTCCCAGGCATCCGCGAATTCGACCTGCGCAGTGTGATCGTGATCCGGCGAAACGAACTCGACGCCGAATTTGGGCATGCCGATGCGCTCGATCTGGTCGCGCACGCCCAGCCTGTCGAACAACGCCGCGTTTGCAGGCAGCAGCGATTCGCCGATGTGGAAGCGGGGGTGGTGTGCCTTCTCGACCATCACGACCTTGCGCCCTTCGCTCGCGAGTACCGCTGCGGCTGTCGCACCGGCAGGGCCGCCGCCGATTACCAGGACGTCGCAGGTTTCGGCATGCTCGGGCGTAGTGGAAGGAATGTTCATGCAGAGGGGCTGGAATTTACTCGGAGCAAGGGTGCCCGGCAGAGAGCGTGTTTCGGCGCCGGGATTATCCCAAAAAGGCATCCGGTTCCCTCACATCGCTCCGGGCGCCGTTCGCGCCGGACAGTAAACTCGCCCTTTGCTTTGAAAACACAAGACAGCGAGAGTTAAAGCCATGGCCGGACACAGCAAATGGGCGAACATTCAGCACCGGAAAGGCCGGCAGGACGAGAAGCGAGGCAAGCTCTGGACCCGCGCCATCCGTGAAATCATGGTGGCGGCCAAGGCCGGCGGCGGCGATTTGAGCGCCAATCCGCGGCTGCGGCTGGCGGTCGACAAGGCCAAGGCGGTCAACCTCCCTGCCGACACCATCAAGCGCAACATCGACAAGGCCACCGGCAACCTCGAAGGCGTGAACTACGAGGAAATCCGCTACGAGGGCTACGGCATCGGCGGCGCGGCGATCATCATTGACACCATGACCGACAACCGGGTGCGCACGGTGGCCGAGGTGCGCCATGCCTTCACCAAGCACGGCGGCAACATGGGCACCGAAGGCTCGGTGGCCTTCCAGTTCAAGCATTGCGGGCAGCTCATCTTTGCGCCGGGCACCAGCGAGGACAAGGTGATGGAAGTCGCGCTCGATGCGGGCGCGGAGGACGTCATCACCGACGACGATGGCGCGATCGAGGTGCTGACGGCGCCCGGCGACTTCGAAGCCGTCAAGAACGCACTGGAGACCGCGGGTCTCAAGCCCGACGTGGCGGAGGTCACGATGCGGGCCGAGAACACCATCGAACTCGCAGGCGACGACGCCGCGAAGATGCAAAAGCTGCTCGACGTCCTGGAGGACCTCGACGACGTGCAGGATGTCTATCACAACGCTGCGCTCCCCGATTGACGGGAGCGCGAACGAAAGCACGCGAATGAAGGTACTGGTGATTGGGGGAGGGGGCCGCGAGCATGCCCTGGCATGGCGGCTGGCGCAGGCCCAGCGCGTGAGCAAGGTGTATGTCGCGCCCGGCAACGGGGGAACCCGCGCTGACGCGCGCTATGAATGCGTCGACATTTCGGAGCCTGTCGCCCTGCGCGAATGGGCCCAGAAGGAAAAGATCTCGCTGACCGTCGTCGGCCCCGAGGCGCCGCTCGCCGCCGGTGTCGTGGATGAGTTCCGCGCCCATGGCATGCGCATCTTCGGGCCGACCAAGGCCGCGGCGCAGCTCGAGAGCTCTAAGGCTTTCTCGAAGGCCTTCATGAAGCGCCACGGGATTCCCACTGCTGAGTACGAGTCGTTCACCGACGCCGCCGCCGCGCACGCCTACGTCGATGCCAAGGGCGCCCCAATCGTGATCAAGGCCGATGGTCTGGCGGCGGGCAAGGGCGTCGTTGTCGCGACGACCCTGGCCGAGGCGCATGAAGCCATCGACTTCATGCTGCTTGACAACAAGTTCGGCGTGTCGCACAACGAAGGCGGCGCACGCGTCGTCATCGAGGAGTTTCTCCAAGGGGAGGAAGCCAGCTTCATCGTGCTGTGCGACGGCAAGAACGTCACCGCGCTCGCCACCAGCCAGGACCACAAGCGTCTGCTCGACGGTGACGAGGGACCGAACACCGGTGGCATGGGCGCGTACTCGCCGGCGCCGGTGGTCACGGCGGAGGTGCATGCCCGGGCGATGCGCGAAATCATCCTGCCGACAATTCGCGGGATGGAGAAGGATGGCATCCCGTTCACGGGATTCCTCTACGCCGGCCTCATGATCGACGCCTCGGGTCACCCGAAGACGCTTGAGTTCAATTGCCGCATGGGCGATCCGGAAACGCAACCCATCATGCTGCGACTCAAGTCGGATCTGTTCGAGGTCTTCTGGCACGCCACCGACGGCACGCTGGACCAGGTCGAACTCGAATGGGACCGGCGCGTCGCGCTCGGTGTGGTGATGGCCGCGCACGGCTATCCGCTTTCGCCGCGCAAGGGGGATCGCATCCAGGGCATTCCGGCTGAAGCGCCCGACGCGGTCGTTTTCCATGCCGGCACCACGCTG
Source organism: Variovorax sp. (assembly GCA_017744935.1). GTDB lineage: Bacteria > Pseudomonadota > Gammaproteobacteria > Burkholderiales > Burkholderiaceae_C > Variovorax. Next base: position 45,544 of record JAGIAI010000032.1, read on the forward strand.
GAGAACGGCGAACTCAAGACCAGCGGTGGCCGCGTGTTGTGCGTGACCGCGCTGGCGGACAGCGTCAAGCAGGCGCAGCAGCGAGCCTACGAGGTGGCGGCGCGCATCGGCTTCGACGGCGCCCAGTACCGCAAGGACATCGGACACCGCGCCGTCCACGCGCGCGGCGCCTGAACATCGAATGCAAGCCGCCCCGCTCGAAGCCAGGCCGCAGGAGGTAGGCGACTATCTGCGCGGGCTGCAGCAGCGCATCGTTTCTGCGATTGAATCGGCGGACGGCACTCAGTGCGTACGCGACGAGTGGCACAAGGCCCCCGGCGAGTCGCTTCAAGGGAGTGGCCTGACGTGCATCCTCGAGGCCGGTGGCCTCTTCGAGCGCGCAGGTTGCGGCTTCTCTCAGGTGCGCGGAGCGAAGCTGCCGCCGTCGGCGACCCAGCATCGACCTGAACTGGCGGGTGCGCCGTTCGAGGCCATGGGCGTTTCGCTGGTGTTCCATCCGCGCAATCCGTACGTGCCAACCGTGCACATGAACGTGCGGATGCTCGCTGCGCTCCCGGCCGATGGGCCGCCGGTCTGCTGGTTCGGTGGTGGCATGGACCTGACCCCGTACTACGGGTTCGAGGAGGACGCAGTCCATTTCCACAGCGCCTGCCGCGACGCGCTGGCTCCTTTTGGCGAAGACAAGTACCCGCGCTTCAAGACGTGGTGCGACGACTACTTCTTTCTGAAGCACCGCAACGAGCAGCGTGGTGTCGGCGGCATCTTCTTCGATGATTTTTCCGAGCTTGGCTTCGAGCGCAGCTTCGCGATGCTGCGTTCGGTCGGCGACGCTTTCCTGCCGGCGTACCTGCCGATCGTCGAACGTCGCCGCAACACGCTCTATACCGAGAAAGAGCGTGGCTTTCAGCTCTACCGGCGCGGCCGCTACGTCGAGTTCAACCTCGTGTGGGACCGTGGGACGCATTTCGGCCTGCAATCGGGTGGCCGGACCGAATCGATCCTGCTGTCGATGCCCCCGCTCGCGAGTTGGGCCTACCGGCAGGAGCCCGAGCCGGGCAGCCCGGAGGCGGCGCTGTACCGCGATTTCATCGTTCGGCGTGAATGGCTTTGAAGAAACCGCGAATCGGCGTTTTCGGCGGCGCATTCGATCCGCCGCACAACGCGCATGTAGCGATGGCGCAGGCTGCGCTCGCGCAACTTGATCTGGCCCAACTGCGCATCTTTCCCACCGGGCAGGCCTGGCACAAGGACCGGCCGCTGAGCGCGGCGGAGCATCGTCTTGCCATGTCGCGCCTTGCCTTCGACAACCTGCCCGGTGCCAGCGTCGATCCGCGCGAGATCCTTCGCGCCGGTCCGACCTACACGCTCGACACGTTGCGCGAACTGCAGCAGGAGCGACGGGACGCGCAGCTGGTGCTGATCATGGGTGCCGACCAGGCAAGTTCGCTGCACCACTGGCACGGTTGGGAGGAGATTCTTTCGATCGCTATAATTTCCGTAGCATACCGCGCACTATCCACGGGCTCTGACGGGCAGTTTGATCCATCATCGCTGCCTCCCGTGCCGCCCGGCGCCCACTTCGAAAAGCTCCAACTCCCGCCGATGGACATCAGCGCGACCGACATTCGCGCGCGTGCCAAGCGAGGGGAGGACCTTTGCCAACTGGTTCCGCCGGCGGTTGCACGCTATATTGATCAACACCATCTCTACCGATCCGCCTGATGAGAACTGAAGCCGCCGCCAAGAAAGACACCCAGAAACTCCAGAGAGCCATCATCGATGGCCTCGAGGACGTCAAGGCGCAGGACATCCAGGTCTTCGATACCGAACATCTTTCCCCGCTCTTCGAGCGTGTGATCGTCGCTTCCGGAACCTCCAATCGTCAGACCAAGGCCCTTGCGGCGAGCGTGATCGATGCGGTGCGCGAGGCTGGTTTCCACAAGCCGCGCGTCGAAGGCGAATCCAACGGCGAATGGATCATCGTGGACTGCGGTTCCGCGGTCGCGCACATCATGCAGCCGGCGATCCGCCAGTACTACCACCTGGAAGAAATTTGGGGCGACAAGCCGGTGCGCACCAAGCTCGGGGCGACCAAGCCGCTCGTGGTGAGGGCATCGGAAGAGGCTGACAAGGCGCCAGTCGCAAAGAACACGTCCCTGCGTCGTTCCAGCGCTGCCAAGACGGCAGCCCGCAGTGCGGAGCTGGCAGGCAAGAAGCCGGCTGCCAAGAAGACCGCCGCGAAAAAGGCGCCAGCGAAAAAGACCGCGGCACCCAAGCCCGCCAAGACCGTCGTGGTGAAGGCGGCGGCCCAGAAGGTCGCGACGAAGAAGGCGACCCCGGCGCCGGCGAAGAAGGCCGCGCGCAAGACCCCGCCTGCACGGTCATGAAGCTCCTGGTGGTCGCAGTCGGGCAGCGCGTGCCCGACTGGGCGCAGACCGCCTGGGACGATTACGCCAAGCGCTTTCCGCCTGAGCTCAAGCTCGAACTGCGCGCGGTCAAGACCGAGCCGCGCGGCTCCAAGACGCTGGAAACCCTCTACGCCGCCGAGCGCGAGCGCATCGAAGCCGCCATCGCCAAGGGCATGCGGATCGTCGTGCTGGACGAACGCGGGACTTCGCTCACCACCAAGGCGCTCGCGGCCCGGCTGCAAGCGTGGCAGGGCGAAGGCGACGACGTCGCGCTGGTGATCGGCGGCCCTGACGGCCTCGATCCCGCATTCAGGGCGGCGGCGCACGAACGCATCCGGCTGTCCGATCTCACGCTGCCTCATGCGATGGCGAGGGTGCTTCTCGTGGAACAGCTCTATCGCGCCTGGTCGGTCAATGCCGGTCATCCTTATCACCGCGAATGACGTCCGATTTCATCTATCTCGCGTCGCAGAGCCCGCGACGCGCCCAGTTGCTCGACCAACTGGGAGTCAGGCACGAATTGCTGCTCGCGCAGCCCGACGAAGATGCTGAAGCGCTCGAGGTGGTGCGCGCGGGCGAGTCGCCCACGGCCTACGTCCAGCGGGTGACTGACCTGAAGCTCGACGCCGCCGTGGCGCGCTGGGAACAGCGCTGCCTGCCGCCGGCGCCCATCCTGTGCGCCGACACGACCGTCGCGCTCGGCCGGACGATCCTGGGCAAACCGGAAGACGCCGTCGACGCCGAGCGGATGCTGGCGATGCTTTCCGGCCACACCCATCGCGTGATGACGGCAATCGCGCTGCAGCACGGCGCCGAGCGATGGGCGCTGCTCAATGTCTCGCACGTGCGCTTTGCGCCGATCGAGGCCGAGCAGATCACCGCCTACATCGAAACAGGCGAACCGCTCGGAAAAGCCGGCGCCTACGCGATCCAGGGCCGGGCCGCGGCATTCATCGAACACATCAGCGGCTCGCATTCGGGCATCATGGGCCTCCCGATGTTCGAGACCGCCCGGTTGCTGCGCCAGGCGGGGTTCAGGCTTTAGACAACAGATGCAAGACATCCTGATCAACTGGTCGCCGCAAGAAACCCGTGTTGCGGTGGTGGAGCACGGCGCGGTCCAGGAACTTCACCTGGAACGCACCCTGGAGCGTGGGCTTGTCGGCAACATCTATCTCGGCAAGGTGTCGCGAGTGCTGCCGGGCATGCAGTCTGCATTTGTCGATATCGGCCTCGACCGGACCGCGTTCCTGCATGTGGCGGACATCGTGGCGCCGTTCACGCCCGGCTCGCGGCCCAGCGCGATTCTGGCGGACCGCGAGCACCGCAATGCCGGCGGGATGGTCCCAATCGAGAAGCAGGTGTTCGAGGGACAGTCGTTGCTGGTTCAGGTCATCAAGGACCCGATCGGCACCAAGGGCGCGCGCCTGTCGACGCAAATCAGCATCGCGGGGCGGTTGCTGGTCTTTTTGCCGCAGGACAACCACATCGGCGTTTCGCAGAAGATCCCGCCGGATCTGCGCGATGCATTGCGTTCGCGCATGCAAGCGCTGATCGAGGCCGCGGCCGCCGCCGAAGCCGGTGGCGTGGTGCCGGCGAACACGGGCGGCTTCATCCTGCGCACCAACGGCGAGGATTCGAGCGACGCGGAGCTCGCCGAGGACATCGCGTACCTGCGCAAGACGTGGTCGCGTATCCGCGAGCTTTCGGTCCGCATGCCGCCGATGTCCTTGCTTCACCAGGACTTGAGCCTGCTTCAGCGCGTGCTGCGCGACATGACGAGCGAGGACACGCAGACGATCCGCATCGATTCGCGCGAGCAGTTCGACTCGCTCCTCAAGTTCGGTCTCGAATTCATGCCGCAAGCGGCGGGCAAGCTGCAGCTCTACAAGGGCGAGCGGCCGATCTTCGACCTGTATTCGATCGATGAGGAAATCGCCAAGGCGCTCGGGAGGCGAGTTGATCTCAAGTCCGGCGGCTACCTGGTCGTCGATCAGACCGAAGCGCTGACGACGGTTGACGTGAATACGGGTGGTTTCGTCGGCGCGCGCAACTTCGACGACACGATTTTCAAGACCAACCTCGAGGCGGCGCAGGCCATCGCGCGCCAGCTTCGCTTGCGCAATCTGGGCGGGATCATCATCGTCGACTTCATCGACATGGCCCGCGACGATCATCGCGAGCAGGTACTGGCGGAGTTCCGCAAGCAGCTCGCGCGCGACCGCGTGAAGACGACCGCGGGCGGCTTCTCCCAGCTCGGGTTGGTCGAGATGACGCGAAAGCGCACGCGCGAGTCGCTGGCGCACATGCTGTGCGAACCGTGCCTTGCGTGCGGCGGACAGGGGATCGTGAAGACGGCTCGCAGCGTTGCCTATGACGTGCTGCGGGAAATCCTTCGCGAGGCGCGTCAGTTCACGCCGCGCGAATTCCGCATCGTTTCGTCGCCACAGGTGATCGAGCTGTTCCTCGACGAGGAGAGCCAGCATCTGGCCGGGCTCAGCGACTTCATCGGCAAGCCGATCTCGCTGCAGGCCGAGCCTGCGATGGGGCAAGGCCAGTACGACATCGTCCTGTTGTAGCTCGCCCCCAACCTCCCCCACTTCGCGTGGCTCGGGCACCCCCCTGCCGGGGGCAACACCGACCGACCGGCGAAGCCGGTTCCGTGGTGTTCCTGGCTGGGGCTTACATCGTCGGGTCTTGGCCCGGGGTAGCACCTCGGATGGCAAGGTTCTGCAGGCGCGCGTAGAGGCCATCCAGGGCCATCAGTTGCGCATGGCTACCCAGTTCGGCGATGCGCCCGCGGTCCATGACCACGATGCGGTCGGCGTGCTGGATGGTCGACAGTCGGTGCGCGACGATGAGGGTCGTGCGGCCCTGCATGAGGCGCTGCAGTGCTTCCTGGACCAACCTTTCGGATTCGGTGTCGAGCGCCGAGGTGGCTTCATCCAGCAGCAGGATCGGCGCGTTCTTGTACAGTGCACGCGCAATCGCAAGACGCTGCCGCTGGCCCCCCGAAAGCTGCGTCGCATTGTGACCGAGCACGGTGTCGATGCCGTTCGGCAGGCTTTCGACATGCACCGCGAGGTTGGCGGCCGCTACGCATTCGACGATCCGCTCGCGGTCGATCTCCGCGCCGAGGGCCACGTTGGCGGCCAGTGTGTCGTTGAGCATCACCACGTCCTGGCTGACCATCGCGAACTGCGCGCGCAGGCTCTTGAGCTGCCATTCGGCGACGTCCTGCCCATCCAGCAAGATCGCGCCGCCGCTCGGCAGCACGAAACGGGGCAGGAGATTGACGAGCGTTGTCTTGCCGGAGCCTGAAGGCCCGACGAAGGCGATGACCTCGCCGGGCTCGATCGACAGATCGACATCGTCGAGGGCGCGTGCCTCATCGTCTCCGCGGTAGTTGACGCGCGCCTTGCGAAATTCGATACGGCCCGAGGCGCGCGACGATTCGTGGTGGCCTTGCTGCTCGGGGCCCACCGTGTCGAACAGATCGAGGCCACGCTCCAGCGCAGCCAGTCCGCGGGTGATCGGGTTCGCGACATCTGCAAGGCGACGGATCGGCGCAATCAGCATCGCCATGGCGGCGACGTAGGCCACGAAGCCGCCGACGGTCAGGCCTTGTTCGTTGCTTTGCCAGAGCGCGATCACCACCACGATGGACAGCGCCACGGCGGCGAGCAGCTGCGTGAGCGGCGTCATCGCGGCGGACGCGATGGTCGATTTCAGCGCAAGGCGATTGACGCTATGGCTCAGGCGTTCGAAGCGATCCAGCTGGCTCGCCTGCGCGTTGTGCAGACGCACCACCCGATTGGCGAGCACGTTTTCTTCGACGACGTAGGCGAGTTCGTCGGTCGCGTGCTGACCCAGTCTTGTCAGGTGATAGAGCCGCTTCGACAGGACCTTCATGATCCAGGCGACGCCCGGCACCATCACGCAGATGATGAGCGTGAGCTTCCAGTTCAGGTAGAGCAGGTAGATCACGAGCGCGATCAAGGTGAGCCCGTCACGCGACAGGCCCAGCAGGGCCTGTATCAGCAGCATCCCGCCTGTCTGGACTTCATAGATGACGGTGTTGGACAGCGTGCTTGCCGATTGGCGCGAGAACAGCGCGAGTTCAGCCGCCATGAGTTTCTGGAACAGCATGCGCCGAAGCCGCTGCATGCCTTCATTCGCGATGCGCGAGAGCGCATATTGCGAAGCGAACTGCGCGAGCCCACGGACTGCGAAAAGCGTAATCATCGCGGCCGGAACCATCCAGAGTTGGAGCTGGCCCTTGGTGAAGCCTCGGTCGAGCAGCGGCTTCGTGAGCGCGGGCATGAGCGCTTCGGTCAGGGCGGCGATGCTGGCAGTGATGAATCCGATTGCCCACCATTGGCGCGAGCCACCGAACCAGGTCATCAGTCGCGCGAGTCGGCGCGTCAAGGGGGGCCGCTCGTCATGGGCGGCGGGGGAGGGGTGCATGGCGGCGCATTCTACGATCGCGCCTTCCGTGTAGGACCGGGCCGGTTCTTGTACACGTTTTGTGACTTGGGGTGCATCGCAATGTGTACCATGTGACCCCGTCAGGTCCGAGGCAGTGAAACTTATTCCTCGGAAATCTCTCCGAACCGCATGAAAAAGCCGTTGCAAGACTTATCCCCAACCCCTTCTTCATCGTTCTTCGCTCGCCGCACCTTGATTGCGGCTCTCGCTGCCTCCCCCGTTCTTCCTGCACTCGCTCAGTTTCGGGTCGAGGTGTCGGGCGTGGGGTTGACGCAGCTGCCCATCGCGCTTGTTCCCTTCAAGGGCGAAGAGAGTTCGCCCCAGAAGATTTCCGCGATCGTGCAGGCCGACCTCGAGCGCAGCGGCCAGTTCCGTGGCGTCGATGCTTCGGGCCAGCAGCTTGATGAAACCTCCCGTCCCGACCTGAGCCTGTGGCGCCAGCGGACGGCCGATTCGATGGTGGCCGGCAGTGTGACTCGCCTTGCCGATGGTCGCTACGACGTGCGCTTCCGCCTTTGGGATGTGGTTCGCGGCCAGGACCTCGGTGGTCAGAGCTTCACCGTGCCGCAGGGCGACCTTCGCCTCGCTTCTCATCGCATCGCCGACTACGTCTACGAGAAGCTCACCGGCGAGAAGGGCATCTTCTCGACCCGCATCGCCTACGTCACCAAGGGTGGCAACCGCTACAGCCTCTGGGTGGCCGACGCCGACGGCGAAAACGCACAGGCTGCTCTCGCGAGCCCCGAGCCGATCATTTCGCCGCGCTGGTCTTCCAACGGGACGCAGCTTGCCTACGTGTCCTTCGAATCACGCAAGCCGGTGGTTTACGTGCACAACGTCGCCAGTGGCCAACGTCGCCTGGTGGCCAACTTCCGTGGTTCCAACAGTGCGCCGGCATGGGCGCCCGATGGCAATACGCTCGCCGTCACACTGAGCCGCGATGGTGGCTCGCAGCTCTACACGATTGCCTCCAGCGGAGGAGAGCCGCGCCGTCTCACGCAGAGCAACAGCATCGACACCGAACCGGTGTATTCGGCGGACGGCAGCACCATCTACTTCGTGAGCGATCGGGGCGGTGCGCCGCAGATCTACAAGATGAGCGCCAGCGGTGGTAATCCGACGCGCGTCACCTTCAGCGGCTCCTACAACATCTCTCCGTCGATCAGCGGCGATGGACGGTGGTTGGCCTACATCTCGCGCGTCAACGGCTCGTTCAAACTTCATGTGATGGACTTGCAGTCCGGTACTGCACAAGCCATTACGGACACTACCGCCGATGAGCGTCCCAGTTTTGCTCCCAACAGCAAGTTGATCGTGTACGCCACGAAGCTCCAGGGTCGGGAGGCCCTGATGACAACGACGCTGGACGGAAAGATAAAAGCCCGCCTGGCAGGACAGGCAGGAGACATCCGCGAACCGGACTGGGGTCCGTTTCAAAAGCAATGATTAACTTGAGGAGTTCGAAATGTTGAAACGTACGATTTATTCGCTGGCCATCGTCGCTCTCATCGCAGGCTGCTCGTCGGGCACAAAGCTCAACGAAGCGCCGGTGACGGATCGCGGCGGCCAGGGCTCGGGTGGGGCGGCCAGCGGCGTCGCTCCGGTCACGATCGACCCGAACGCGCAAACGGCGCAAGGTCCGGTCGGTGTGGCACGCATCATCTATTTCGACTTCGACAGCTACACCGTCAAGCCTGAATTCCAGTCCCTGATCGACGGCCACGCCCGCTTTCTGAAGGCGAATCCGCAACGCCGCATCTCGATCGAAGGCCACACCGATGAACGCGGTGGCCGCGAGTACAACCTCGCGCTCGGCCAGAAGCGCTCGGAAGCCGTTCGTCGTGCACTGGTGCTGCTCGGCGTGTCTGACAGCCAGATCGAAGCCGTGAGCTTCGGCAAGGAAAAGCCGGCTGCGCAGGGCACGGGTGAGGACGTCTGGGCGCAGAACCGCCGCGCCGAGATCACCTACCGTTGATGATGCGCGGTGCTCTATTGCGAGGCGCTGCCCTCGCAGCCGCATTGCTGTGCGCCTCGCTCGGCGCGCAGGCCGCGCTTTTCGAAGACGACGAGGCTCGGCGTGCGATTCTCGACCTGCGGCAGCGGGTCGAAACCATTCGCACGCAAAGTGCCGAGGAAAACGCTCAGTTGCGACGCAGCATGCTTGATCTGCAGAACCAGATCGAGCAGATGCGTGGCGATCTGGCGCGCATGACCGGCCAGAACGAGCAACTCACGAAGTCGCTTTCGGAGATGCAGCAGCGCCAGACCGATCTCGACACTCAGCTCAAGAAGAACGAGCCCTCGAAGGTCGCGATCGACGGTCGCGAGTTCAACGCCGATCCGCGTGAGAAGGCGGACTTCGAAGCGGCGCTGGGTGTCTTCCGCGCTGGACAGTTCGCGCAGGCGCAAACGGCTTTTGCCGATTTCGTGAAGCGCTATCCGCAGAGCGGCTATAACGCCTCGGCGCTGTTCTGGCTGGGCAATGCGCAGTACGCGACCCGCAACTACAACGAAGCCATCGCGAATTTCCGCTCGATGCTTTCGCTCGCGCCCGATCACGCGAAGGCGCCGGAAGCGGTGCTGTCGATCGCGAACTGCCAGATCGAGCTGAAGGATACGAAAGCGGCACGGCGAACGCTCGAAGACCTGACGAAGGCCTATCCGCAATCCGAAGCCGCGCAGGCCGGACGCGAGCGGCTTTCGCGGTTGCGTTGAGCGTCGCCCTTCGTTGCGCCCGATCATGATGCCAGCCGTCGCTTCCGACGATGCGGATCTGGCTCGCCGCTTCGGCGGGCTGGAGCGTCTCTACGGCGTCGCGGGTGCGACTGCGATCCGCTCGGCGCATGTGATGGTTGCCGGCATCGGCGGCGTCGGCTCGTGGGCCGTCGAGGCGCTCGCGCGAAGTGGCGTCGTGCGGCTCACGCTGATCGACCTCGATCACATTGCCGAATCCAACATCAACCGCCAGATCCACGCCCTCGACGAGACGATCGGGCAAGCCAAGATCGAGGCGATGCGGGAGCGCATCGGGCGGATCAATCCTTCGTGCACAGTGCTGACGATCGACGAATTCGTCGAGCCGGACAACTGGGCGACGCTGCTTGCCAATGCATGCGAAGCGAACGGAACGCCCGCTGCCGTTATCGATGCGTGCGATCAGGTGCGCGCCAAGGTTGCAATGGCTGCTTGGGCTCGTGCAACGAAGGCGGGCTTCATCACGGTCGGTGCGGCTGGCGGCAAGCGTCTGGCACACAAGGTCGACATCGAAGACCTTTCCTTGGTGACGCATGACCCCTTGCTCGCGCAGCTGCGTCAACGCCTGCGCAAGGAGCATGGCGCACCACGCGAAGGCCGGAAGATTGGCGTGACATGCGTGTTTAGCCGCGAGAGCGTGGCGCCACCTGACGCCTCCTGTGCCATCGCGGGAGATGGCTCGCTCAACTGCCATGGCTACGGCTCGGTCGTGAGCGTGACGGCAACTTTCGGACAATGCGCTGCAGGTTGGGTTCTGGATCGGATTGCCCGAAACAGCACGCTATAATTTCTGGCTTTGCCGGATTCGAAGCCGGCAGAGATGCCTGAACAGGTAGGGGACGTTAGCTCAGTTGGTAGAGCAGCGGACTTTTAATCCGTTGGTCACTGGTTCGAATCCAGTACGTCCTACCATTTAGGCCCCGCCAAATAAGGAAAGCTTGCTATCAAAAAGGTAGCGTCACAAGGCTTCCGGTGATGATTTGGGTAATGATTCAGCCGGCGGTGCTTTCCGGTGCTGTCGCTGCTGCCGCAGGCGCTGCCGCAGCAGCCTCCTCGGCCTGTGGCTTCTTCGCGCTGGCGGCGCTCATCAGCGCTTGCATCTTCTCCATCGCCAGATCGATCTCGCTGTCCTTGGTGTGCGTGTAGCGCATGACCATCGAGAGCGTCTTGTGGCCGCTCATCTTCTGCACGACTTGCAGATCGGCGCCGGTTTTTACAAAGGCGGTTACCGCGGTGTGCCGCAGCGAGTGGCGCACCAGCTTGTGCCCGATCTCGTCCTCGGTCAGCCCGGCCGCCTTGATGACGCGCGGCCATACGCTCGTGATCGACATGCGCCGGCCTTCCTTTGCCTTCGGCGTGCCGTCGCGCTTGAGCTTGCTCGGGAAAAGCCAGTCGGTGCGCTTCAATCCCCGGCGCTTGATCCTCTCCTCTAAGTGCTCCACGAGGATGGGCGGCATCGGCTGCTCGCGCGCGCCCGCCTTCGCCTGATGGATGGCGATGCGCAGCCGGTCAAAGTCGATGTCGGCCACGCGGATGCGCAGCACCTCCGAGAGCCGCGCGGAGGTGTTCACGGCGACCATCACGAACGTGTGAATGTCCGGATCTGGATCGAGCCGGGCGGCTTCGAGCAGCTTCGCCGTCTGGATCGCGTTCAGCGCATCGCGCGTCCCGTCCGCTTCCTTTGTCGGCTTGGCGTCCAGCGCGTGCGGCGGTATCAGCTTCCACTTGACGCCCTTGTTCAGCGCATGGCGCAGCGTGCTCAGTTCGCGGTTGACCGTCGCATCCGTAGTGAGCCGCTCGCGGCGCAGCACCTTCTCGGACAGCCGCTTCTTGCGATAAGCCCCGAATGCATGCTCGTCGATGCTGGCAGCGGGCAGGGCGCCCAAGTGCGGCAGCAGATGCAGCGCGAAGTGCGAGCGCTTCATCTCGACGCCTTTGCCGTCGCCTACCTCCAGCCGCTGGAGGTAGATCTCGGAGAGTTCGGCCAGCGTGAGCCCGGTCTTTCTCGCTGTGGGCAGTTGCAGCGTCGCCTCCCGCGCGCGGCTGCGAAGGCTTGCGAGCACCGAGCGCGCATCCTCCAGCGTGAAGCCCTCGCTCTCGAAGCCGATGGCCCGGGAGACGCGCTGGCGGTTGATTTGCGTCGCGACCTTGAATTTGACGTCGCCGGATTTAAGGCGCTCGACGGTCAAGCCCTCGCCGGTGATCGATTGGCCGGGCGCGAGCGCCTTGATGGCCTTGACTGAAAGGGCCGCGTTTCGCTTCATCGCTTGGCCCCCCCTTTGGCTGCCCGCGCAATCGCGGCGCGGATGGCATCGATCAGTACATCGGGCGGAATGTCCTTAGCTCTCGCCTCGGCGAGGAACTCCTCCAAGAGGGCAGGGCCGGCCGGCGCTCCGCGCAGGCTCTCGGCGGCGCGAGCCGCGCAGGCCGCGAGCGCGGCGCGGTCGATGTGCTTCGGGCCAATCGCCGCGTGGATCGCATCCCAAGCTTCGAGCGCTGCGTCGGCCAGTTGCTCGCGGCTGAGCGGCCGCCCGGCCTTCGAGGCGGCGGCTCTCATGAACGAGCGCAGCGCGTCCGCTTGCATGCGCTCGCTGGCCGGGAAGGCCTCCTCGCGCAGCAACTGCACGCGATTGACCATGCGCCTGCGCGCATCGCCCGCCCATGTGGCGAGCGTGAGATCGAGGGCGCTGATCGGCTCGCCCGGGTGGTCGTCCAGCGCGACCATCGTGCGCACCGCATCGCGGGCGAGCAACAGGTTCACGTATTCGGAGAAGGAGAGCCCGCGCTCGGCCATCGCTAGCGCGGCGGCCTCGCGCAGTAGCGGCGAGATCCGGATCGTCGCGTTCTCGGCCGGCCCGCCGGCCCTGCCTGCATCGATGGCTCGGCGCTCCTCCGCAGTGAGGTCGTCGGCCTGCGCGATGCGCTTTTTCTGGCGCGTCGCTCTCGGTTTTTTCTCGGGGTTTGTACTCGATCCGTTGGTCATCTCATATCGCAATTTATGGCTGCATAGGCAGTCAGGCCGCACTCTAGCATATGCCGTGAAAATTGCGATAGAGTGGCATAACGCAATGCAAATAGATTGCGTTAACTAGATGAAAGCGGAAGGAGTGACGATGGCAATCGATCTGGACAAGCTGGAGGCCGAGCTAGAGAAGCGGCGCCGCGTGGCGCAGATGTTCGCCGGGCTGCCGGATGACACGCTGCTCAATACGTCGCAGGCTGCGGCCTTCTTGGGGCTCCAGCCCCAGACACTGGCGCAATGGCGCTGCGAAGGCGTCGGGCCGACGCACAGCGGCGGCCGGCCGATCTACTACAGCGTCAAGGCGCTGAACGACTTCGCGGCATCGCGCCGGAAGGCCGTCGAGGCCCCGGGCGCCGCCAAGGCGCGGCAGGCGCAGGCGATGGGCCGGCTCAGCGCGCCGGCCGGGCTCTCCTCGCGCAAGGCTGCGCCGCGAGCGGCTTAAAAAAAAGGCCGGCACACGCGCGTCACGCGTATCCGGCCGGGGAGAGCTTCCAGTTGGCGCCGCCATCGTAGCCCGCTGCCTGCCCGCCCGCCAACCTGCCGCGCGCCCACCGGCCATGTGGAGAGCACCAATGGCAACTGCAACGATTCCCTCCGAGCGCTCCTTCGAGGTCGGCTGCGGCCTGCGGCTGACGGTCGTCAATCTAGGCGAGGCGCGCGAATTCATCGGGCTATTCAGATTCGTCCGGCCGCGCGCCTTCGGCTTCGGGTGGTGGCCTCGCGAGCCGACGCCGGCCGAGCGGGAAGCGCTGAACGCGGAGATCGAGCGCGTGGTGCGGATCGCCTTGTGCGGGTTCTCAGATGGTCGGCTACCGGTCCTGATCGGAGGCCTGACATGCTGAGCGACAGTGGCGATAGCGACGGCGGCGATTGGGCCGGCGACGATGGCAACGGTGATCCAGCCGCGAGAGAGCTTGTCGAGATCGTCATCGCGTTGCGTGCGGCCGGGCATGTGGTCTACGAGACAGGCAACGGCTTCATCGTGGCCCGCTGGGGGCGAACCCTCGAACTGCCGGATTTCGCGGCGCTGCGGGCCTTTGCGGCCCGCGTCACAGGGGCCCGGCCATGAGCGCGGTAGACGGGCGCCTGCGCGAGGCCGCTCTGCAATGGGCCGCCGCATACCGCGCGAAGCAGGCGGCCGCCAGCGCCAAGCGCAAGGCCGCAGAGGCCGCGCGCCATGCTGGCTTCTGGACGAGCGAGCGCGACCGCGTCCGGCGTGCCGACGAGCAGTTGGGCGCGGCCCGCGCTGCGCTGCGCGCCGCCACGAAGGATCTGCTCGCGGTGATCGATCCGAAGCCGCTGACCATCCGCGTGCGAGCGCGCGTGGTGCCGGTCGCCCAGATCGAGATAGGGAGCCGCCCGTGAGCTTCAAGGTGACTTCGCTCGTCTGGGATCGCTCCGCCAATCGGGCGCCGGCTCTGCACATGCTCGTGCTGCTGCTGCTCGCGGATCGGGCCGATGACGCCGGGTTCGCCTATCCCTCGATTGAGGGCATGGCGCAGGAACTGGAAGTGGGGCAGACCAGCATCCGGCGCGCCTTGCATGCCCTCATCGCGAGCGGCGAGGTCCGCATCGATACGCCATCGGCCGGCGGGCGCGGGCGCAGCAATGTCTACCGGATCGACATCGCTCTGCTGCGATCACAGAGCCCACGGCGGGCCGGCCAAACCCTACCGCCCTTGGCAGGGATTCGAGCGCCCAAACCCTCCCGCGAGCGGCAGGGTTACGAGCAGCAAACCCTACCGCTGGTGGCGCAAAACCCTGCCGCTGGTGGCGCCGAAACCCTACCACCAGCGGCCCCCCAACCTATCAATGAACCTATCAAGAACCGGTCAGGTCATCGGCTGCCGCCGATGACAGGCACGCGCGCGACGAAGCGGGCACCGACAACAGCCGGCAAAGCGTGCCTGCCGGAGTGCCCGTGCAAAGATCTCGTGGCGCTCTATCACGAGCACCTGCCGGAACTGCCGAGGGTCATGACCATCGGCCCGGAGCGGAAGAAGAAGCTCCACCAACTCTGGCGCTGGATGCTCACAGAGCGGAAGCTGAGCGACTTGCAGCCCCGCGCGGCCAATGCGGAGGAGGCGCTCGCCTATGCCGGGGCATTCTTCGCGCAAGCGCGCCGCGACGACTTCATCATGGGCCGCCGGCCTCCGGGCAAGGGCCATGAGGGGTGGCGCGCGGACCTTGACTATCTGCTGAGCGAGAAGGGCATCAGCCGCGTGCTTGAAAAGGCCGACGATGATTGACGACGCCGCGAACCTGCGCACGCCGCCGCAGAGCATCGAGGCGGAATCGAGCGTGCTCGGCGCGCTGCTGCTCGACAACGCCGCCTTCAGCCAGGTCGAGAGCCTGCTCGATGCGGGCAGCTTCTACCGCAGAGAGCACCGGCTGATCTACGCCGCGATCTCCGCGCAGATTCTCGCGAGCCGGCCCGCCGATGTGATCACGGTGCATGAGCATCTCGCCTCGCGAGCCGAGGCCGAGCAGGCCGGCGGGCTGGCGTACCTCAACGAACTCGCGCAGTACGTTCCGAGCGCGGGCAATATCCGCCGCTACGCCGAGATCGTGCGCGAGCGCTGCATCCGGCGAAAGCTCGTCGGCGCGGCCGATGAGATCGCCAGCGCAGCGTTCGACCCGCAGGGGCGCTCGGTGGAGGCGCTCATCGATGCGGCGCAGATGGCGGTGGCGCGCCTCGCCACGGCGCGCGGGAAGCGGCGGGAGCCGCAGCACATCCGCGACTCGCTGCCCGCGTACATCGCGCACTTGCAGGATCTCGCGGAAGGGAAGAATCCGGCGATCCCGACCGGGCTCGGCGGGCTCGATGCGCTGCTCAATGGCGGCCTGCGCCGAGGCGAGTTGTTCGTGCTCGGCGCGCGGCCGAAGGTCGGCAAAACCGCGCTCGGGCTCGCCATCGCGCGCCACGTGGCCCGCTCGCTGCCCGTGCTCTACCTCTCGCAGGAGATGGCCGTCTACGAACTGATGAACCGGCATGCGGCGGCGCTCGGCGGCTGCGATCTCGGCGCGATCCGGCGCGCCGATCCGCATGATCCGAAGATGTGGGATGCCCTGAGCCGCGCCGCCGAGATCATGGCCTCGCTCGATCTGCTGCATGACGACCAGACCGCGCTGCGCCTGTTCGATATCAAACGCAAGGCGATCGAGACCAAGCGCCAGCGCGGCGACCTCGCGCTGCTCGTGGTCGATTTCCTGCAACTGATGGACGGCGGCGGAGGCGAGGACAACCGCAACCGCGAACTCGATGTGATCGCCAACGGCCTCAAGGCGCTCGCGGGGGATCTCGATCTCGCCTGCATCCTTCTGAGCCAGTTGAACCGCAAGGCGGACGAGCACTTCGCGCCGCCCACGATGACGCACCTGCGCGACTCCGGAGCTATTGAGGCCGCTGCCGATGCCGTCGCGCTCATGTTCACGCCGAACATGCACCCGCTGTCGCGCAAGGAGCCGGAGTTCGCCGGCTACTCGGAGGTGCATCTCGTCGCCCATCGCAGCGGCGCGACGGGCTTGGTCCCGCTGAGCTTCCACGCGCCGTTCCAGCAGCTAAGCGATTGGCGCGGCCCCCGCCCCGAGCGAGCGAGCAGGGCGCGAATCGAGTAACCCTTTTACGGAGGTATCCAACATGACTCAAGACCGGAAGCAGCCCACGAAGACACTCGACGACGTGATCGCCGAGCGCCTCGCAGACCCAAGGGCCTGCATCGCATCCACGGCCGCCGCGACTTTTCTCCAGATCCACGAGCGGCTTGCCGAGCACCTCGAAGCCGGCGCCATGCATCGCTCCGAGGCCGAGACGTTCGGCGCCGAACTCGTACTCGGCTTTTTGGCTTCGCTCAGCGGCGGCGCCACTTGCGAGAGCCTCGCCGCCACCGCAGAGCATCTGCGGCAATCGGCAGCGACGCGCCACTGACGACGGCTCTTTATGGTTCCGGGTAGTCAAGGCACCAGACATGCAGACGCATGTTGTGCGCTCTGGCAAAGTTAATCCGTCCCCTGCCTTCGCCTATTCGCGTTTGGCGTCGCCCCTCAATTGGCGCGGTATAGGCGAGCACCGCTGGGACTTCATGCGCGGGTGTGTCGAATGCGCCATCGCGGAAAGTGCGCAAGTCCGCAGGCCGTTCGACCTCCAGCCAAGTGAAGTCATCGTCGGCGGCGAACTGCCTTATCTCCTCCACGGTGAGGCGGCCGACATATCGCCTTGTATGGTCGCGCGGCGATAGCTTTCGTTCGAGCAACACGACGCCGACGACCTTGAATTCATCATCAAAGTCGAGAGACGGGTCACCGACGGATTGCTCAGGCTTGGACATGGCGACCGCCCTTCGTAAAGCCCATCTGCGACTCCGTCCAGCGGCCGTTCAAGTACCTCTCGAAGCGCAGGTCGGCCAGCGGCACCGCATCGGCGCTGGCGAACCATTGGGCCGGGTTCGCGCCTTTCATGCGGCCTACGTGCTCCAGCCTCGCGCGGACTTCGTCGGGCGTGCCGGCCAGCGCGCATGCGGTCCCCCAGTCAAGCAGCCTTGAATCCGTGGCAGGAAGTCCGAAGCGCACGCAGCCGATGCGCGCGCTCAATTCCTTGAACGTCAGCCCGCGCAGGGCGCCGCACTCGCGCACCATCATGGTCGTCGTGGGCTCCCACTTGTGATGCGTGGAGAACCAGAGCATGGGGCGCTCGCCTTTGGCCAACAGCGCCTCGCCCGGTTTCAGCTTGCCGCTCGCGATGATGGCGTCGAGCCGCGAGCCGTTTGTGTAGTGCCAAGCTATGAAATGGATAACATCAGAAGTAGTCATCGGGCGCTCCTTACGCTTGATGATCAGCAGGCCTCGGGGTGTTACCAGCACCACGGGGCCTGCGCCTTTGTACCGCGTATCAGCGCGCAGCGGAATGGCGCCCTGAGCGGGGATCGGCCTGCCGCTGGCACATGGGCAGCGGCGGCACTGGAGAACGGCTCCACCGGCCGCTATTCGCTTTCGTGGCGCGCTCGCCGTGCGAAGCCTGATGCATCGCCGTCCGCGCCGAGCAGATCCCGCAGGCTGTAGCCGCGCCGCTCAATCTCGACGCGCAGCTTGAGCAGGGCCTTGGCCTCGGTCTTGATCGGGGAGTGAATCGAGGAGAATCCGCGCGGGCCGCAGTCGGGCTAGAAGCAGACTGTCGAAGCTGCCAGCCAATCTTCAACCACCGAGACCTGAATGAATTTCAACGACCCCGCCGCGCCGAACAGTGCAGCCGAACCTCGGGGTGCGCTCGGCGACATCTTCCAGAGCTTGCCCGGCGTTGACAACCCGCCGAGTGAGCAAGTTGAAGAAGCGCTTCATGCGTCACTTGAACGCCTGGACGGGGCAACCGGTCCCGCTGACGCACCCGATCGGCCGCCCGAGCTCGAGCCGGAAGAGGTCGCGCAAGGTCAGGCCTTGGGGCCTACATTCACCGCACCGACAGCTGGAATGGTCGTAACGAGTGAACTGACGCAGAACACTTACACAATCGGCTCGGTCATTGGCGAGGGAGCGTTCGGTGTAGTGTTCGAAGCAAGCGATGTCTGGCGCAACCAACTTGCGGTAAAGGTGCTGAAGCCTCAGGGCAAGACTTACGAACAAGTTCAGGCCGAGGCCAGCAGCGAGTTCGGAAAGCTACTCACTCTTCGCCATCCGAACGTCACGCACGTGCTGGATGCTTTTGAATATCGTAATGCGTTCTACATCGTTCAAGAACGATGCTTTGCGCCGCTGTCGAATCTTTTCAGCGTCGAAAATCTGAACGGCTTCCTTTGGCTAATGCCGATCGCGCGGTGCTTACTCCAAGCAGTGCACTTTCTCCACGTATACGACTGGGTTCATCAGGACATCCACTTCGGCAACGTCTTCATGAGTTTTCATCGGAACGAGATGGGTGCAGACGGCACCCCGTCGAACTCAATGACCTTCAAGCTTGGCGATCTTGGACTGACCAAACTACGTGCAGACATTGACGGAAAGAACACGATGCTGAACAACAGCATGTGGCCTCCCGAGTTCTACGACCCCGACCAATTCGGGCAGCTTGGTCCACAGGTCGATATCTATCATTGCGGCCTGCTATTTCTGCAACTCCTGCATGGGGCGCCCATATTCTTCACTAGAGAGGAAATCCTTGCAGGTGTTCCTAGGCAACGCGCTGAAGCATTGCCTGCGCCGTACAACCTTGCTTTGAGCAAAGCGCTACGAAGGCGGGTAGCCCTCCGAACTCAAACGGCGATGGAGTTGTGGCGCGATCTGAACGCTTCGCCGGCTCCGATTGGCCCGTTAATTGGATTGGCCCAAGGGCCCGCGCAGGCGCCTCGCTCGTGATAAGCACCCTCGCGCGACAATTGCAGCGCCTGCGCACGATCCAAGGGGTCGCAGCGCATCAAGCGACGACATCGAACGGCCGAATTGGAGCGCAAAGCGGCCTATCAATCGCTTCGGTGAAAGTGCCTGCCCGGCAGGCCCTCATAGCGCACCGTGCCGAACACATCCTCGAAGGCGATGCCCCGCTCGGCCAGCATCGTCGCCGCCTTGCTCAAGGCCTTGGCCTCGATCTTCCGGATGGATTCCCGGCTCAGGCCGAGCGCTTCGCCAATCTCCGCGTACGTCTGCTCCTCGCAGGCATGCAGGCGCAGCAGCGGCGGCGCCGGCCGCTCGGGCTTTGGCATGGCCTACTTCACGATGTAGCCGCCGGGCCCGGGCTGCAATTGGCGCATGGCCGGCGCTGCCGGCTGGCGCGGCCGATTCGAGTGCTTTGCCTGCTCGGCAAGTTCGGCCCGCAGAAGCTCGGTCGCGAAGGCGAGCCCGAGGCGCCGCCCATGGGCGAGAAGGGCCTTTTCCAAGCTTGTGAGCGTCGTTCGCGCGGTGGTCATCTCAGAGCCCCGGCTGCGCGCTGGACGGCTGCGCCGGCGCGCCGCCGAACCGCCTGCGGATCTTGGGCGAGAGCGCGCTGCTCAAGGCGCCGCAGGCGCTGCCGGAGCGGCCCGACCTCGCGAGCAAGCACGGCGCCCATGCTCGCCGCGAGATCGGAATGGCTTAGGCGATCCACGGCGGCGCGCTGCGTTGCATTGAGCGCCTGCCGCTCGCCTGCCGGCGCCGAGCGCGCGAGGGCCCGGCAAGCCCCCAGAACAGCCCGCTGAGCGCGTTCGCGCGCTTCCGCAAGGCGAGGAGAGCGGGGCGCCATCCGGCGCGCTCCTGCGGGCGTTGCGCGGCTCTGCACGAGCAGCAGCGCGATGTCGAGCCGCGCGGTGCGCTCGCGGCCCACGACGAAGAAGCCGGCGCGATCCCGTTGGATGGAAGCGGCATGCGGCGCGAGGTCGGCAGTGCAGTAGCTCATGACGTGGCCCTCGGCATTCCGAAGGAGACCGTGGAGCGGGAGGACACCACCACGGTAGCGGGAGCGCCGAGCGGCGCGTCGAGGGCGGCGCGCAGGGCGGCGACCACTTCTTCGGGCGGATCGCCGCGCCGGATCGCATCGGACACGGCGGCGGCACCAGCGCGGGCGAGCGCCTCGCGCCGGGCCTCCGCCTCCGCCTGCATGGCATTGCGATGCATGGCAGCTTGCACGGCGAGTTCGGCATCGGCGGCGCCGGCATCTTCGGGGCTTCCCCAAACGAGCGCGCGGACGCGGGATTCAATCATGGAGGGCTCCTTTCCGGGATGAGGGCACGAGCCAGCGGCGCAAGACCCCGAAGATCCGCTCGCGCAGGCCCGGGGCCGGCGGCGGGGCGGGCATCAGAAGGCGCGCGATCTCGGCGGTCGTGAGCTTCCCGTCGATGAGCGCTTCGCGCACGAGCCCGGCGAGTTGCTCCGCTTCCTGCCGGCGCCTCTGCTCGCGCGCCCATCGGATCGTGTGCTGCGCTATCGCCGCGCCAACCGCTTGGCGCATCGCCGGGCTATCGGCGCCCCAAGTGGTGATGGAAAGGACCGGCAATTCGTGCGATTCGTGCATGGCAGCAGACCTTGCTTGTGTCTGGCCCCTCATGATCCCGCAATTTCCTACCGCGCGGTAGGTCTTCACGATCTCCGTCGCAGGGCGCCCTGGTGTGGCGGCGGTAAATCAGCGCGGTCTCACCGAAGGGGCAGAAGGCCATGCTCGTGGCCCGTGCCTATCCCAACGAAGGCGCGGTCAAACTCCAAGAAACTTGGAGTTGTCTCCCGAGCGCCTGCGTCTAGCCCGCGTCGTGCTGGAGTAAATGAACGCCATAGGGATTGTGCGCCTCGCTGGCTTCATCCGAGAAGAGGCGACACCTATGGACCCTGCACTTTCATCGCGTCGATCCTGCGACCGGCATCTTCAACGTGAGCACGGAAGCCCTGCCTGATCGCCTTCGGCAACTCCTCTTCCTTCACTTCGGCCAGTTGCCGGAGGTTCTCTTGCAACGGCCCGAGCAGGGGCGGCAGCGACTTGCCGATGGTGCCTATCAGTGCATCGGTAAGGACCTCCAGCGCACTGAGCTTAGCGTTGAGCGCATTGCTGTACTTGAGAAGTTCGTCCATGGCTTCCAAGGCTTCTTCCAGCTTGCTCACGTTCCGTGCTCCTATGATGACTATCGGCATCGTAAATCTGTTTCACTCCGACGCCTTTAAGGGGGCCGAGTCGGAATGGTCATCCGTCAGCCCCTGACCAATGCCGAGGTTGCTCAATGATGCCCGGAGATGGTGGCGGCGGTGATCGATGGGAAGCAAGGGGTCGCCGATGCGCTCGTGATGCGGATCATGGTGGCGGGTGCTGCACGCATCGACGGCGATGGACGCGGAGCACGCGAGGGCGCAGGGGCCGCTCCGGCGCCCATCTCGGGCGCCGGCCGCGCGCTTTTTTAGCGGAAAAAAATCTGCGGTCGGGAGAGGCGCTAGGTTTCCGCTTCGCTCGCGTTTCTGGTCGCCCCGCCCCCCCTCGCCACGGGCCACCCCTGCTCGGCGGACTGGGGAGGCGGCGATGCCTGATGCTGCCCAAAAATTAAGCAAATTTCCGGTGATGATTTGGGTAATGACAGCCCAAAAACTGCCATATTTGCCCATATTTTGAGCAATTCAGGGGCCGACCGAAATTGCCAGTTTTCCTATATCTGACATAGACTTATCTACGTTTTCATAACAACGCGTATAGCCGCTGCGTCCCTCTTTTAATCCGTTGGTCACTGGTTCGAATCCAGTACGTCCTACCAGTCAATAGGCCCGCTAAACACTCGCACTGCTGGGAGCCCCCGTATTCGGCTGGAGGCTTTTTCTTTAGTCGCGGTACGCCGCGAAAGCCGTCGCCGCCGGGTAGCCGACTGAATGGATATTGACGCGCTCAAACCCGGCTTCCATCACATAGGTCCATGCGTCTGCTCCGAACTCGGTCCGGACGACAAGATCATCCGTTGCCGTGCTAGGGTTGCCGTGATAGCTCTTCGGCAGACCAGCACGATCGCGGGTCATTCGACCAACGATGATCGGAACCGTGAAGCAGAGAGCTCCGCCGGGCTTCAAGACTCTGCGGCATTCGGCCAGCGCATGCACCGGGTTCGGGACATGCTCCAAGGTGTCCGAGTGGATCACGATGTCGAACGTGCTGTCCGCAAAAGGGAGGGCATGCATATCGACTTCGGGATAGGCTCCAAACACGTAGCCACCAAACTCGCGGAGCACCGGCGTCAACATTCCAGCCTCGTTGATCTCCAAGATGGCCAGGCTACGACCTGCGGCGGTGTGCACGGCTTCTCGCAGCGGTGCGCGCGTGCCAAGGAATGATCGGACCGCGTCGCCCAACGCGATCGAGCGCAGGTTCGATCCGCAAGAGTTGCAGATCTCGCCCTGCTGGCGGTCCACATAGTCAGCTTCCGAGCGAGAGAGTTGCCACTCGGCGATGAGGCGGTCCCACAAGACGGCCCCACTGGTAAAGGCCGTGCCACCGCAAACACTGCATTTCATGCGGGGAACTATGAGCTTGCCCTTCGCTGTGCGCGCGCCCCTCTTCCTTGAAATGCGCTAGCGCCTCGGTCTCAAGGAACAGGACGAGCCTGAGCGCCAATCTGCGAGGCCACGCCGGCCACCATGGGGCGTGTGCATCACCTTGCAGATCATCCTCGCTCTACGAGGACGAGCCAGGCGCCGGAGGACTGTCCGACTGCGGCTTGGGCGGCGTTTCCGGGGTACTTGGCGTAGACGGGCGTCGCTTGCAGATCATGCGGCCGGTCTGCCGGTCCCAATTGCAGGACCTCGATTTGTTCGAGGACGACGCTGCAGCAGCAATCTCGGGCGCCAGCAAGGCGAAGCAGGCGAGAGCAATGAGGGGAAGGTGTGGTTTCACGCAGCCAGCTTACACCCTGATTGAGGTGCGCCCAAATCCGGTTCAGTCCGGGATGGAGGCCGGACCAAGAAAAAAGGCCGCGGAGGCGGCCTTTTCAGATGTCAGTCATGCGGGAGCGTCATTGTCATGCATCGATGGCTGTCGGGAGCCCGACATGCTGCTCACGAGCCCGACGGCACCGGCGCGGATCAGTTCCTGTCGAAGCGCTGCTTCGAGCAGGCGACGCGCCGTATCCGGCCTGTCATGGTCGTATTCTTCGTCGAGTTCGCAATGCAGGTAGTAGTCGACTCGAGCCATCAATCGCTCTACCGACGCTGCAAGATCTGTCTCATTCATCTTCCGCTCCTCCGTCTTCATCGCGCGGAAAAACCTTGCTTGACCCCACACCCCAGCTCTTGCTATTGAGCCTCTGGCTCTGCTTGAGCTTGCGCATTATCCCCCGTTCGCTCAATTGCGTAATTTTCACTGTCGTGCTAGTCCAACAGGTCAGCATGGATAAGTGGCTCATTCGCTCTGGCGCAGCCGAAGCCGGTGCCAGGCGCCACTCAACGGGGAGGAGCGCTCGGGCTCTGGACGGGGCTCCGGTCCCGTGATTGGCGAGGGGAGCAGGTGGCGGACGGACTGCGCCACCTTCACACAGTCCTTGATGTGCATTTCGCCGAGCGCGCGAAGAGCGGCATAGCTCAGCGTGGCCGAAACAGCCTGACCGACGATGGGTACGTATTTCGCTGCCTGCTGAGCGGTCAGCTTGACGCCGGCGTGGCGCGCGAGCTTGATCAACAGTTCCCGTGTCACCAGTCGGCCGACCAGCAGTGCACCGACGGCGCCAGCGGCTTTCTGGATGCGCTCGCGGTCGTACGGAGCGAGTCGGTCGAGCTGCGTGACGGAAAGGCCGAACTCGGCGCTGATCTGCGGGATGACCCGTGACAGCAGCGTCGCGTCGGCTGCCCAGTCCAGGCCCGGCACCGGAACCGCACCAACCGCGGCTGCCATCATCGCCTTACGGCTGAGCAGCCGCCGACTGCGACGGATCGCGGCGATAAGCTCGGGATCGCCTTGTGCAAGTTCGACGGCGGACGGCATGTCCGCACCTTATCAGACTCAGGCGAGCGCTTCGAGCTGATCGGACAAATCCAGCCAGCGCTCCTCGAGCTGCTCGATCTCGTCGTTCAGCGCCTTCAGTCGCTTGCCGGCTTCGGCGATCTCGGGCGCTGGCAGCGGCTTTGCCAGACGCGCTTCGATGGCTGTCTTCTCGATACCAGCGTCGGCCAGCCGCTGGTCGATCTGGGCGAGCTCTCGCTTCAGGGGCTTGGCGCGCTCGTTGCGCTGCTGGCGGTCTTGCGCATCCTGTCGACGCTGGTTCTTTCCGGCTGGGGGCGCTTCCTGCGCGGCGGGGACAGGCTCGATGGGCGCGGCATTCATTGCGACCTTGGCTTCTTCGCGAAGTCGCCGTGCCTCTTCCAGCAGATAGCGCTGGTAGTCATCCAGGTCGCCATCGAAGTCGCCGACCACACCTCGGCCGACGAGCCAGAACTCGTCGCACACCGAGCGGAGCAGCGCCCGGTCGTGGCTTACCAGCATGAGCGTGCCTTCGAACTCGTTGAGCGCCACCGCCAAGGCCTCGCGGGTCGCGAGGTCCAGATGGTTGGTCGGTTCGTCGAGCAGGAGGAGGTTGGGGCGCTGCCAGACCATCATCGCGAGCACCAGCCGCGCCTTCTCGCCGCCGCTCATCGTGCCGACCGCCTGCTTCACCATGTCGCCGCTGAAGTTGAAGCTGCCGAGGAAACCCCGCAGATCCTGCTCACCGGTGCGCTCTTTGGCCGCGGCGCCGAGTTCGCGTGCAAGTCGAACCATGTGTTCGAGCGGCGTGTCCTGAGGCCGGAGCACGTCCAGCTCCTGCTGCGCGAAGTAGCCGATGTTGAGGCCTTTGCCCTCGGTGATCGTCCCGGCAATCGCGCCCATGTCGCGGGCGATGGTCTTGACCAGCGTTGATTTGCCCTGGCCGTTGGCGCCCAGGATCCCGATGCGCTGCCCGGCCAGTACCGACCGGTTCACGCCGCGCAGGATGATCTTGGTCGGCTCGTCCTCGGACTGATAGCCGAAGCTGCCGTCGCTGATCGTCAGCATCGGGTTCGGGATGTTGCCCGGCTCTTTGAATTCGAAGCTGAAATCGGCTTCCGCCAGCAGCGGCGCAACCTTTTCCATGCGCTCAAGCGCCTTGACCCGGCTCTGCGCCTGCTTGGCCTTGCTGGCCTTGGCCTTGAAGCGGTCGATGAACTTCTGCAGGTGGGCGATCTTGTCCTGCTGCTTGGCGAAGGCGGCCTGCTGGAGCTCCAGTTGCTGGGCGCGCAGCGTCTCGAAGGCACTGTAGTTACCACCGTAGCGGTTCAGGCGAGCGTGCTCAATATGCAGCGTCACGTCGGTCACGGCGTCGAGGAACTCCCGGTCGTGGCTGATTACGATCATCGTGCCGGCGTACTTCTGCAGCCATGCCTCGAGCCAGACGAGGGCGTCCAGGTCCAGGTGATTGGTGGGTTCGTCGAGCAGGAGCAGGTCGCTCGGACACATCAGCGCACGCGCAAGCTGCAGGCGCATGCGCCAACCGCCCGAGAAGCTGTTGACCGGCTGGTCGAGTTCGTGCGGCTTGAAGCCCAGGCCGAGGATCAGCGCCTGCGCGCGGGGCACGGCGTCGTGCTCCCCGGCATCGGCAAGGTCGGTGTACGCGTGGGCGAGGGCCATGCCCAGCTCGGCATCGTCGGGGTTGGCCTCGTGCCCGGCCTCGGCGACGGCGAGTGCTTCACGCAACTCGACCAGCCGGGTGTCGCCGGTGACGACGAAATCGGTCGCCGATTCGTCGGTTTCGGGCATGTTCTGAGCGACCTGTGCCATGCGCCATTGCTTCGGCATCGAAAAATCGCCGCCGTCTTCGTGCAGCGTGCCGTTGAAGAGCGCGAACAAGGTCGACTTGCCCGCTCCATTGCGCCCCACCAGCCCGACCTTCTCGCCGGGGTTGATGGTGACGCTGGCGCCGTCGAGCAGCACTTTGGCGCTGCGGCGCAGGATGACGTTCTTGAGGGTGATCATGGCATTGCCCGCCAATGCGGCGGGGCGGGGGAATTTCTACAACAGGGATTCGCGCGGCACCAGCAGCACCTGGTCGTCGCCGGCGCTTGTGGGGAGCCACACCACTTCGAGCTTCGGAAAGGCCGTTTCGAAGTGCTCGCGCTCGTTCCCGATTTCAAGCACCAGCACGGCAGACTCGCTCATCCGCGCGGGCGCATCGGCGAATAGCTGACGGATGAAATCCATCCCGTCGGTGCCGCCGGCGAGCGCCAGTTCGGGTTCGGCGCGGTATTCGGCCGGGAGTTCGCTCATGCTCTGCGCGTTCACGTAAGGCGGATTGCAGAGGATGAGGTCATACGGCCCGCGTACCGTGGCGAGCCCATCCGATTGGAGGAGCGTGACCCGGGCATCGAGCTCATGGCGCGTGACGTTGATTGCCGCGACTTCAAGTGCCTCGGTCGAAATGTCCGCCGCATCGACGGACACATCCGGATAAGTCATTGCCGCCAGAACCGCGAGGCTGCCGTTGCCGGTACACAGGTCGAGCACATTGCGCGTCCGCTCGCTGAGCCACGGGTCGATGGAGCCATCGGCCAGCAGTTCGGCAATGAAGCTGCGCGGCACGATCGCGCGCTCGTCGACGTAGAACGGCACGCCCTGGAGCCATGCTTCCTTGGTGAGGTACGCGGCGGGCTTGCGCATCTGGATGCGCTGGTCGAGCAACGCCGATACACGCGCCGCGTCCGCGGGTGACACCTCACGCTCGGCGACGCCGTCGAGATCATCGAGCGGCAGGCCCAGGCGCCACAGCACGAGCCACGCGGCTTCATCGAAGGCGTTGGTCGTCCCGTGGCCGAAGGAAACACCGGCATCGGCCAGCTGCTGCGCGCCGGCCTCGACAAGTTGAATCACCGTGCTCATACGTGAAGCAGTGCTTCGAGCCTGTCCAGCGTGCGGCGATAGATGTTCTTGAGCGGGTCGATTTCGGCGACCGCGATGTGCTCGTCGATCTTGTGGATGCTGGCGTTGGTTGGCCCCAGTTCGACGACCTGCTTGCAGATCTTGGCGATGAATCGCGCGTCGCTGGTGCCGCCACTGGTCGACAGTTCGGTCTCGATGCCGGTTTCATCGCGGATCGCCTGCTGGACCGCCGCGACCAGTTCGCCCGGTTTGGTCAGGAAGGGCAGGCCGCCGATCGTCCAGGCGAGCGTGTAGTCGAGCCCGTGGCCGTCGAGCACCTGATGCACGCGCTGCTGCAGCGATTCCGGCGTCGACTCGGTCGAGAACCGGAAGTTGAAATCGATGACGGCCGAGCCAGGGATGACGTTGCTGGCGCCGGTGCCAGCGTGGATGTTGCTGATCTGCCAGCTCGTTGGCTGGAAATACTCATTGCCGGCGTCCCAGCCACCAGCATCGTTGATTGCCACCAGTTCGGCCAAGGCAGGGGCGAACTGGTGCACAGGGTTCCTGGCGAGGTGCGGATACGCGATATGGCCTTGCACGCCCTTGATCGTCAGCTTGCCGCTCATGGTGCCGCGGCGTCCGTTCTTGATCATGTCGCCGCAGCGCTCCACGGCGGTCGGCTCGCCGACGATGCAGTAGTCGATGCGTTCGCCGCGTGCCGCCAGGGCATTGCAGACGATCACCGTGCCGTCGACGCCCGGGCCTTCCTCATCGCTGGTCAGCAGCAGCGCGAGCGACAGTCGCGGGTTGGGCGTCGCGGCGAGGAATTCCTCGATGGCCACGACAAACGCCGCTAGCGAGGTCTTCATGTCGCACGCGCCGCGGCCGTAGAGCTTGCCGTCGCGGTGGGTGGGCGTGAAAGGGTGGCTGGTCCACTGTTCGAGTGGGCCGGTCGGAACCACGTCGGTGTGTCCGGCGAAGGCGATGGTCCGGCTTTCAGCGCCGGCTACGCCCGCGCGCACGGCCCAAAGGTTGGTGACCCGGAAATCTGCCGGACCGCTTTCGATCGTCTCGAGCTTGAATCCCAGCCGCGCCAGCCGCTCGCCAAGGATCCCCTGGCACCCCCCGTCGTCAGGGGTGACCGAGGGTCGGGAAATCAGTTGTTCGGCAAGCTGGAGCGTTCGGGACATCGAAAGGGCAGTTGGCTCACAGACGCACGTCGAGCGTGATGTCCGTGAAAGTGGGTTCCTCGGTCTGTTCGAGGAAGGAGCGATCTTCGTTGGGCGTGGAAGGCGCCTTGCGGTTCTGCAGGCGCCACATCAGGTTGGTGGGCGAATCGGCTTGCGCCAGCCCTTCCTCGCGGGTGACCAGATTTTCGGTGATCAGCCGGGCGATGTCTTCCTCGAAGGTCTGCGACCCCTCAGCCATCGATTGCTCCATGGCTTCCTTGACCGCGGTGAAATCGCCCTTGCCGATGTGTTCGGCGATCAGCGCAGTGTTGAGCATGACCTCGAGGGCCGGCACGCGCGCCCCGTTGGGCGTCCGCAGCAAGCGCTGGGCGACGACCGCGCGTAACGCGCCGCTGAGGTCTCCGAGGAGCGTGGGGCGCACTTCCACCGGGTAAAAGCTCAGGATGCGATTCAGCGCGCGATAGCTGTTGTTGGCGTGCAGCGTGGCCACGCAGAGGTGGCCCGACTGGGCGTAGGCGATGGCGGCGGTCATCGTCTCGCGATCGCGGATTTCGCCGATCTGGATCACGTCGGGCGCCTGGCGCAAAGCGTTCTTGAGCGCGATCTGCAGCGATTGCGTGTCACTGCCGACGTCACGCTGGTTCACCAGCGACTTCTTGTTGGTGAAGGTGAATTCGATCGGCTCTTCCACAGTCAGGATGTGGCCGGTCGCGTTCTCGTTGCGGTAGTCGAGCATCGAGGCGAGCGTCGTGCTCTTGCCGGCGCCCGTGGAGCCCACCATGAGAATAAGGCCGCGCTTCTCCATCACCAGCGTCTTGAGAATCTCGGGCAGGTTCAGGTCGTCGAAGGCCGGAATGACCGAAGCGATATGGCGCACCACGACGGCGTAGGTGCCGCGCTGGCGCATCGCGCTGATCCGGAAGTTGCCTGCGCCTTCGAGCGCGATTGCCATGTTGAGTTCGCCGGTGCGTTCCAGCTCGGCGATGCGGCTCTCGTGCACCACTTCGGCGAGGAGGCTCAGGGGCGCGTCGGACGGCAGGATCTGCGCATTGATCGGCATGCAGTTGCCATTGATGCGAATCTGCGCCGGGGAGTTGGCCGATAGGTAGATGTCGGAGGCCTTGCGTTCGGCCATCAAGCGAAGAATTCGCTCCATCGTGTTCATCGGCTCTCCTCTTTGGTGATGTGAATAGGCTTGTCGTTGACGGCCGCCCCCTCAGACGGCCGACTGCTTCATCAGTCGCGCAGCAGCTCGTTCAGCGAAGTCTTGGCGCGGGTTTGCGCGTCGACACGCTTCACGATGATGGCGGCGTACAGGCTGTACCGGCCGTTGTCCTTGGGCAACGTGCCGCTGATCACAACCGATCCGGCGGGCACACGGCCATAGGTGACTTCACCGGTGGCGCGGTCGTAGATCGGCGTGCTCTGGCCGATGTAGACGCCCATCGACAGCACCGAGTTTTCCTCGATCACCACGCCTTCGACCACTTCGGAGCGGGCGCCGATGAAGCAGTTGTCCTCGATGATGGTCGGGCCGGCCTGCAGCGGTTCGAGCACGCCGCCGATGCCGACGCCACCCGAAAGGTGCACGTTGGCGCCGATCTGGGCACACGAGCCGACGGTGGCCCAGGTGTCGACCATGGTGTTTTCGCCGACGTAGGCGCCGATGTTCACGTAGGAGGGCATCAGCACCGCGCCCTTGGCGATGTAGCTGCCGCGGCGCGCGACGGCGGGGGGCACGATGCGGACGCCTGCGTCCTTCAGTTCGCCGGCCGACAGGTGCGAGAACTTTGTCGGCACCTTGTCATAGAAGCCGAGCGAGCCGGCTTGCATCTGCTCGTTGTCCTTGAGACGGAACGACAGCAGCACGGCCTTCTTGATCCACTGGTGCACGGTCCACTGGCCAACGGCTTCGCGCGTGGCGACGCGCAGGCTGCCGTTATTGAGTTCGGCGATCACGTGCTCGACGGCGTCGCGCACTTCCTTCGGAGCGCTGGAGGCGGAGATATTGGCGCGGTCTTCCCACGCTGCGTCGATGGTCTGCTGGAGTTGTTGGGTCATGGAAGAACTCGGTTCTGGATGAATTGGACGATGCGTTGCGCGGCTTCGGTGCACTCGGCGGTGTCGGCGACCAGCGCCATCCGGATGCGTCCGCGTCCCGGATTGCTGCCGGCCACGTTGCGGGCGAGATAGCTGCCGGGCAGCACCGTCACATTGTATTGAGCGTAGAGCTCGCGGGCGAAGGCCTGGTCGTCCCCCTGCCACGAGGAGGGAACACCCGCCCAGAGGTAGAAGCTGGCGTCAGGCAGGCGAACGTCGAGCACCGGCTCCAGCAGCGGCGTGACGGCCGCGAACTTGGCGCGATATTGCGCGCGATTCTCGACGACATGCTTTTCGTCGTTCCACGCCGCGATGCTGGCCGCCGCGACGGTGCCGCTCATCGCGCTCCCGTGGTAGGTGCGATACAGCAGGAACGACTTGATGATGGACGCGTCGCCCGCGACGAAGCCGCTGCGCAGCCCGGGCACATTGCTTCGCTTGGAAAGCGAGGTCAGCGCGATCAGGTTGCGGAAGTCGCTGCGCCCGAGCTTGGCCGCAGCTTCGAGCCCGCCCAGCGGCGGCTCCTCGCGGAAGTAGATCTCGCTGTAGCACTCGTCGGCGGCGATGACGAAGCCGTGACGGTCCGAGAGCGCGAAGAGCTTCTTCCACTCGTCCAGCGGCATCACCGCGCCGGTCGGATTGCCGGGCGAGCAGACGAAGACGAGCTGGGTGCGTGCCCAGACCTCATCCGGCACGCTGTCCCAGTCCACCGCGAAATTGCGCGATGGCACGCTCGGCACGTAATACGGCTCGGCACCGGTCAAAAAGGCCGCGCCTTCATAGATTTGATAGAACGGATTGGGCGACATCACCACAGGCGTGGGCGACTTGCTGGCATCGACCACCGTCTGCGCCAGCGCGAAGAGCGCCTCGCGCGACCCGTTGACCGGCAGCACTTGCGTCGCCGGATCGAGGCTCAACCCATAGCGCGTCTCCAGCCAGCCGGTGAAGGACTGGCGCAGTTTCAGGTCGCCCGCCGTGGCCGGGTAGACAGCGAGGGCGCCGAGGCTGGAGGACAGCGCCTCCTTGATGAACTCGGGCGTCGGATGCTTGGGCTCGCCGATGCCCAGGCTGATGGGCGTGTACTGTGGATTCGGCGTGACGCCCGCGAAGAGTTGTCGCAGCCGCTCGAAGGGGTACGGCTGCAGTTTGGCGAGCAAGGGATTCATGGAGGCGAATTATCGTGGCCGAGCAGCGGTGCCGCCGCCTGGAGACCGGCCTGTATCGAGAGGATCAGCATTTCGTGCGCGGCCGGGTCGGCTTCGCGCAGCTTGTCGAGCGCGGCGATGGCTGCATCGGCCAGTTCGACACGGCTCTCTTTCTTGACAGCTTCGATCTCGCGGTATGCGGCCTGGAGCTTCTGCAGCGACGCCTCGGCCTTGGCGGGCGCGACGGCGTCGGAGCCTTTCGCGGCCAGCAGGACTTCGGTGATCCAGCCCAGTTGGCGCCCGTAGCTGGCGACTTCGAATGCTTTCTTCTCAAGCCGGCCATTGCCCGCCTGCTGGGGTATGCCCGCGAAGAACCAGTTCGTGTCTGGCTCGATCTGCTGCGCGACGCTGCCGCTGAAGGGGAGATGAAACACCGGGGACCAGAACCAGAGCCACGGAAACATCGTCTTCTCCTCGTCGGTAGGGCCTTGCGAATCGATCAGAGCTTCTTGACCAGCACTTGGCTCTTGCGATCCCAGTTGTACTTTCGCTTGCGCGCCTCGGGCAGCCAGTCGGGGTTCACCTGCTGGAAGCCTCGCTTGAGGAACCAGTGCATGGTGCGCGTGGTGAGCACGAAGATGCTGTCCAGCCCCTGCGCCTTGGCGCGGTGCTCGATGCGTTTCAGGATGCGTTCCCCGTCGCCCTGCGCCTGTGATTGCGGCGACACCGTGAGTGCTGCCATCTCCGCGGTCTTGGCTTCGGGGTAGGGATAGAGCGCCGCGCAGCCGAAGATCACGCCATCGTGCTCGATCACGGTGTATTGGCCGATGTCGCGCTCGATCTCGGTGCGGCTGCGCTTCACCAGCGTGCCGTCGCGCTCGAAGGGCTCAATGAGCTGAATGATGCCGCCGATGTCGTCGGCCGTGGCTTCGCGAAGCGATTCGAGCTTCTCGTCGATCACCATGGTGCCGATGCCGTCGTGCACGTAGATCTCGAGCAGCAGCGAGCCGTCGACGCTGAAAGGGATGATGTGGTTGCGTTCGACGCCCGCTTCGCATGCCTTCACGCAGTGCTGGAGGTAGAAGGCCGTGTCCGTCGGACGCTGGGCAGGCGCCAGGGAGCCGAGGAGCTTCTTCGCCGCATCGAGGGGAAGCTCGGTGTCGATCGGGTTGTCGTCACTGATCGGCTGGCTGGCATCCTGCGCAATGCCGGGAATCTCGGTCAGGAAGATCAGCTTGTCCGCTTGAATGGAGATCGCCACGCTGGTCGCGACTTCTTCCATGGTGAGGTTGAACGCCTCGCCGGTGGGCGAAAAGCCGAAGGGCGACATCAGCACCATCGCGCCGAAGTCCAGCCCGCGGCGGATGCCAGCGGCATCCACCTTGCGCACCAGCCCCGAATGCTGGAAATCGATGCCATCGACCACGCCGACCGGCCTCGCGGTAATGAAATTGCCGGAAATCATGCGCACCGTGGAGCCGGCCATCGGCGTGTTCGGTAGGCCCTGGCTGAACGCGGCCTCGATCTCGTAGCGGAGCTGGCCGGCGGCCTCCTGGGCGCAGTCGAGCGCGACCTCGTCGGTGATGCGCATGCCGTGCGAGTACTTCGCCTCGTGGCCCTTGGCGCGGAGCTGCTCGTTCACCTGCGGCCGAAAGCCATGCACCAGCACGACCTTGACGCCCATGCTCTGGATAAGCGCGAGGTCCTGCGCGATGCTTTGCAGCTTGCCCGCCGCAATCGCCTCGCCGGCCAGGGCGACTACGAAAGTTTTGCCGCGATGCGTGTGGATGTAAGGCGCCACCGAGCGGAACCAGGGGACGAAGGTGAAATTGAAGACGGTGGACATTGGCGGGGGTAGGGGTCGAAGGAGGCCGGTCGCAAGATAATTGCGGATTTTCCCCGAACTGCCCGCCTTGTCTTCGTCCCCACTTCGAATCGAGTTTCCAGAATCCCTGCCGGTGTCGGCCCGGCGCGACGAAATCATGGCCGCCATGGAGGCGCATCAGGTGGTCATCGTCTGCGGCGAGACGGGTTCGGGCAAGACCACGCAGTTGCCCAAGATCGCGCTGGCGCTCGGGCGCGGCAAGCTGAACGCGCCGCCCGGCAAGGGCCGGCTTATCGGCCACACGCAACCGCGGCGGATCGCGGCGTCGTCGGTCGCCAAGCGCATTGCCGAAGAGCTGAAGACGTCGCTGGGCGAGGTGGTCGGCTTCAAGGTCCGCTTCCAGGACCGCCTCTCGCGCGATGCTTCGGTCAAGCTGATGACGGACGGCATCCTGCTCGCCGAGACGCAGGCCGATCCGCTGCTCAAGGCCTACGACACGCTGATCATCGACGAGGCGCACGAACGTTCGCTCAACATCGACTTCCTGCTGGGGTACCTGAAGGAAATCCTGCCGCGCCGGCCAGACCTGAAGGTGATCGTCACTTCGGCGACGATCGATGCCGATCGCTTCGCGCAGCACTTCGCGTCGGTGAAGGGGTCGGCGCCGACGATCATGGTGTCCGGGCGCACGTTTCCGGTCGAACAGCGCTACCGGCCTTTCGAGGAATCGCGCGACTACGACCTGAACGACGCCATCGCGGACGGCGTCGACGAGCTCTGGCGCGACCCGCACAACGCCGGCGACATTCTTGTCTTCCTCCCTGGCGAGCGCGAGATCCGCGAGGCGGCAGATCATCTGCGCAAGCACCTGAGCCACCAGCCCGTGATGCGCAGCGCCGAAGTGCTGCCGCTGTTTGCGCGGCTGTCGCAGGCCGAGCAGGACCGCATCTTCGACGGGCATACCGGCCGACGGATCGTGCTGGCCACCAACGTTGCCGAAACCTCGCTGACCGTGCCGGGCATCCGCTATGTGATCGACGCCGGCACTGCGCGCGTGAAGCGCTATAGCTTCCGCAGCAAGGTCGAGCAATTGCTGGTCGAGCCGATCAGCCAGGCCGCGGCCAACCAGCGCGCTGGTCGCTGCGGGCGGGTGGCGAACGGCATCTGCATCCGGCTCTACGACGAGAAGGACTTCGAAGGCCGGCCGCGCTTCACCGACCCCGAAATCCTGCGTTCGTCGCTCGCTGGCGTCATCCTGCGGATGAAGTCGCTGCACTTGGGCGATGTCGAGCGATTTCCGTTTCTCGAAGCGCCGCAGCGGCGCGCGATCGCCGACGGCTATCAATTGCTCAACGAGCTTGGCGCGGTCGATGACGAGAACGAGCTCACCCCGACCGGCTTGGAGCTGTCGAAGCTGCCGCTCGATCCGCGCGTCGGTCGGATGATCCTGGAGGCGCGTTCGCGCGGTGCGCTCGAAGAGGTGCTGGTGATCGCCAGCGCGCTGTCGGTGCAGGACGTGCGCGACCGCCCGCTGGAAGCGCAGCAGCAGGCAGACCAGGCCCACTCGAAGTTCGACGACGACCGAAGCGAGTTCAGCGGTTATCTGAGGCTGTGGAAGTGGATCCACGAGGGGCGCGGCGGCCACGGCGACACCCACAAGCTCAGCAACCGGCAGTACGAACAGTTGCTGCGCCAGAACTTCATCAACGTGCGCCGGGTGCGCGAGTGGCGCGACATCCACTCGCAGCTTCTGACCGTGGTGACGGAGCACAAATGGCGCATCAACACGCAGCCGGCGACTTACGACGCGCTGCATATGTCGATGCTGTCGGGCTTGCTGGGCAACATCGGCTGGAAGCTCGAGGACGACGAGGCGTATCTCGGAGCGCGCGGCATCAAGTTCTACCGGCACCCCGGTGCGCATCTGAAGAAGAAGCCCGGGCGGTGGATCGTCTGCGCGGAACTGGTCGAGACCACGCGCCTCTTCGGACGCGGTATCGCCAACATCGAACCGCAGTGGCTCGAACAGGTTGGAGGGCATCTGCTGAAGAAGCAGCTGCTCGATCCGCACTGGGAAAAGAAGGGCGCGCAGGTCGCCGCGCTCGAACGCGCCACGCTCTACGGGCTGGTGGTGTACAGCGGGCGCCGCGTGGACTTCAGCCGGGTCGATCCGGCGGCGGCGCGAGAGATATTTGTTCGCGAGGCGCTCGTTGGCGGGCAGTGGGAGAGCAAGCTGCCGTTCCTCGCGGCCAACCGCAAGCTGGTGCGCGAGGTCGAAGCGCTGGAACACAAGTCGCGCCGTCAGGACGTGCTGGTCGACGACGAGTTGATCTACGCCTTCTATGACGCCCAGGTGCCGGCGGATATCGCGAGCGGCCAGGGCTTCGAGAGCTGGTATCGCAATCAGTCGAAGGAAGCGCCCCGGCTGCTCTATCTGACGCGCGATGAGCTCATGCGCCATCAGGCGGCCGGCATCACGACGCAGGCGTTTCCGCCGACGCTGCGACTCGGCGGCGTCGATTGCGCGGCCACCTATCTGCACGAACCCGGCGATGCCAAGGACGGGCTCACCGTCACGGTGCCGCTATTCGTGCTGAACCAGGTCAGCGAGGAGCGCTGCGAGTGGCTAGTGACCGGCATGCTCAAGGACAAGATCCAGGCGCTCCTGAAGAGCCTGCCGCAGAAGCCGCGCGCGCGACTGGTGCCGCTGCCGGAAACCGCATCGCGCCTTGGCGAGGTGTTCGGCTCGCCCGAAATGTTCGGACACGGATCGCTGGCGGACGCACTGCTCAAGCGCGTGCGCGAGGAAACCAGCCTCGATGTGAAGCGCACGGATTTCAAGCTGGACATGCTGCCGCCGCACCTGTTCATGAACCTGCGGGTGGTGGACGAGCACGGACGACAGCTCGGCATGGGTCGCAGCCTCGGGGCGTTGAAGGCAGAGCTCGGTGCGCAAGCCCGCGGAGCGTTCCAGGCGCTCGCGGGCCTCAATGTGAAGAAGGCGCCGGAAGCGCAGGCCGCTGCGACGGGCAAGCAGCGTGACGAACGACCCGCAAAGGCGGCGGAAGCGCCGGCGGCTGCCGCGCCCGCAGGTCAGCGCTACACCGCGTGGACATTCGGCGAGTTGCCGGAGCTGATGGAAGTGCGGCGTGGCTCGCAGTCGCTGATCGGCTTCCCGGCGCTGGTCGACGGCGGCGATGCCGTCACCATCGAAGTCTTCGACGAGCCCGCCGTCGCCGCGGCCAAGCATCGGATCGGCCTGCGGCGGCTCTTCGCCCTGCAGATCAGGGACGCCCTCAAGTACCTCGAGAAGAACATCCCCGACCTGCAGAAGATGGCCGTGGCCTTCATGCCGCTCGGCACGCTGGAGGAATTGCGCGCGCAGATCGTCGATGTCGCGCTCGACCGCGCTTTCCTGCAAGACCCGTTGCCAACCGACGAGGGCGGGTTCAAGCGCCGGGTGGAAGAAGGGCGCGGCCGGCTGACACTGATCGCGAACGAGGTTGCGCGCCTTGCCGGTGTGATCCTCGCGGAGTACGCCGTGGCGGCACGCAAGATCAAGGACACCAAGATCCAGCCGACGGCCACGGGCGATGCGCTGCAGCAGTTGCAGCGGCTCGTCGGCAAGCGCTTTCTGGTCGACACACCCTGGCCGCGTCTTCAGCATTTCGCGCGGTATCTCAAGGCGATCACGCTTCGCCTCGACAAGCTCCGTGCCGACCCCGACCGTGATGCCCAGCGGCTCGCCGAGCTTCGCCCGCAGGAGCAGCGCTACTGGCGCTTGCTCGCGGAGCGCAAGGGGGCTGTCGATGAGCGGATGGGTGAATTCCGCTGGCTTCTGGAAGAGTTGCGGGTGAGCTTCTTCGCGCAGGAGTTGCGAACGCCGCAACCCGTGAGCTTGAAGCGGCTAGACAAGCTCTGGGTACAGCTAGAGAGTTGAGCGGCTTTGGTGCGCATGAAAAAGCCCGCCGGAGCGGGCAGTTCGCATGTCATGCGAAGGAAGCGGGCGCTATATCCGCCCCATGAGGAGCAGCACGACCACGACCACGAGCACCAAGCCCAGGCCGCCGCTCGGACCGTATCCCCAGCTGTTGCTGTAGCCCCAGGTCGGCAGCGCGCCGATGAGTAGCAGGACCAGGACGATCAGCAGAATCAACGAAAGTGACATGGACTTCTCCTTGGGCGGAATCAACCGAGGAGTCCATGGTCGAGGCAGGGCGTCGAATCCATCGCCGGAAGGCACCCCCTCCGGCGGTCAGGACTCTCCTACCGTCTTTGTCAGAGCCGGGCCAGCCGTTCGAGGGCGTTGTGGAGCGTTTCGTCCTTCTTGGCGAAGCAGAAGCGCACCACTCGCTGGTCGAAGCCGTCCCCGTAGAAGGCCGACAACGGAATCGCAGCCACGCCGATTTCACTCGTGAGCCATTGGCAGAAATCGGATTCGTTGAGGTCGCTGACCTCGCTGATGTCGACGCATTGGAAATAGGTGCCCGCGCTAGGCAGCAGCTTGAGCCGCGTCTTCGAGAGTCCTTCGGCGAAGAGGTCGCGCTTGCGCTGGTAGAAGGCCGGGAGATCGAGATAGGGCGCCGGGTTGGCCATGAAGTTCGCCAGCGCATGCTGCATCGGCGTGTTCACCGTGAACACGTTGAACTGATGGACCTTGCGGAATTCCGCGGTCAGCGGCGCCGGCGCGGCAACGTAGCCCACCTTCCAGCCGGTGACGTGGTAGGTCTTGCCAAAGCTGCTCACGATGAAGGTGCGCGCTGCCAGGCCCGGAAAGCGTGCGGCGCTTTCGTGCTTTGCACCGGCATAGACCATGTGCTCGTAGACCTCGTCGCTGATAACCAGCACGTCGGTCGGCGCGAGGAGTTCCTCGAGGCAGCGCATCTCGGCTTCGGTCCAGACGGTGGCGCTCGGGTTGTGCGGCGTGTTGATGATGATCGCGCGGGTGCGGGGCGTGAGCGCCGCGGCGATCTTGTCGAAGTCAGGCCGAAACGTGCCCGGCGTGAGTGGCACGCGGATCACCTTGCCACCCGCGAGATCGATGTTGGGGACGTAGCTGTCGTAGCAGGGCTCCAGCACGATCACTTCGTCGCCCGGACGGACTACCGCAAGGATGGCGGTGATGATGGCTTGCGTCGCGCCTGCCGTGATGGTGATCTCGCTCTGCGGGTCGTAGCTGTGGCCGTACAGCGCGGAGATCTTCGATGCGATCGCCTGCCGCAGCGGAAGGATCCCGGGCATCGGCGGGTACTGGTTGTGGCCGGCAGCCATGGCGTCGGTCACCGCCTGCAGCAGCTTCGGATCACAGCCGAAATCGGGGAATCCTTGCCCGAGATTCACCGCGTTCTTCTCGACGGCCAGCGCCGACATGACGGTGAAGATGGTGGTGCCCACGGCGGGCAGCTTGGTCTGGACTTCAGGGGTGCGTGCGGTCACGGTGGAGGTACTCACAGGTCGTAGTCTTGATGCTGGCCGCTCAAAGCCTTGGCAATCAGGTTGCGATCGAGCCGGTCTGAAAGGAGTTCGGCGAACTTGAAGACGAAGTTG
Organism: Variovorax sp.; assembly: GCA_017744935.1. GTDB lineage: Bacteria > Pseudomonadota > Gammaproteobacteria > Burkholderiales > Burkholderiaceae_C > Variovorax. The sequence continues at coordinate 84,307 of JAGIAI010000032.1, forward strand.
CGAAGGTAGGCGCTGCGCTTGAACGCGACGCGCGCGATGTTGACGCCGAAGATGTGGCCCATCGGACGCACCACGAGGTCGCTGTTCGATTCGTCGCGCACCGCCATCTCGGCGACGATCCCCACGCCGAGCCCGAGCCGGACGTAGGTCTTGATGACGTCGGAGTCGATCGCCTCGAGCGCGATGCGCGGCGTCAGCTTCTTGTGTGCAAAGGCGTGGTCGATGCGCGTGCGGCCGGTAAACGACGGGTGGTAGGTGATGATCGGCTCGCTGACGAGGTCCTCGAGCGTGATGCGTTCCTTTGCGGCCAGCGGGTGGTCCTTGGGCAGTACCAGCACGTGCTGCCACTCGTAGCAGGGCATGGTCACGAGGTCGGCGTAGTCCGAGAGCGATTCGGTGGCGATTCCGATCTCGGCGATCTCGTCGATCACCATCCGCGCCACCTGGTCCGGCGAGCCCTGGTGCAGGCTCACGTTGACCTTGGGGTACGCCTCGCGCAGTTTGGCGACGGGCACCGGCAGCACGTAGCGCGCCTGGGTGTGGGTCGTGGCGATCGAGAGGGTGCCGCTGTCCTGGGCGCTGAACTGTTCGCCGATCCGCTTGAGATTGCCGACCTCGCGCATGATCAGCTCGATGCTCGCCAGCACGTGTTGACCAGGTTCGGTCACGCGTTTGAGCCGCTTGCCGTGCCGCGCGAAGATTTCCACGCCCAGTTCTTCTTCGAGTTCGATGATGGCCTTGGACACACCCGGCTGCGAGGTGTGCAGCGCCTTGGCCGCTTCCGTCAGGTTGAGGTTGCGCCTCACGGCCTCTTGCACGAACTTGAACTGGTGAAGATTCATAACAAATTCCGTCTTATTCGGGAATTCATTATGCCTTCGGAATCTATGAAAATCACCGGGGTTTCAGGATTCGAGCGCCTTTCGCGCCAGCAGCTCGATGACCTCGGGCTCCTCGCCAACCGCACCCGCCAGAGTGAATTCCACCGAAGGGTGCCGTGCTCGCAGGTCATCGAGAAGAAGAGGGAGGTCTTCGCGTACATGCCTTCCCATCCCAAGGAAAAGCGGCAGCACCCGGATGGCGCAGGCGCCTTGAAGGATCAAGGCTTCCGCCGCACCGCGCAGGTCTGGCTGAACCAGCTCGAGGTACGCGCACGAGACCCTGGCTTGCGGATCCAGCTCGGCGACCCGTCGCGCCACAGCCTCCACCGGCCCGCGCCACCGCTCATCGCGCGAGCCGTGCGCAAACAGGACGATGCCGCGAATCGGTCCCATGGCAACGACCCTAGCGTCTCAGCACCAGCCAGGTGAAGGCACCCAGCGACATCACCGAATAGATCAGCCCTGGCGCGGCCGCGGTGATCCACGGCAACCAGTTGCCGAGATTGCCGAGATAACCGAACACGTTGTTCAACAGGAAGAAGCTGATGCCGATCATCACGCCCACGAAAACATAGGTCGTGATGCCCGACTGCCGGAAGTGCAGGTAGGCGAACGGCAACGCCAGCACGACCATCACGAGGCATGACAGCGGGTAGAACACCTTGCGCCAGAACTCGATCTCGTAGCGCTGTGCCGTCTGCCCGTTGGCTTCGAGATGGCGGATGTAGTCGAACAGGTCCAGCGTGCGCATGCGATCGGGGCGCAGAAGCGCGACCGACACCATCTCGGACGTCAGGGAGGTCGGCCATTCGACCATCGGGATCTTGGTTGTGACGATGCGCGCGTTGCCTGGGCCGCGCGTCTCGTATTCCTCCTTGCTGACATCGATGAGCGTCCAGTGCCCGTCGTTGGCGCGCGCCGAAGCGGCGGTCGTCTGCGAAACAAGGAAGCCCTTGTTGTCGAATTCGATGATGCGCGGTTCTTTCAAGCCGCCATCGCGGCTCATGGTGGCCACATTGACCGCATAGGAGGTGTCGCCCTGGCGCTCCTTGAGCCACGCACCGGTGTTGCCGACCAGCGAGTAGACGTTCTGATAGCGCACCTTGAGCAATTGCGCGGTGCGGTCACTCACGGGAGCGATGTAGTCGCCGATCGCGAAGGTCAGCACGACGAAGCCGAGCCCGAGAATGAGCAACGCGCGAAGCGCGCGCCATGGCCCGAGGCCGCTTGTTCGCAGGATCGTGAATTCGGAACTCTGCGCGAGGCGCGCCATGACGAAGATGGTTCCGATCAGCACGGCGATGGGCAGCAACTCGTAGAGGTGGCTGGGAATCAGCAGGGTCACATAGAGCAGGGCCTGTCCAGCGCCGTAGCCGAGCGACTCGGGGCGACCGATCGATTGCAGTTCATCGACGAAGTCGAAGAAGAAGAACAGGCTCAGGAAGCCGAGCGCGACGAAGGCGACCGCCTTCGCCACCTCCACGTAGATGAGGCGACGAATCGTTTTCACGCGTTGTTTGTCTTTCGGGCGCGATGGACGCGAAGCGCCGGCAGGAGTGCCCAGTTGTAGTGCCGCTTCATGAGCCAGGCCAGGCCGATCAGGAGGGCGCCACCATGCAGGACGAGCATGAATCCGCCCATGCTGTACTTGCCCGAGCTCACCCAGTTCTGGCCGAGATTGAGCAGGTTGTAGTAGAGGACGAACGCGAAAAGCGCGAAGAGGTAGTTGCCACTGCGGCCCACGCGTGGATTCACGCTGGACAGCGCGAGCGCCAGGAGCACGAAATTGGCACCGGCGAGCAGCATGCCGACGCGCCATGCCAGCTCGCCCAGATTGATACGCGTCGGATCGCGCAGCAGTGCCAGCGTGGTCCGCGTGCGTACTGGCGCGGCATCGTTCGAATCGCTGCCGCTGCTGCCGACCTTGGCGCCGTAGGTCTGGAATTCGCTGATCTTGGTGCCTTCGGCGGTCAGCGAGCGTTCAAGCCGCTGGCCGTTGCTCAGGAGCAAAAAGCGCTTGCCATCGACGTCCTCCATGTGACCGCTTCGCGCGGAGGTGATGATCTGCAGGTTGCGCTCGATGGATTGGATGAAGACGTTATTGGCGGTGGCGCTGTCGGGCGCGTCCTTGTCGATGAAGAACACGCGCAACCGGCCGGCAGACTCGCGGAACTCGCCCGGCGAGACCCGCTCGATGTCGCTGCGGCGCTCGTAGCGCTCGCGCATTCCCTGTGTCTGCGAGTTGGCCCAGGGCCAGCCGACCAGCGCGAAGACCGCAATCAGCACCAGGATTGGCCAGGCAAAGCCGAAGAGGGGTCTCAAAAATTCGGCCAGCCCGCGACCGCTCGAGAACCAGATGACCATCTCGCTGTCGCGGTACATGCGCGACAGCGTGCCGACGATCGAGATGAACAGGCACATGCTCAGGATCGTCGGCATGTAGCCGAGCACCGTGTAGGTCATCACGAGGAACACCTCGCGAGGATTCACGCTGCCCTTGGCCGCGAGGCCGAGCGTGCGGATCAGCATCATGGTCATCACGATCGTGACCAGCACCACCAGCGTGGCTCCGAAGCTGCGGGACAGCTCCTTGCGTAATGAGGAATGGAATAACATCGTCGAGGGAAAAAAAGGATTATGGACTTTCAACTCAAGACCCTCTCCGCCGCCCAGGCGGCCGCCGAAAAAGCCGATGTACTCATCGTGCTCGTGGCCGCTGGTTCCACCACCGCCAAGGACGCGCTTTCCGCGCTGATCGCCGAAGCCCGCAAGGCCGGTGACCTGCCTGACAAATCCGGGAAATTGCTCGCGCTGTACAGGCCCGCAGGGATCGGCGCGCCGCGGGTGGTGCTGGTGTCGTCGGGGGACGGCAAGCCCGCATCGGTCCGCTCGGCAGTGGCCGCCGCGATCGGCGCGGCAAAGGGCTCGAATCCCAAGCGGGTCGTGATTGCGGCCACGCAGCCGCTGGACGGCGCCGCGCTCGGGAGCGCCGTGATCGCGACGGCCGATGCCAGCTACGTCTACGGCACCACCAAGTCCAAGGCCGAGTTGCGAACGATCAAGCAGGTGACATTCGGCCTCCCGGATACGGGCGGACTGCGCGAAGCCTTCGACGAAGCGACCGCGACCGTGGCCGGTATCGAGCTGGCCAAGGAATGGGCGAACCGGCCGGCCAACTACTGCACCCCGACCATGCTGGCCGGCGCCGCCGAAGAACTCGCGAAGCTCCCGAACGTGAAATGCGAAGTGCTCGGGCCGAAGGAAGTCGCGAAGCTCGGCATGGGCGCGTTCTCGGCCGTAGCGCAAGGGTCGGCGGAGCCGCTGCGCTTCGTCGTTCTGCGCTACCACGGTGCGCCGAAAGGCCGGGCGCCTGTCGTGCTCGTTGGCAAGGGCATCACTTTCGACACCGGCGGGGTTTCGCTCAAGCCTGCCGCCGAAATGGACGAAATGAAGTTCGACATGTGCGGAGCCGCCAGCGTACTTGGGGTGTTCCGCGCGCTCGGTGACATTCAGCCGCCGATCAACGTGATCGGCCTCGTGCCGACCTGCGAAAACATGAACGACGGTCGCGCGGTCAAGCCGGGCGACGTGGTGACGAGCATGAGCGGCCAGACCATCGAGGTGCTCAACACCGATGCGGAAGGCCGGCTGATCCTTTGCGATGCGCTGAGCTACGCCAAGCGCTTCGAGCCGTCGGCCGTCATCGATATCGCGACGCTCACGGGCGCCTGCGTGGTCGCGCTCGGCGGTGTGCGAAGCGGGCTCTTTTCGAGCAACGACGAATTGGCGGCGGCCTTGACGGCGGCCGGCGAGCAGTCGCAGGACCGCTGCTGGCGCATGCCGCTCGACGACGACTACGCCGAGGGGCTCAAGAGCAACTTCGCCGATGTCGCCAATATCGCTGGCCGCGCGGGCGGCGCGATCACGGCGGCCAAGTTCCTGCAGCGCTTCACGAGTGACTTCGCGTGGGCTCACCTCGACATCGCAGGAACGGCATGGAAGAGCGGGGCGGCCAAGGGCGCGAGCGGCCGACCTGTGGGCCTGCTGCTCAACTACCTGCTGACTGAAAGCCGGAACGGCGCCAGGTCGGCTTCGGACAAGGCCTCCAAGGCCGCGCGAAAGACCGCTGGGAAGGCTCGCGCCAAGTGACAGAGATAGACGGCCACTACAACATGCCGGACAAGGTGAGCTACGCCTGCCGGCTGCTTCGCAAGGCCGTCGGCGCGCACGGCGCGCGTCTCGTGGTCATGGCTGATCCCGCGACGCTGGACGCGATCGACCAGTCGCTCTGGACGTTGCAACCGACCGAGTTCATCGCGCATTGCCGGAGCGGCGACGAAGCTCATGTCGTTTCGCGTTCACCCGTCGTCCTTGCGGAGAGCGGCACAGCCTCGCTGCCGGACCGTCCGATCCTCGTCAACCTCGGTGCCGAACTGCCGGCAAGGTTCGAGCGCTTCGAGCGTCTGATCGACATCGTCGGCAGCGACGACGCCGACAAGCGGGCCGGCCGGGCACGGTGGCGTCACTACAAGGATCGCGGGTATGCGATTCGCACGTTCCCCTACGGCGGAGGCGCGGGCTGATGTCGACGCAACGCACACCGCCGCGTTTCGTTCCGACGCTGACCACGGTCTTCGAGCCGTCCCAGGACGCGCCGCCCGTTTCGCTTCCGCTATCCGCGCCGTCCGACATCCCCGAGACCGCGCCGTTGCCAGCGGTCGTCCAGCCTTCCGATGCGGTCGCGCTGAGCCCCGCGGCGCGGCTTTCCGAGGCCGAAGCATTCAGGCTCGAAGAGCAATTGCTGCATCGCGTCTTGCAGCGCGTCGACCTGTCTCTCGAAGAGCGGGTGAGCGATGCGGTGTCAGCCGCCGTTCAGCTTCACCTCGACACGATGATCCCCGCGCTTCGCAAGGAAATCGAGTCGGTTTTGCGTGACCTGGTGAGCGAATCCCTGGCTCACGAACTAACGGAAAACCCCGGGTCTACGCCAACGTTTGGCCCGCAATCCTTGGGCTAAACTGCGCGCCAGGTCGTTTAAGCGCGTGGGCGCCAAGCGTCCGCGGCGCGATATTTGCTGAGTCGAAAGCGCCCGGATCGCAAGACCGGTTTTCAACTTCACTCATTAATGTTCTGGAGGTTCCCCATGCAATTGAAATGGACTGCGGTCGCACTCGCTGCTCTCGCGCTCGTGGCCTGTGGCAAGAAGGAAGAAGCTGCCGCACCTGCTGCCACTCCCGCCCCGACCGCAGCGGCGCCGGCACCGGCTGCGCCTCCGGCTGAAACGCTGGTCGTCAAGATCGGTCACGTTGCTCCCACGAGCGGCGCCATCGCCCACCTCGGCAAGGACAACGAATTCGGTGCGCGCATGGCCATCGAAGACCTGAACGCCAAGGGCATCAAGATCGGTGACAAGGTCGCCAAGTTCGAACTGCTCGCCGAAGACGACGCAGCCGATCCGAAGCAGGGCACCGCAGTTGCACAGAAGCTGGTCGACAGCAAGGTCAACGGCGTCGTCGGTCACCTGAACTCCGGCACCACCATCCCGGCCTCCAAGCTGTACAGCGACGCGGGCATCCCGCAGATCTCGCCGTCGGCGACCAACCCCAAGTACACCCGCCAGGGCTTCAAGACCACCTTCCGCGTTGTAGCTGACGACACCCAGCTCGGCGGCACGCTCGGCAAGTACGCCGTCGAAAAGCTGAACGGCAAGAACATCGCCGTGATCGACGACCGCACCGCCTACGGTCAGGGCGTCGCAGAAGAATTCGAAAAGGCCGCCAAGGCCGCCGGCGCCAACATCGTCGGCCACGAGTTCACGACCGACAAGTCGACCGACTTCAACGCCATCCTGACGAAGCTCAAGGGCGCCAAGCCCGACATCCTGTTCTTCGGCGGCATGGACGCTGTCGGCGGCCCGATGCTCAAGCAGGTCAAGCAGCTCGGCATGGACGTGAAGTTCATGGGCGGCGACGGCCTGTGCACCGGCGAACTCGCCAAGCTCGCTGGCGATGCGATCGGCGAAGACATGGTCGTGTGCGCTGAAGCCGGTGGCGTGGAAGGCGACTTCAAGGCGCCGCTCGACGCATGGAAGGCCAAGTTCAAGGAAAAGAACGGCGTCGAAGTGCAGATCTATGCACCGTACGTCTACGACGCCGTGAACGTGCTCGCCGCCGCGATGGAAAAGGCTGGTTCCTCGGACCCCGAGAAGTACCTGCCTGAAGTCGGCAAGATCGACTACAAGGGCCTGACCGGTCCGATCGCATTCGACGAGAAGGGCGACATCAAGAACGGTGCCCTGACGCTGTACACCTACAAGGGCGGCCAGCGTACGCAGATCGCGGTGGTGCGCGGGAACTGACCGCTTCTTGCGTTCACCCCAAAAGAGGGCCCTTCGGGGCCCTTTTTCTTTGGCCTCAGATGGTCACGGGCCTTACATCGCCGATTCCTCGAGGACCTTGCGCCCATGCTCCCGCTGAAGCGGGCGGTGGTTGTCGCGGAAGAGTTTCTGGAATGTCCGGATCTGCTGATGCGACATTTCGATCGGCTGCTCCATGACGATCCAGTTCACCTCTTCGGAACAGGGAGGCGTCGTCAGGGAGCCTGCGTAGACCATGGCTTTGTGCGACACCGGCAGAAGCGCGGCGAGGTCGACTTCTCCCGCCTTCGGTGCCGCATCCGACGCCGGCAACTGATCCCACAGCCCGGCCAGCGCTGCGTTCTTCTTCCCTTGCTTGATGAACACGCCCACAACGGTGATCTTGCCGTTGGCGTCCTTGTTCACCAGATGCATTTCCATCGGGAACGACCTGCCGTCGAGGCGATGCTCGCTGGGCGTGTGGAAGTGGAACTGCGCCAGCGCATAGCTGACACCCTTGTATGCGACGGCATTGGTCGTTGCGTCAGCGACGTTGAACTGGATCGTGTGACCGTTGTTCACGAGTTCACCCTTCGCCGTGCCGAAGTGGAGGGCGATGTCGCGGTCCGAGAGGTGCTTGGCACCGCGCGTGTGCAACGCAATCGGCGACTGCTGAAGACCCGTCTTGCACAGCCGGCTGTCAGGATCGAGTGCGCCCCAATGTGACGGCCCGGTACCGGCGTGGTCGTTGTAAGACCAATGCGCGTGTTCCTCGGCATGCGCGCCGAGGCTGAAGGTCAGGGCGAGAAGGGCCGCCGCTACGGAGGTTGGAGATTGAAAGCAAGACATGGACACTCCCGTTTGTTGAGGTATTGGTGGCGATAAGCCGCAGCCATTCTCAAAGAGGTCGCCTGACGGAAAGGTCGCGGCAAACAAAAACGGCGCGACCCCTCGTGAGGATCGCGCCGTGATTGAAACTGTGTGTTTGTGGCGGAGCAGGCGGGATTCGAACCCGCGGAGGGCTATTAACCCTCACACGCTTTCCAGGCGTGCGACTTAAACCGCTCATCCACCGCTCCGAAGCCCGCGATTGTAGCAGTGCGCAGGCGCATTTCTCGAGTCAGGCCGTGCTCGATGTCTTGCCGGCTTGCACCATCCGCATCGCCGATGCGATGAGGGCGGCGGTTTCGTTCATGGTGCTAGGGACGATCAGCGTGGTCGTCGCGTCAGCAGCGACCTTGCCGTAAGCGTCGACCGCCCGCTCGGCCACCTTGAGCTGCACCGCCTGCTCGCCGCCCGGCTGGCGGATCGCAGCCGCAATCCGCTCGATGGCGCCGGCAGTCGCTTCGGCCACTGCACTGATGGCGGCAGCTTCGCCTTGTGCGTTGTTGATTTGCGCCTGCTTCTGGCCTTCGGAGCGCGCGATGAAAGCCTCGCGCTCGCCGGTGGCGATGTTGATCTGTTCCTGGCGACGACCTTCGGACGCGGCGATCAGCGCTCGCTTCTCGCGCTCTGCGGTGATCTGGCGCTGCATCGCATGCAGGATCTCGTTCGGTGGCGTGAGATCCTTGATTTCGTAGCGCAACACCTTCACGCCCCAGTTGAGTGCCGCCTCGTCGATGGCGGAGACCACCTGCGCATTGATGATGTCGCGCTCCTCGAAGGTCTTGTCGAGTTCGAGCTTGCCGATGACGCTGCGCAGCGTGGTCTGTGCGAGCTGGGTGATGGCCATGACGTAGTTCGAGGAGCCATAGCTCGCGCGCATCGGGTCGGTCACCTGGAAGTAGAGGATGCCGTCCACCTGCAGTTGCGTGTTGTCACGCGTGATGCAGACCTGGCTCGGCACGTCCAGCGGAATCTCCTTCAGGCTGTGCCGGTAGGCGACCCGGTCGATGAACGGGATCAGGAAGTTGGGCCCCGGCGACATGGTCCCGTGATAGCGCCCTAGGCGCTCGCGCACCCAGGCGTTCTGCTGCGGAACGAACTTGATCGATTGGGTGATGAAGATGATGGCGATCCCCAGGATGACGAGGGGAACGAGGGCGTATTCCATTGAACGGTTTCCTTCCTTTTCCTTGTTCAGATTTTTTCGACGACGAGGCGGCTGCCGACCACTTCGACGACCTTGTGCTGCCCGGCGACCGGAACATCGCCGGCGCGGGCGACTGCCGTCCATTGGGTGCCGCGGTAGCGCACGACAGCAGTGCCGTCCGCGTGCCAGGCATCGACCTGGACGCGCTCGCCGATGTCCAGGTTCACGTCGGGATTGGCGGAAGTGGGTGGCCCTGGCGGGCGCCGCCGGCGGATCGCGTGCCAGACGACCACGGCAGACACGCTGACCACGGCGGCTGCGATGAACTGAGCGCCGAGCGAAGCACCCAGGTGCGCCGTGACCGCAGCGGCCGCGAAGCCGGCACCGATGAGCAGCAGATAGACCGTGCCGGTTCCCGAAACCAGTTCGAGCACGATGGCCGCTCCCGTCATGAGCCACCAGACGGTGGAACTCGCCATAGCCAAACCTCTCTGTGCGTTTAAGACACGGCGATTGTGGCAAAGGCAAAAGCCGTCATGCGCCTTCATCTGAATTCCGTACACTTCGCGCCTATTTGCTAGCCCTTCCGGAGCCACGCTCATGAAATTTCGTTTTCCGATCGTCATCATTGACGAGGACTTCCGCTCCGAGAACACCTCGGGTCTCAGTATTCGCGCCCTGGCCCAGGCATTCGAGAGCGAGGGCTTCGAGGTGCTCGGCGCCACGAGCTACGGCGACCTGAGCCAGTTCGCCCAGCAGCAGAGCCGCGCCAGCGCTTTCATCCTGTCGATCGACGACGAGGAGTTCTCCGTCGGCCCCGACCTCGACCCGGCGGTGCTCAACCTGCGCAACTTCATCGGCGAAGTGCGCCGCAAGAACGCCGACGTGCCGATCTACATCTACGGCGAAACCAAGACCTCGCGGCACATTCCGAACGACATCCTGCGCGAGTTGCATGGCTTCATCCACATGTTCGAGGACACGCCGGAGTTCGTGGCCCGCCACATCATCCGCGAGGCCAAGAGCTACCTCGAAGGGGTGCAGCCGCCGTTCTTCAAGGCGCTTATCGACTACGCGGAAGACGGTTCGTATTCGTGGCACTGCCCGGGCCACTCGGGCGGCGTCGCTTTCCTGAAGAGCCCCGTCGGGCAGATGTTCCACCAGTTCTTCGGCGAAAACATGCTGCGCGCGGACGTGTGCAATGCCGTGGAAGAACTCGGCCAGCTCCTGGATCACACCGGCCCGGTGGCGGCCAGCGAGCGCAATGCGGCGCGCATTTTCAACGCCGACCATTGCTTCTTCGTGACCAATGGCACCAGCACCAGCAACAAGATGGTGTGGCACCATACCGTGGCGCCGGACGACGTCGTGGTGGTGGACCGCAACTGCCACAAGTCGGTGCTGCACGCGATCATCATGACCGGTGCGATCCCGGTCTTCATGAAGCCGACGCGCAACCACTTCGGCATCATCGGCCCGATTCCGAAGAGCGAGTTCGAGCCGGCGGCGATCAAGGCGAAGATCCGCGCCAATCCGCTGCTCTCGCACGTGGATGCCGACAAGGTCAAGCCGCGGGTGATGACGCTCACGCAGTCGACCTATGACGGCGTGATCTACAACACCGAGACGATCAAGGGCATGCTGGACGGCTTCGTCGACACGCTCCACTTCGACGAGGCGTGGCTGCCGCACGCGGCCTTCCATCCGTTCTACGGCGCCTATCACGCGATGGGCAAGCGTCGCGTGCGTCCGAAGGAATCGCTGGTCTTCGCGACTCAGTCGACCCACAAGCTGCTCGCCGGCATCAGCCAGGCCAGCCACGTGCTGGTGCAGGATTCGCAGAACCGCGCGCTCGACCGCGACCTGTTCAACGAGGCCTACCTCATGCATTCGTCGACCAGCCCGCAGTACGCGATCATCGCGAGCTGCGACGTGGCCGCCGCGATGATGGAGCCGCCCGGCGGCACCGCGCTCGTTGAGGAAAGCATCCTCGAGGCGCTCGATTTCCGTCGCGCGATGCGCAAGGTCGAAGCCGAATTCGGCAAGGACGAGTGGTGGTTCAAGGTCTGGGGCCCCGAGCGCCTCGTGGAAGAGGGCATCGGCCGCGCCGACGACTGGATCATCAAGGGCGAATCGCGCACCGCGAAGTGGCATGGCTTCGGCGCGCTGGCCGATGGTTTCAACATGCTCGACCCGATCAAGTCGACCATCGTGACGCCTGGCCTGGACCTCAACGGCAAGTTCGCCAAGAGCGGCATTCCGGCCGCCATCGTCACCAAGTTCCTGGCGGAGCACGGCGTGATCGTGGAGAAGACGGGGCTCTACAGCTTCTTCATCATGTTCACGATCGGCATTACCAAGGGCCGCTGGAACACGCTGCTCACGGCGCTGCAGCAGTTCAAGGACGACTACGCACGCAACCAGCCGATGTGGCGGATCATGCCGGAGTTCTGCCAGCAGCATCCGGGCTACGAACGCCTCGGCCTGCGCGATCTGTGCCAACACGTGCACGAGCTGTATTCGCGCTACGACGTGGCGCGGCTTACGACCGAGATGTACCTGAGCGATCTCACCCCAGCGATGAAGCCGAGTGACGCCTTCGCGCACATCGCGCACCGCAAGACGGAGCGCGTGGAGATCGACGAGCTGGAAGGGCGCATCACGACCAGCCTGATCACGCCGTACCCGCCCGGTATTCCGCTGCTGATCCCCGGCGAGGTGTTCAACAAGAAGATCGTCGACTACCTGAAGTTCGCGCGCGAGTTCAACACGCAATGCCCGGGCTTCGAGACCGACATCCACGGACTCGTGGCGCGCTTCGATGACAGCGGGAAGAAGCGCTACTACGCCGACTGCGTGCGCGCGGCCTGACCGCTTACGGCGCCGCCGCTTGCTGCGGCGGCGCAAGCGAGGTCAGAAGTCCATGTCTTCGCGCACGCGCAGGAAGCGCGCAAACCTCGGCAGGCCGGATGGGGTGGTGCCGTTGAACCGGTAGGTCACCCAGGTTCCGATCGCGGGAGGGTTCTCGCGTTCGGCATCGGTGAACCCGCCGCCGAGCTTGAACCGTTTGCCGTCAGGCGTCTCGACGAGGAGGGCGCCCATGCGACCGCCATGCTTGCCGCGTCCACCGACATGCCCGACCACGCGCGCCTCCGCGTCGTCATAGCGCTTTACTTTGAGCAGGTCGTTGCTGCGCACCGCGTGGTAGGACGAAGAACCGCGGTGCAGCATCAGGCCTTCGCCGCCCATCTTCATCGTCTTCTCAAGCAAGGCGTCGAGATCTTCGGCCGTCGTTGCGCGCTGCTGCGGGACGGCCACGACCCAGGGGACGCTCGTGATGGGCAACAGCTTGCGCAGATAAGCGAGGCGCGTGGTGAAGTCGCCGGGCTGGGCCGGTACGTCGAAGACCATGAATCGGATCTCGCGCCAGGCTGCGTCCGAAGGCGGTTGGGTGCGTACGGTCGAGACTGTCTGCGAGAAATGGCTGCGTCCGGCCCAGAGCTCGCCGTCGAGCGGTTCGGCAGGCAACGCTTCGGTGAACCAGTGCGGCGCGGCGATCCGCTCGCCGCTTCGCGTCCACAACTGTTTTCCATCCCAGTAGCCGCGGATTCCGTCGTATTTCTCGCTCACCCAGTAGTCGTCCAGCGACATGCCCGGGCGATAAACCTCGGCCAGCATGAGCGGGGCCGGCGTCTTCGGCGAGGATTGCGCTGCCGCGTACGGCGCGGTCACGAGTCCGACGGTCGCGGCGGCAGCCGCCAGCAACAACGATCGACGTGAAAAGAACATGGGCCGGTGGCGGCCCATGCGATTGGAAAATCTCACTATCTACTCCCTGGCATTTCTATGTGCCAGGATTATCCCGCTCGATGCTCAGGCAGCCGGCTCTGCGATTCCACCCACGACGTGGCTGAAGCCGCCGTCGACGTACGTGATCTCGGCCGTCACGCCGCTCGCGAGGTCGCTGAGCAGGAACGCAGCGACGTTGCCCACTTCCTCGATCGTGATGTTGCGGCGGATCGGCGCGACCTCGGCCACGGCCGACAGAATCTTGCCGAAGCCCTTGATGCCGCTCGCAGCGAGCGTCTTGATCGGGCCGGCGCTGATGCCGTTGACGCGCATGCCCTTGGGTCCGAGCGACTCGGCCAGATAACGCACCGAAGCCTCGAGCGACGCTTTGGCCAGACCCATCGTGTTGTAGTTGGGCAGCGCGCGCACGGCGCCGAGGTAGGTCAGCGTGAGCAGTGCGGACTTGTCGTTGAGGTAGGGCAGGGCTGCCTTGGCCATTGCCGGGAAGCTGTAGGCGCTGATGTCGTGTGCCACCTTGAATGCTTCGCGAGAGATGCCGTCGAGGAAGTCGCCGGCGATGGCTTCGCGGGGCGCGAAGCCGATGCTGTGGACGAAGCCGTCGAACGTGGGCCAGGTCTGGGCGAGGTCTGCGAAGAGCTTGTCGATCTGTGCGTCATCAGAGACGTCGCAGTCGAAGACCAGCTTGGAGTCGAATTCGGCGGCGAATTCGGTGATGCGGTCCTTGAATCGGTCGCCCACGTAGCTGAATGCCAGTTCTGCGCCTTGCTCGTGGCAGGCCTTGGCGATGCCGTAGGCGATGGAGCGATTGCTCAGGACGCCGGTGATCAGAAGTTTTTTGCCGGAAAGAAAGCCCATGGGACGACCTCGTGAAAATCTTGGGCAGAATTCTCGCATGCGGCTTCTATGGTGCTGGTTGTTGACGGTGTGCGCGTTTCCGGCGTGGGCTGCGCATGGCTATGCGATGTGGGACGACCTCAAGTATCCGGCGGGTTTTCCGCATTTCGATTACGTCAATCCCGATGCACCCAAGCGCGGCGAGCTGCGGCTCGTGAGCAACCTGCGCTACTCCACCTTCGACAAGTACAACCCGTTCACGATCAAGGGCGCGCCACCTGCCTACCTGGGCAGCCTCATGTTCGACTCGCTGCTGGCCGGGTCCATGGACGAGACGGCCTCTGGCTACGGCTTGCTGGCGGAGGACATCGTCGTATCGCCGGACCGCCTCACCGCGACCTTCAGGCTCCGGCCCGAGGCCCGCTTCCATGACGGAACGCCTGTCGAGGCGGCGGATGTCAAGTACAGCTACGACACGCTGATCGGGCCGTATGCCTCGCCGTCTTACAAGACGCTGCTCGAAGACGTCGAAAGCGCCGAGGTGATCGATGCCCACACCATCCGCTACAAGTTCAAGAAGGCCAATCGCGAACTGCCGCTGATCGTCGGCGGGTTGCCGGTCTTCAGCCGGCGATGGGGCATGGAGAACGGAAAGGCGAAGCCTTTCGACCAGGTCGTGATGGACATCCCGATCGGAAGCGGCCCCTACAAGATCGGGCCGGTGCGCTTCGGCAAGGACATCACCTATGTGCGCGACCCGAACTACTGGGCGCGCGATCTCGGTGTCCGGCGCGGCTCCAACAATTTCGATCGCATCACGATCAAGATCTACAGGGACAACACTGCGCGCCTTGAGGCCCTGAAGGCAGGCGAATTCGACATGATGAGCTTCTACTCGGCGGGCGACTGGGCGCGCCGGGTGACCGGCAAGCGCTTCGATTCCGGCGAGCTGGTCAAGCGCGAGTTCGAACACCGGCTGCCGTCCGGATTTCAGAGCTATGTGCTGAACACCCGCCGTCCGCAATTGCAGGACCTGCGCGTTCGGGAGGCTCTCGGTCTCGCGCTGGACTACGAGTGGATGAACCGCCAGATGTTCTACAACGGCTATCCGCGCGTGCGGGATCTCTTCGGCAACACCGATTGCGCCGCCGAAGGGATGCCGTCGCCGGAGGAGCTCAAGCTGCTCGAACGCTGGCGCGGCACGGTGCCCGATGCGGTGTTCGGCCCGATGTACACACCGCCCACGACCGATGGACCGGGGCAGTCCCTGCGCGACAACCTCAGGAACGCGCGCGAGCTGCTCAAGCAGGCCGGCTGGGAATACCGCGACGGCGCGCTGCGCAATGCCAAGGGCGAGCCCATGGTGCTCGAATACCTCGACAGCAAGGAAGGCGGCGTGCGCACGGTGTCTCCATGGATGCGCAACCTCGAGAAGCTCGGCATCACGCTGAAGTTCGCGTCGGTCGATTTCGCGCTCTATCAGCAGCGGCTGGACAAGTTCGAGTTCGACATCACCACGATCAACTTCCCCGGTACGCATAACCCCGGGCAGCAGCTTGCGGATGTCTTCGGCAGCAAGGCCGCCAAGACGGAAAGCTCAGGCAACTTCATGGGTGTGAGCAGCCCGGCCGTCGATGCGCTGGTGGCCGACATCGTGCGCGCCGAGACGAAGCAGGAGCTTCTTCCCGCCTGCCGCGCGCTGGACCGCGTGATCATGCACAGCCACTACCTGATCCCGCAATGGACGTTGACGGCGCATCGCATCGCCTACAACGCGTGGCGGCTGGATTACAAGTCGCCGATGCCGCCGTACGCGTCGGCCGAGGAGTGGATCATGACGACATGGTGGGCCCGCGAGGGCGAGGGCGATCGGAGGTAGACGCGCATGCTGGCCTATGTTCTGAAGAGGTTGCTGTTGTTCATCCCGACCCTGCTGGGCGTGCTGCTGGTCACCTTCGTGGTCATCCAATTCGTTCCGGGCGGGCCAGTCGAGCAGTACCTGGCCGAGGCGAGGGCGAATGTGCGCGGCGGCGGCGTCGAATCCGGCGGCACCAACTACCGCGGCGACCAGGGTGTCGATCCGAAGCGGCTCGCGGAGATCAAGGCGCTCTATGGCTTCGACAAGCCGGCGCATGAGCGACTCTTCCAGATGCTCGGCCAATTCGCGCGCTTTGATCTGGGTCGAAGCTTCTTCCAGAACAAGGACGTATGGTCATTGATCCTCGAAAAGCTCCCGGTATCCATCAGCCTCGGGCTCTGGACGTTCCTCATCAGCTACGGCGTTGCGGTGCCGTTGGGCGTAGCGAAGGCGGTGCGCGCCGGCACGCGCTTCGACCTAGTCACCACGCTGCTGATCCTCGTGGGCTATGCGATTCCGGGCTTCGTGCTCGGCGTGGCGCTGCTGGTGGTCTTCGGCGGGCAACTGCAGTGGTTTCCGCTGCGTGGCCTGACCTCCGCCAACTGGGACGAGATGAACTGGGGTGCGCGTATCGTCGACTACCTCTGGCACATCACGCTGCCGGTGACCGCGATGGTGCTCGGCAGCTTCGCGGTGACTTCGATGTTGACCAAGAACGCCTTCCTGGAAGAGATCCGCAAGCAATACGTCCTGACCGCGCGGGCCAAGGGGCTGGGCGAGCGGCAGGTGCTCTGGAAGCACGTCTTCCGCAATGCGCTGATCCCGATCGTGACCGGCCTCCCGGCCGCATTCATCGGCGCGTTCTTCACCGGATCGTTGCTGATCGAAACGCTGTTCTCGCTCGACGGCCTCGGCCTGCTGGGCTACGAGAGCGTGATCCGTCGCGACTATCCGGTGGTGCTCGGCACGCTCTACCTCTTCACGCTGATCGGCCTCTTGACCAAGCTCATCTCCGATCTCTGCTACGTATGGGTCGACCCGAGGGTGAAGTTTGACTAGCGCGCCGCCCGCCCAGCCCGTGTCGCTGAGCCCGGGACGCCGCGCGTGGATGCGCTTCAAGCGCGACCGCCTCGGCTTCTGGAGCCTCGTGATCTTCGTCACGATGGTGGTGCTCAGCCTCTTCGCGGAAGTGCTGTCGACCGACCGTCCGCTGGTCATGCGCTACGAAGGCAAGCTGTATTTCCCGGTGGTTCGCGACTATTCGGAGAAGACCTTCGGCGGCGACTTCGAAACGCCGACCGACTATCTCGATCCGTTCATCCGCGACCGCATCACGCAAGGTGGCAACTGGGCGGTCTATGCACCCAACACGTACGGGCCGAAGACGCTCAACTACTTCGCGAAATCGCCGAGCCCCGCGGCACCGACGCGCGAGAACTGGCTCGGAACCGACGATCGCGGGCGGGACCTGCTCGCGCAACTGATCTACGGCTTCCGGGTGAGCGTGCTGTTCGGCCTTGCGTTGACTGCGATCGGCACGGTCCTCGGCATCGCCGCTGGTGCAGTGCAGGGCTATTTCGCCGGCAAGGTCGACCTGACGTTCCAGCGCTTCATCGAAATCTGGGGTTCGATGCCGGAGCTATATCTGCTGATCATCTTCAGCGCGGTGTTCGCGCCGAGCGTGGCGCTGCTACTGATCCTTCTGAGTCTGTTCGGATGGATGGGCCTGTCCGACTACGTGCGCGCGGAGTTCCTGCGCAACCGGCAGATGGACTACGTGCGCGCGGCACGCGCACTGGGGGTCGGCAACCTGCAGATCATGTGGCGGCACATCCTGCCCAACAGCATGACGCCGGTCGTCACGTTCCTGCCGTTTCGCATGAGTTCGTCCATCCTTGCGCTGACTTCTCTCGATTTCCTCGGGCTGGGCGTTCCGCCGGGGACGCCGTCGCTTGGCGAACTCCTGAACCAGGGCAAGGCGAACATCGATGCGTGGTGGATTTCGCTTTCCACCTTCGGTGTGCTCGTGATCACGCTGATGCTGCTCACCTTCATGGGCGATGCCTTGCGCGACGCCCTGGACCCCCGGAAGGCTGATCGATGACGCAGCCGCTTCTCGACGTCAAAGGGCTTCGCGTCGCATTCGGCGGCAAGGAGGTCGTGCACGGTGTCGACTTCCGCATCGCTCAAGGGGAAAAGCTCGCGCTGGTCGGTGAATCCGGCTCCGGCAAGACGGTCACCGCGCTGAGCCTGCTTCGTCTGGCGCAGAACGCGGACGTCACCGGCGTCGCCAGCTTCGCGGACGGGGGGAGCGGCGGCGAGCGCGATCTCCTGGCCTTGCCCGAATCGACACTCCGCGGAATTCGAGGCAAGGAGATCGCGATGATCTTCCAGGAGCCGATGACCGCGCTCAATGCGCTCTATCCGGTGGGCGACCAGATCGCCGAGGTGCTCGAACTGCATCAGGCGATGTCGGCCAGGGCTGCGCACGAGGCAGCGGTGCAGTTGCTGGCCGATACCGGCATTCCCGAGCCGGCGCGGCGGGCGAGGGCGTTCCCGCACCAGTTGTCGGGCGGACAGCGCCAGCGCGCCATGATCGCCATGGCACTGGCCTGCCGGCCGCGCCTGCTGCTCGCGGACGAGCCGACGACGGCGCTCGATGTCACCGTCCGCGCACAGATCCTCGATCTCCTGACCGACCTTCAGCACAAGTACGGCATGGCGGTGCTTCTCATCACGCACGACCTCAACCTCGTGCGTCGGTTCGCGGATCGGGTGGCAGTGATGGAGAACGGGTACATCGTCGAGCACGGCGCCGTGCCCACCGTTTTCGATGCGCCGCGGCATCCGTATACCCGCAAGCTGATCGACAGCCGACCGGAGAGGGATGTAGCGCCCGTCACTGCGCGCCAAGCCGAGCCGGTGCTGGCGGCGAATTCGCTGCGGGTGATCTATCCGGTCGCGCGACCTGGCTTCGCGGGCTGGTTCCGCAAAGGGGAATTCGTCGCGGTGCAGGGCGCAGACTTCCGCATCGCGCCGGGCGAAACACTCGGCGTCGTCGGCGAATCCGGCTCGGGCAAGTCCACGCTGGCGCTGGCGGCGCTAGGTTTGCTCAAGCATCAGGGCGAACTCGAAGTTGCGGGCAGTCGCTGGAACAACGGGGGCGTCAGCGACCGTGCGTTGCGCCGGGTGATGCAGGTCGTCTTTCAGGATCCGTTTTCATCGCTGTCGCCCCGAATGACGGTGGAGCAAATCGTGGGAGAAGGCCTGACCGTGCACGCGCCGGAACTCGGTACCGCAGCCCGGCGAGCGCGTTCGCTCGACGTGCTGGCTCAGGTCGGCCTGACGGAGGCGCAGTTCCCGGCGCTGCTGGACCGCTATCCGCACGAGTTCTCGGGCGGCCAACGTCAGCGACTTGCGGTTGCACGGGCCTTGATCGTCGATCCGAGCCTGTTGGTGCTCGACGAGCCCACCAGCGCGCTGGACGTGACCATCCAGAAGCAGGTGCTGGGGCTGCTGCAGCGCCTGCAGCGCGAACGGGGGCTCAGCTACCTGCTGATCACGCACGACGTGGAAGTGATCCGGGCCATGGCGCACCAGGTCATCGTGATGAAGGACGGTGCGATCCTCGAATCCGGCCCGGTTGGCCAGGTGCTTGATGCGCCCGAACATCCCTATACGAAGAAGCTGGTCGCAGCCGCGATGGCCGATTGAAGGACATCTGGAGCGCAAATGTCGCTGATCAGTGATGACAGGCGCGACGCCTGGCGCGCAGCGCTGGCATGCATGGTGGCCCTCGCCGTCGCCATGGGTCTGGGGCGGTTTGCGTTCACGCCGATGCTTCCGGTCATGCTCCATGAAGGCAAGCTCGATCTGCAGGCAGGTGGCCTGCTGGCATCGCTGAACTACCTCGGCTACTTCCTCGGCGCGCTCAGTTGCGCGGCGATCCGCGTGCGGCCGGCCAGTATGGTGCGCGGCGGCCTTGTCGCAACCGCCGGACTGCTGCTCGGGATGGGCCTTCTGCACGGCTTCACTGCATGGAGCATCCTTCGAACCACGGCGGGCGTCATGAGCGCGTGGACCTTCGTATTCGCTTCCGGCTGGGGTTTGCGACGGCTCGCAGAAACCGGCGTGCCGGCGCTGGGCGGCGTCATCTACACCGGCCCGGGAATCGGCATCGTCGTCACGGGACTGCTGGGCGGTGCGATAGGGCGCTGGGGATCGGAAGCCGGATGGATCGGGCTCGGACTGATTGCGCTCCTGCTGGTCGCGGCGATCTGGGTCGTCTTCAGCGACGGCGCGGAGGCGCACGCAACCGCGGCAACCGGCACGGTTGCCAATCCGAGGCCTGCCGATTCCGCCGCCCTGCGCAGCGACGCACTCTGGCTGGTGGCGTTGTATGGGCTCGCTGGGTTCGGCTACATCATCACGGCGACCTTTCTGCCCGTGATCGCGCGCCATGCGCTCCCAGGATCGCCGTGGCCCGACCTGTTCTGGCCACTTTTCGGCCTCGCGGTCCTCCCAGGCGCGTTGATTGGTGCACGTGCTCCCATCCATTGGGATAACAGACTGCTGTTGGCGATCGCGTACCTGTTCCAGGCCCTAGGGGTCATCCTCACGGTGATCTGGCCCACGATCGTGGGCTTTGCCCTGGGGAGCCTGCTGCTGGGATTGCCGTTTACAGCCATTACCCTTTTTGCCATGCGGGATGCTCGCCGCCTGCGCGGCAATTCTTCCGCCGGATTGATCGGATATGCAACGGCGTCGTACGGCGTTGGGCAGATCCTGGGCCCGTTGTTTGCTGCACCACTGGCGCAACGCACCGGCTCATTCACCATGCCTCTGCTGGTCGCCGCGGTGGCTCTGGCCGCAGGCGCGCTGCTTTTTACCTGTGTTTGGTGGCGATCCCGTTCTTCCAAAACGGCTCCGGACAGGTAGAAACTGCTATTACGTAACGCATTTGGCATATAATTCAAATCTCACGACCAAACGGGCGGGTACCAACCGCCCGTTTTTTATTGGTCGATGCAATTCGGTGCGGCTCATGCGGGACGGGCGGCACCGACAGGGCAAGCAAACATTTCAAGGGCGCATACAGACACGTGGCATTGCAGCAGACAGTGGAAACAACCGTGGCCGGACTCGGCTACGACCTGGTCGAGATTGAGCGCTCGGCGGGTGGATTGCTGCGCGTCACGATTGATTTGCCGTGGAATGGCCCCAATTCGTCCGATGCGGCCGCCGGAGCGCCCGAGCCACTCGTGACGGTCGAGGATTGCGAAAAGGTTACCCGGCAGTTGCAGTTTGCGCTCGAAGTCGATGGGGTCGACTACACGCGCCTCGAAGTGTCATCGCCGGGCATCGACCGCCCGTTGCGCAAAGAGCAGGATTTCGAGCGTTTTGTCGGCGAAGTGATCGACATCACGCTCAAGGCGCCAATGGGCGCGGCAGCGGGCGGGCAGGTGGCAGCCAACCGCAAGAAGTTTCGCGGCACGCTGGAGCGAGTCGCCGGCCCGGACGGTTCCTCGGGTTGGCAGATCGTCTGGAGCGATGAGCCAGCGCCGAAGCCCGGCCAGAAAGTCAGCAAGAAGCGCGCGCCCGCACCGATGCAGGCGCTCGGTTTTGTCTTGGACGAGTTGCGCGAGGCGCGGCTCGCGCCAATCGTGGATTTCAAGGGGCGTAGGCCCAAACCAGGCACGTTGGTGTCGGACTGAACGAGGAGAGTGGTGGCATGAATCGCGAAATGTTGATGTTGGTGGATGCGATCTCGCGCGAGAAGAACGTCGAACGTGACGTCGTCTTCGGCGCCGTCGAGTCCGCCCTTGCACAAGCGACCAAGAAGCTCTATCCGGGTGATGTGGACATTCGTGTGG
>JAGIAI010000033.1:0-85789 GCA_017744935.1 Variovorax sp.
GAACAAGCCGGGCATGTCGGTCACGCTGCAGTACCCGCCGTCGCCCAAGCCCGAGGGCGACAAGAACAACTACGCGATCGAGATGGAGCCGCAGCTCGCGGCGCGCATCGAAAAAGAGGAAGAGGTCCGCACCGTCGTCGAGATGGCGCAGAAGCTCGAAGGCATGACCCGCAACATCGGCATGCACGCCGGTGGTGTGCTGATCGCGCCGGGCAAGCTGACCGACTTCTGCCCGCTTTACCAGCAGCCGGGCAGCGACTCGGCGGTGAGTCAGTACGACAAGGACGACGTGGAAGCCGTCGGCCTCGTGAAGTTCGACTTCTTGGGGCTCGCAACACTCACCATTCTCGAGATCGCCAAGGAATTCATCGTCAAGCGCCACAAGGGGCAGGAGAACTTCGCGTTCGAGAACATCCCGCTCAACGATGCGCCGACCTACAGGCTCTTCGCCGACGGCAAGACAGAAGCCGTGTTCCAGTTTGAATCGCGCGGCATGCAGGGCATGTTGAAGGACGCGCGGCCCACGCGGCTCGAAGACCTGATTGCGCTGAACGCGCTGTATCGCCCCGGTCCGATGGACCTGATCCCGAGCTTCGTTGCGCGAAAGCACGGACGCGAGACGGTGGAGTATCCGCACCCGATGGTGGCGGACATGCTCTCCGAGACCTACGGGATCATGGTCTACCAGGAACAGGTGATGCAGACCGCGCAGATCCTGGGCGGCTACTCGCTCGGTGGCGCCGACCTGCTGCGTCGCGCGATGGGCAAGAAGAAGGCCGAGGAGATGGCGGAACACCGCCAGATCTTCCGCAAGGGTGCAGCGCAGAACGGCATCAACGAGGCGAAGGCCGACGAAATCTTCGACTTGATGGAGAAGTTCGCGGGCTACGGCTTCAACAAGTCGCACGCCGCCGCGTACTCCCTGCTGGCCTATCACACCGGCTGGCTCAAGGTGCACTACACGGCCGAGTTCTTCTGCGCCAACATGACCGTGGAAATGGACAACACCGACAAGCTGAAGGTGCTGTTCGAGGATGCTCAGAAAAACTTCGGCTTGACGTTCGAGCCCCCGGACGTGAACCGCGGCAACTACCGCTTCGAGCCGGTCAATGACAAGGTCATCCGCTACGGCCTGGGTGCTGTCAAGGGCACCGGGCAGCTTGCGGTCGAAGCGGTGGTTCGTGCACGGGAAGAGGGCGGTCCGTTCAAAAGCCTGTTCGACTTCTGCGTCCGGGTGGACCGTCAGCGCATCAACAAGCGCACCGTCGAAGCACTCATCAAGGCAGGCGCCTTCGATTCACTGCAGCAGAACCGTGCATCGCTGATCGCTTCGCTGGATCGCGCCTTCGAGTTCGCATCGGCGACCGAGGCCAATGCGGCGCAGGTCGATATCTTCGGCGACAGCGAGCACGGCTCGGCGGCGCAGGAGCCCGATCTGATCGATGCGACTCCATGGGGCGTGAAAGAACGGCTGACCTATGAGAAGACGGCGGTCGGCTTCTACCTGTCGGGGCATCTTTTCGACGAGGTCGAGCACGAAGTGCGCCGCTTCTGCAAGCGCGCAATCAACGACCTGATCGACAGCCGCGAGCAACAGGTGATCGCCGGCATCGTGAGCGACTTCCGTGTCATCAACGGTCAACGCGGGCGGCTGTGCATTTTCAAGCTTGACGACAAGTCGGGCTCGATCGAGGCGACAGCCGACGAGGCGCTGTTCAACGCCAACCGCAACGTGCTCAAGGACGATGAACTCGTGATCGTGAGCGGCCGGCTGCAGCCGGCGCGCGGCGGTTTCGAGGCCCGGTTCCAGGTCATGCAGGCATGGGACCTGGCGGCGGCGCGCTGCCGCTTCGGCAAATACCTGCGCGTGGCGGTTAACGGCAAGGCCCCGGATATCGCGCGCCTCGTGAAAGAGTTTCCGCCGCGTACCGAGCAGAGCGAGCACGGCGAGCTGCTTCAGGGACTGGGCGTGCGTCTGTCGATGGCCCGGAACGGAGCGCAGGTCGAACTTCAGCTCGGAGAGCGCGCCAAGTTCTTCCCGACCGATGCCGCGCTGGCGAGCTGGATGGCGCAGGCCGAGGCCGGCAAGGCAGCCGTCGTCTACGAGTAAGCGGACTCCCCGATGCTCGACGCGCTGGACCGCCAGCTTTTCCTGTTGCTGAACGCGCACGGCGATGCACCCCGTTGGTGGATCGGCCTGTGGACTTTTCTCGCGGCCCAGGCGCATTGGGTTCTGCTGGCGCTGCTGGCGGGCTACGTGCTGCGTCGAGGGAAGTCATCCCTCACGCCCCTCCTGGCGGCAGTCATCGCGCTTGGGCTGGGCACTGTGGCCTGCGAGTTGGTCGGCCACTTCTGGAACAGGCCGCGGCCATTTGTGCTCGGACTGGGTTTCCTGCATCTGCACCATGGACCCAGTGCCTCGTTTCCGAGCAGCCATGCGACAGCCTACGGCGCCATTGCCTTCTCGTTCCTGCTGATGGCGGGCCACCGAGCCTTTGGCTGCATCCTGCTCGTGCTCGCCGTCCTGGTGGCTGCGGCGCGTGTGGTCGTCGGGGTGCACTACCCGATGGACGTGTTCTTCGGGCTCATCCTCGGCGGCCTCGCGGCGAGCGTTGCCCACTACGGGATCGCGAGGGCTGGACGGCGGCATGCAGCGCGCGGCATGATCGTGCCCCCGCAAACATCCGGGAAGGAGGAGCAATGACCATGCATTCCAAGCTGCGTTCGGTTTCTCTCGCGACTGCGCTTGCCGTCTGCGCGACGCTTTCGCAAGCAGCCGGATTCGTCCTCACCAGCCCCAACATCAAGCCCGGCAGCACGCTGACGGATGCGCAGGTGTTCAACGGCTTCGGCTGCGCCGGCAAGAACATTTCTCCCGCGTTGAAGTGGAGCGGGGCACCCAAGGACACCAAGAGCTTTGCGGTGACTGCCTACGACCCCGACGCGCCGACCGGATCGGGCTGGTGGCATTGGGTGATCTACAACATTCCCGCCTCGGCCAATGAGATTCCCGAGGGCGCCGGCACTGCCGACGGAAAGGGACTACCGGCAGGGAGCGTGCAGGGGCGCACGGATTTCGGCGCGCCGGGATTCGGTGGCGCTTGCCCGCCCGCCGGGGACAAGCCGCACCGGTACATCTTCACGGTGTACGCGCTGAAGACCGACAAGCTGGACATCCCGGCGGACGCGACCGCCGCACTGGTCGGCTTCATGATCAATGCCAACAAGCTCGGGTCGGCGAGCTTTACCGCCAAGTACGGACGCGCGAAGTGATCCGGCTGCGCGCCGGCACGGCGGCCGGCGTCAGCCCTTCGGCTTGAGCGAGATGATCAGGCGCGCAGGCACCGTGCCATCAATGTCGCGCGGCAGTTTCTCGGTCTTCTGCAATGCCCGCAATGCAGCCTGGTCCCAGCTGGAATTGCCGCTCGATTTCGTGATTTGCGGCGTGCCGACGATCGTGCCGTCGGGTGCAAGGCGCACGTCGAATTCCGCCGACGGATTGCCGCTGACGAGATCGGCATCGGGGAACACCACGTTGGGCCGAACAGCCGCTTGGACCTTGCCTGCGTAGCTCCCGGACGGGCCGGAAGAGCGCGCCGCCGTGCCTTTGGAGTTTTCATCGCCAGTGCCAGCCAGCGCCTGCATCCGCTTCAACGTCGCCGCCCGATCGGCGGCCGCCTGGGCAGCCTGCTTCGCATCGGCTTCCTTCTTCTTCGCGGCGTCGGCCTGCTGCTTGGCTTCGGCTTCCTGCTTGCGCTTCTGATCGGCGAGCTTCTTCTGCTCGTCCTTCTTGCGCTCGGCCTCTTCCTCTTCGCGCTTGCGAGCCTCGGCTTCCTTCTTCTGCTGATCGGCCTTCTTCTGCGCCTCGAGCTTCTTCTGCTGCTCGACGCGCTGTTGCTCCAACTCGCGTTCCTTCTGTTCCTTGAGCTTCTTCTCGCGTTCGAGGGCGATGTCGGGCTGGCGCGGCGTAGGCGTCGGCTCAGGCGGCTTCACGGCCTGCGGCGGCGGGGGAGGAGGTGGTGGCGGCGGGGCTGGCGTCGGGACCGGCGGGGGAGGCGTCGGCGTTGGCGGCGAGACGGCGCGCGGCGCGGCCTGCTGCACGGTCGACGACCACAGCTCGGCCTCGACGGCATCGTTCTCGGCCTCGCGCCGCCAGTTCACGCCCCATGTCAGCAAGGCGATCAGTAGCGCATGCGCAAAGAGCGCCAACAGCACGGCGCGCAACGTGCCGCGCTGTGGCGGTGGCGCAAATTCGGGGCGTTCCGCGGCGAGCGACATGCCTTACTTCGCGCCTGTGGTCTGCACCGAGAGGCCGACCCGCTCGATGCCGCTGCGCTTGAGCTGGTTCATCGCCTTGACGACGGTCTCGTACTTCACTGATTTGTCGGCGCTGATGACTACCGGACGATCAGCGTCGCCGCCCTGCGCGTTCTTGGCCGCCGAGCCGATCTGCGTCATCGGAATCGAACTGCCGCCGCTGCCGGTGGATGGATCTTTCTTGATCTGCACTTCGTCATCGCTCTTGATGACGATCTCGATCGGCTTGTCGGGCTGCTTGTTGGCCTTGTCGACACTCGGCAGGTTGATCACGCTCGGCGTGATCAGCGGCGCGGTGACCATGAAGATGATCAGCAGCACCAGCATCACGTCGATGAACGGGACCATGTTGATCTCGTTGATCGTTCGGCGGCCGCGGCCGCGGGAGGACATGGCTGGCATGGTGTCGTGCTCCGCTTCAGCGGCCCGTTGCCGCGGCGACGGTCGCCGGATTCTGGTGGGCCGTCAGGTTGCGCTGGAGGATGTTCGAGAACTCTTCGATGAAGGTCTCGAGCGCGATAGCGATCTTGTCGATTTCGCGAGCAAACCGGTTGTAGGCGACCACAGCCGGGATGGCGGCAAAGAGGCCGATCGCGGTGGCAACGAGCGCCTCGGCAATGCCGGGCGCGACGGTGGAGAGAGTCACCTGGGCAAGGGCGGCAAGACCGGTGAAGGCGTGCATGATCCCCCAGACGGTGCCGAAGAGGCCGACGTACGGCGAGACCGATCCAACGGTGGCGAGGAAGGAGAGGTTCTGTTCGACCGCGTCGAGTTCGCGCTGGAAGCTCGCGCGCATTGCACGGCGGGAACCGTCGAGCAGCGTGCCGGGGTCGGACACATGGCGCTCGCGCAGCTTCTGATACTCGCGCATGCCGGAGGCAAAGATGCGTTCCATGGGGCCGGCGAACTTCGCGTTCTGCGCGGCGGAGGAGAACAGCTCGTTCAGGCTCGTGCCCGACCAGAAGTCGCGCTCGAAGTCTTCATTGAGCGCGCGGGTGCGCTTGAGGGAAAAGAACTTGCGGAAGATGGCCGCCCAGCTCGCGACGGAAACGATGATGAGCAATGCCACCACCAACTGGACCGGGAGGCTGGCGTGCAGCAGCAGGGAAATGATCGAGAGGTCTTGATTCATGGCTTGAAAGGTTGAGACATGGAGCCGGCATGGCGCTCGAGGGTTCCCGAAACCTGACGCGGGATTCGTGCCGGCCGCAGCGTGTCGGCCTGGACCCAGCCGATGCGGATCGTGCCTTCGCACAGGAGCACCGCATTTTCCTCAGTGCTCGCATCGGTGTGCCGCTCTGATTTTGATAGCACGCGCTGAGCGATTATCAATGACGCGGAACCGATCTGCCGGAGTTCGGCTGTAACCAGCAGTTCGTCGTCGAGGCGCGCGGGCCGGTGGTATCTGAGCTGCGTTTCGCTGACCACGAAGATGCCGCCGGTCTCCTCGCGCAGTCGTTGCTGCCCGATGCCCATCGAGCGCAACCATTCGGTGCGCGCGCGTTCCATGAACTTCAGGTAGTTCGCATAGAACACGATGCCACCTGCATCGGTGTCTTCCCAGTAGACGCGAATGGGTAGCGTGAAGCAGGCCCCCACGCTCGGCACTTGCGTGTCCTCGCTGCCCCCCGAGGGGGCGCGAGCTTGCTTGGGGCGGCCCGGCGCGGCGCTCACGCTCATGCGGTAACGGCCGCGTTCGCCCAGACGCGGAGGCGGTCGATGGATTCTTCGAGGTGTGCCATCGAACTGGCGGTCGAAAAGCGCACAAAGCGCGAGGTCTCGGCCGTGCCGAAATCCCGTCCCGGCGTGACCGCGACGTGCGCCTGCTTCATGGCCTCGAAAGCAAAGTCCCAACTGCCGGAGATGCCAAGCCGCTCCGCGAAGCCGGAGCAATCGGCCCAGGCGTAGAAGGCGCCGTCGGGCACCACCGGTACGTCGAGGCCCAATGCGTTCAGCTGCGGAATGAACCAGTCGCGGCGCGCCTTGAACTCGGCGCGCCGGCGCTCGTACTCGGCGATGCTGTCGGGCTCGAAGCAGGCGAGCGCGGCGTGTTGTGACACCGTGCTTGCGCAGATGAACAGGTTCTGCGCCAGACGCTCGACGGCTGGCACCAGTGCTTCGGGCACGACGAGCCAGCCAAGACGCCAGCCGGTCATGTTGAAGTACTTGCTGAAGCTGTTGATGCTGATGACCTGATCGTCGATCGCGAGCGCAGTCTGTCCGAAGGTGCTGTCGTAGGAGAGGCCGAGGTAGATCTCGTCGATCAACGTGATTCCACCGTGCTCCGACACGACTTCGTGGATGTGGCGAAGCTCGTCTGGCGCGATCGAGGTGCCGGTCGGATTTGACGGCGAAGCCAGCAGAACACCGCGCGTGCGGTCGTTCCAGGCTGCTTCGACCTTGGCGGCGCTGAGCTGGAAGCGCTCGGCGGCGGTGGTCGGTACCAGCACCGCGCGGCCGTCCGCGGCGGTGACGAAGTGACGATTGCACGGGTAGCTCGGGTCGGGCAAAAGAATCTCGTCGCCCGAGTCGATCAGCGCAAGGCACGCGAGCTGCAATGCCGCCGAAGCGCCCGCCGTCACGACGATGCGGCGTGCCGGCACATCCACGCCGAAGCGCTCTGCATACCAGCCGCTGATGCGCTCGCGCAGGCGATCCAGGCCGGTGGCGTGCGTGTACTGCGTGGCGCCGGCGCGGACCGCCCGTATGGCGGCTTCCTGCACCAGCGGCGGCGCCGTGAAGTCCGGCTCGCCGATGTTCAGGAAGATCATCGGCCGGTCGGTGTGCGCCACTTCTCGCGCAAATGCGGAGGCGGCTTTGGCGACCTCCATCACATAGAACGGCTCGATGCGCTCCGCGCGCTTCGAGATTCTCATGGCCGGGCCTTCCCCGCAGCGCGGTCTGCTTCGACCTCGGCGGCGCGCAGCTTCGGCGCAAGGCCATTGAGCACCGCGTTCACGTACTTGTGGCCGTCCGTGCCGCCAAACTCCTTGGCGAGTTCGATGCACTCGTTGAGCACCACGCGCCATGGCACGTCGAGGCAGTTCTGGAATTCGTACACGCCGATCCACATCACGGCGTGCTCGATGGGGGAGATCTCTTCGAGCTTGCGATCGAGCAGGGGAACGATCAGCGCATCGAGACTTTCGGCGGCCTCGATGGAGCCGTGCAGCAGTGCGTCGTAGTGCGCCGCATCGGCCTTGTGGAAGCCGGCGAGATCACGCGTGAACTCGTCGATCGCGGTGGCGTCGTTGTGGCTGACCAGATGCTGGTAGAGCGCCTGAAGCGCGAATTCACGCGCACGGCTGCGGTTCGATTTGGCAGAAGCCTTGCGGGCGCCGGTGCTCGTGAGGCCGGTGCGCGACTGGCGCGGCTTGCCGCCGGTGGCTTTGGTGTCGTCGGTCATTGGAGGTTCGCCAGCAGTCGCGCCATCTCAACGGCCACGCGTGCCGCATCGCGGCCCTTTTCGGTCTGGCGCGCCACAGCCTGTTCGAGGTTCTCGGTCGTGAGGATCGCGTTGGCGATCGGAATGCGGTAGTCAAGCGCCACGCGGCTCACGCAAGCGCCGGATTCGTTCGCCACGAGTTCGAAGTGGTAGGTCTCGCCGCGGATGATGCAGCCCAGGGCGACCAGCGCGTGATAGCGGTTGCGCTCGGCCAGGCCTTGAAGGGCGACCGGCACTTCAAGTGCGCCGGGCACGCTCACGTGGTCGATGTCTGCATCAGCCACGCCGAGTGCCGCGAGTTCGTCGCGGCAAGCCTTGGCCAGTGCGTCGGTGATGTCTTCATTGAAGCGCGCCTGCACGATGCCGATGCGCAATCCCTTGCCGTCGAGTTCGACGTCGCTGCCCTTGTTCGCGTGTTGCATCAGTCAGCCTGCCCTGCGTTGGAGTTGTTCATTGTTCGTCTTTGGTGATGTAGCCGGCGATCTCGAGCCCGAAGCCGGCGGCCATGCTGGGCATGCGGCGAGGCGTGCCCATGAGGTTCATGCGATGCACGCCGCACTCGCGCAGGATCTGCGCGCCGATGCCGTAGCTGCGCAGATCCATGCGCCCGCGCTCGGGGGCCTGCGCGGGGCGGGCTGTGCCGTCGAACTGGGACAGCAGCTCGGCGCCGGTTTCGCCGCAGTTCAGCAGCACGGCAACACCCTTGCCCTGCGCGGCGAGGTGGGCCAGGCTGGAATCGAGGCTCCACGAGTGCAAGGCGCGATTGAGTTCGAGGGCGTCCAGCACTGACAACGGCTCGTGCACGCGCACATCGACCGTGTCGTCGGGGCTCCACTTGCCGCGTACCAGCGCAAGGTGCACGCCGTTGCTCGGCTTGTCCTTGAAGGCGTGTGCGGTGAACGGGCCCCACGCCGTCTCGATCTCGCGGCAGCCGACTTTTTCGACCAGCGATTCGGTGCGGCTGCGGTGCTCGATCAGCGCCGCGATCGTGCCGATCTTGATACCGTGTTCGGCCGCGAAGATCTGCAGGTCGGGCAAACGCGCCATCGTGCCGTCTTCATTCATGACTTCGCAGATCACCGCGGAGGGCGAACAGCCGGCCATCGCGGCGAGGTCGCAGCCGGCTTCGGTATGGCCGGCGCGCATCAGCACGCCGCCGTCCACTGCCTGCAGCGGGAAAATGTGCCCCGGCTGGACCAGATCGGCGGCCACTGCGTTCGGAGCAACCGCAGCCTGCACCGTACGGGACCGATCGGCGGCCGAGATGCCGGTGGTGACCCCCTCGGCGGCCTCGATCGAGACCGTGAACGCGGTCGAATGCTTGGCACCGTTGCGCGCCACCATCGGCGGCAGGTTGAGCTTCTCGCACATTTCGCGCGAGAGGGTGAGGCAGATCAGCCCGCGTGCGTGGCGTGCCATGAAGTTGATGGCTTCGGGCGTGACATGGTCGGATGCGAGGACGATGTCGCCTTCGTTCTCGCGGTCTTCTTCGTCGACCAGGATCACCATGCGGCCGGCGCGTAGCTCGGCAACGATTTCCTCGACCGATGAAATGGGTGCCGGCGCGCTGGCGCTGCGAGGCGATCCGATCGGCGTGACGGATGCGTTCATGGGGCTTTGTCTTTCTGCGGAGTTTGAATGGCGCCGGCCTGGAGCATGCGCTCCACGTAGCGCGCCACGGTGTCGATTTCGAGGTTCACACGGCTGCCGTCCTTGAGGCTGCCCAGGGCGGTGTTCTCGACCGTGTGGGGGATGAGGTTGATGCTGATCTCGCTGCCGTCGGGAAGGTCAGTCACGCTATTGACGGTGAGACTCACGCCGTTGACTGTGATCGAGCCCTTGTAGGCGAGGAAGCGGGCGAGGGCGGGGGGCGCGAGCACGCGAAGCTCCCAGCTTTCGCCGACCGACGCGAATCGGGTGATCGTGCCTATGCCATCCACGTGCCCGGACACGATGTGACCGCCCAGACGGTCATGCGCGCGCAAAGCCTTTTCGAGATTGACCGTCGTGGCTTCCTCCGAAAGTCCAGCGGTCTTGTCGAGCGACTCCGCGGAAATGTCGATGGTGAATTGCTTGCCGGGCAGGTCGAGCGAGGTGACTGTCATGCACGCGCCATTGAGCGCGATGCTGTCACCGAGCCCCACGTCGTCGAGATAGCCGTCGGGCGCCGCGATGCTGAGCCGCTTGCCGTGGGATGAAGAGCTGCCGAGGTCGTGGACGGCGGCGATGCGCCCCACGCCGGTGATGATTCCGGTGAACATCGCGGCATTTTCGCAGAGATGGGAACGTCGGGGTCCGCGGCCTCGCTAGAAAGCGTCCCGGCCCGAAATCCGGGCCAGGATCCGCAAATCGGGACCCAGGCGATCGAAGCTCCGGAACTCGAGCGGGAGGGCGCCCCCCAGGGTGCTGAGCGGGCCATCGGCGAAGGCATGGTTCGCCATACCGATCCCCTCGCCGATGAATTTGGGTGCAAGGTACAGCAACAGCTCGTCGACCCAGCCTTCCCGGAGCAGCGATCCGTTGAGCTTGTGGCCAGCCTCGACATGCAGCTCGTTCACTTCGCGAACTGCCAGATCGCGCAGCATCGCGCCGAGGTCCACCTTGCCGTCCGCATTGGCCAGCACTGTGATGCTGGCGCCGCGAGTCTCCAGTGCACTGGCCTTGGCTTCATCGCGGTGCGCCGCGTAGATCCAGACCTTGCGTTCAGGGATGTCGAAAATCTTTGCGGTGGCGGGCGTTTGCAGGTGGCTGTCGACCACGACCAGATGAGGCTGGCGCGGCGTTTGGATCAGGCGGACGTCCAGGCGCGGATCGTCTTCAATCAACGTTCCCACCCCGGTCAAGACGGCGCTTGCCCTGGCGCGCCAAGCATGGCCGTCGGTGCGTGCGGCTTCAGAAGTGATCCATTGGCTGACGCCGTTCGTCAGCGCAGTCTTCCCATCGAGCGACGCCGCGATCTTGAGGCGCACCCATGGCATCTTGCGCACCATCCGGCTGAAGAAGCCGATGTTGAGCTCGCGCGTTTCATCGGCGCCAGGGCCGACAACGACCTCTACGCCGGCGGCGCGGAGTCGCTCGAACCCCTGTCCGGCGACGAGCGGGTTGGGGTCGGCAATTGACGCCACGACCTTGCGGACGCCGGCTGCGATCAAGGCATCGCAGCATGGGCCGGTACGGCCGTGATGGGAGCAGGGCTCCAGCGTGACGTAGGCGGTGGCGCCCGCGACTCTGGAGCCTCGGGCTTTCGCATCCCGTAGCGCCATGACCTCGCCATGCGGTCCACCCGCGCGCTGCGTGTGACCCGCGCCAAGCACCATTCCGTCCGACGAGATGAGCACGCAGCCAACGGCCGGATTCGGCGGCGCGATGGTGCTTGCCTGACGTGCCAGCGACAGCGCGAGTCCCATGGCATCTGCGGGTGACAGGCTGTCGGCAGAGGAGGTCATTTGTGGTGGGAGTCCTTCAGTGGTTCCAGCACTCGGGGATGAGATTCGGCGCGGCGTCAGTAGCGGCCAAGCCTCGGTTTCCAAAGTTGTCGAGCGTGAACGCGCCACATGCATCGTTCGCCTGATTGCCTTGTGGGGTTGCCGACAAAGTGTAGCCGCTACCGTTTTCGTCCGCGGACTCGAACGTGATCACGTAGGCCTCGGAAGGGACCGCTTGCAGGGAGTCGGGGAAGTCCGAATTCTTCTTGAGATAGACGCCCGTGGCGGTCGCCACGCGCTCCAGCCATTGACTGGCTTGCAGCAGGCCGGCACGGGCCTCCGCGCGCTTGCTGCGCTGCACGTACCGCTGATAACTGGGCAGCGCAATGGCCGTGAGGATGGAGATGATGGCAACGACGATCATGGCCTCGATCAGCGTGAAGCCACCGGCTCTTTGAGTGGGCCGCATGTCATTCATTGCAGTTGCCGCCAGCTCGCACGCTTGATGGATTTGCTGAGCAGGTCCCGCTCCTCCTGTAGCGGGCTGCCGCCCGGCGTGACGCTGAACTCCTTGGTGGAACTCCGAATACTTGCGCTCACCGCCAACCCGACCCGCGAGACGTGACCTGAATCTGTGGCGGGGTGGGTTCCGTAGATCTGTGACTTCGGCGCCGAGCCATTGATGGTGTCGATGGTGGTTCGATAAGTCCTTCCGGCCGCGGAAGGCGGATTGCAGGTCTCGACCTCGATGTCGCCACCTTGTGCAGGAACCGTGCTCCATACATCGATCAGGTCGCCGTCGAACCAGTTCAGGTTCTGCAGCACGCGCTCCTTCGAGACAGGCAGATCGATGAACCAGCCTTTGCGGGGGGGGCTTCCGGTGTACGGCACGGGGTTGGACGACAGCGTCGTTTCTGAAATCACCGTCTGCTGGACCAGTTGATCGCGTCCGATCACGTTGTAGCCGGCGGTCTTCTTCAACTCGACCGTGCCGCTGCCCGTGGCCTTGTTGGGCGTGGTGAAGCGTTCGATCGACGTGTTGTCGTAAATGCCGTAGATGGTCTGCTCGTCTGAATTGCTGCGGTCCGCCACGGTGAGATTGCGTCCGGTGCCGAACACCAGCACCAGCCCGCCGTCGGGGTGCGCGACCCAGACCGGCGCGGAGGTGATCGGCTGCTGCTTCGCCAGCGTCGTGCCGTCGGTGGCAGTGAACAGCGGAGAGCCCGAGAAAGCGACCTCCCAATCGTCGGACTTGTCGGCGCTCAGGTCGAACTTCCACATGTTGCCCAGCAGGTCGCCGGCATAGGCAACATCGGGAATGTTGTCGCCGTTGAAGTCGATCAGGCGTGGCGCCGAGAGTCCATTGCCGGCGGACGAATCGGCGACGATCTTGACCAGTTCCTTGTCGCCATCCAGATACTGGATCAGCAGCACAGCCTTTTCGCTCGCGCTGTTGTAGCCGTTGCCCGTGATCAGCGTCCAGCGCCCGTTGTTCATGCGGACAATCTGCCGGGTGATGGCGGGGTTGTCGCCCTCCATCACCGGTTCGCTGAAGATGTGGCCAACATCCGCGTCAAGCGCGTTGGTGCCGGTCTTGTCCATCACCACAAGGTTGGCTGCATTGCCCGGGCTAAAGCTTGACGGATCGGTGACGTCAAGCACGAAATAGCCCCTGCCGCCTGCGCCGAGGAAACCGGCGAGGTAGGTCTTCCACTTCGTCTCGTCCTTGCTGCCAGGTTCTCCGAGGTAAAGGTCGCCGGTGAATGGCGAGCCATCGACGTAGTACGCGTGTGTGTAGGTTGGTCTTGTCAGTTCGACGAGCTTGCTGTGCAGGCCCTCGGGCACGTAGGCGATCTTTTCCTGCCCTGTGGCGGCGTCGAAGCCGTGCAGCATGCCGTCGTTCGCGCCCACGTAGAGCATCGATGCGCGGCCCGATCCGAGCGATTTGCGGAACTTGGCGTAGTTCTCGGTGGTGTAGCCGCTCGCGGGCTTGGCGTCGAGATACCAGAGCTTCGAGTTCACGATATCTCCGTGACGCGAGCCGCGGTTGCGGAAAGGTCCGGCTGGCGTGCTCGATTGCTCCCGAGTGCGGTCGCCTCGCAGGTACGCCATTCGGTCCTGCGCGGTGGCGTCGGCGTCGCTGCTCGGGTCCAGAACACCCCCGACGGTTTTGAACGCGCTCTTCTGGTCGTCGTGGAGGTTGTCCCATTCCCAGGAAATGCCGGTCGTTGCCCCGCCAGGGCTGGCGGTCTTGCTCGACAGCACAAGCCGGGATGCGGGCCATGTGCCGCCGTTGGCGTCCATGATGCTTCCCGTGGATTTCGGACGCCTCGGCTTTGCAGGCTTCTTGGCGGTCGCGGCTGAGGCGGGCAGGTCACCCCAGACGCCGGCGGTGTCGACTGCTGCCGTACCGGTCGTGATCCTCTGCGCGGTGATGCCGCCGCTCCAGTCGCTTCCGTCGTAGCCGGACGCGTAGAGCACGGAATCAGTGCGGGTGGAGCGCGAGCTGGTACTGAGGGAGGTCGTCGGCGCGCTCTGGTCAGCGACGATCTGCGTGATCACTTCCTTGAAGGCGTCCGCCAGTCCGTTGGCATCGGGAGCGGGGATGAACTTGCCTCGGCTGTTGAGCGCCATGTGCCACAGTTCCGAGGTGCGGAGGGTGTCACTAGGCGCGTCGATGGGATCGGGCCAGTTGGTTGTCCCCGCGAGGAGCGCATCGTAGTCCCCGCCTGTCCAGGTGTCGGTACCGAATATCGGTTTGCCTGACCAATTGGCTGCAGCGTTGAAGCCAATCGTGTAGGTGGTCAGGTGTTGCCAGGTCGCGGGGTCGTTCTTCGGGTTCCAGTATTCGGGAATGGTCCTGGTGATCGATCCGGACGTGACTGCTGCTTGCCCCGGCGTTTCGATCTTGGGCGTCAGATTGTTGTCGAGTTCCGGCTGGAGGTCGGTAGCCCAGTAATAGAACGCGAGGTCGGACAGCGTGGTGTTCACGACCGTACTTCCGGACCCCCCGGAGAGGACGTTGCCCCTAAAGACTGAATCCTGGACGTGGAGCACACCTGAATGTTCGCCCCCGTAGGGAAGCGTAGCCGGCGTCCCCGGCTTGTAGGTCGTGCCATCGGGGAGGGGGGCAGTCGTGTGGTCGACATCCCCGAAGGAATCGTCTTCGGGGAGGTGCACTTGATTCCAGCCGCCCTCAGTCATGAACAAGTGATAGGCGCGGCGGCAGTCCAGCAGCGGCTCCAACGCTTTGCCGGGAACACTCGCCCAGGCGCTATGGATATCGAGCGGCTTTCTGAAGTATTCGCCCCCGATGCGCATCATTCGATGCGACGGGGTGTTGCCCCTCATTTTCAAAGCGTTGGTCCAGGTCTGGAATTCCGTGCGCCGCGCGGCATCCAGCACCTTGACGCCATCGAGGTCGTTGTTTGCGGCCATCGTCGTGTCCACTCCACTGGACGGATTCATGGTCTGCCAGCCAAGTCGAATGGACCCATCGGGAGTGATCGTTTCCGACGCCACGGCAGACAAGGCGTTCCGGAGCGCTTCCATGCCCGTTTCCATCATGCTGTTCGAGTTGTCCACGGAGATGAGGACATTGGGTGCCGGGGGCCTATACCCGGTGCCCGCAGGCGCCGTGCTGAGCGCCAGCGGCGCGGCCAGCCCCTGAGGCGGCACCAAGGTCGACGTAGCGGCCGCGCAAAGCAACGCTCTGGTGAAGATGGACTTCGTTTTCAAACTTCTTTCTCCCTGATTCTTTTGCGGTACCCCAGCGGCTCCTCGCCGCTCTCTCACGACTCGGCGATCTTCCAGACCACCGTTGTCTGGACGACGGCCTGGGTCGTCTGCTTGATTCCCTGTACCACTGCCGTGATGCGGTAGAGGTAGGGCGTCTTTCGATCGGGTGCGAGCTCTCGCGCGGGGCCGCCATCAACCTGCGCGCCCATGTTGTAGGGGAGGATTTCGACCCAATACCAACCCCTGCCGGATGCCAACAAGGGATTGCTCACGAGACCGCTCTTTGCGCCGGTGAAGTCACCGTACGAGGCCCCGACCTGCTTCATGGCTTCGAGGTTCTCCTTCGATCGCCAGAACTGTTCGGTGACCCCGTCGGGCTCGCAGATACCTGCGATGCAGGAGGGCGTACTGGGCGCGAGGATCGCCTGCAGGTCATGCCATTCGTCAACATCGGTCGGATAGAAGACCTTCTTGCTTGCCGCGTCGAGCACGCCCCACTGGCGGCATGGCGAGGCGCAGGGGGAGCCGTCGGCGTTCTCGCCCCGGATGTCGAGCTCCGCATCACGCACCAGCGCATGCGCAGCTTCGAGTGCCCGCTGGTAGTCGCTGTCGTTGCCGGTCAGCATCTCGTTGAGCAGCGCCGAACGCGACGACCAGAGCACGAGCAGCGTACCGAGCAGCACCACGACCATCACTACGAATATCGAGATGCCGCGTTGGTCCGATCGGAGAGAGATGTTGTTCATCTGTTTGATTGCACGCGAAGGGTGAAGACGTTGCGGAACACGAGATGCGTCAGTCCGTCGCGCGGCTTGGAGTTGCCGTGGCAGTCCTTGTAGGCGCTCGCGGCGTCCGGCCCTTTTTCGCCGCCGTGGAGGTCGAGGCAGACCTCGATGCCTGAAACCTCGCTCCACAGATCTGCTTTCTTCAGCGCGTCTGCGTCCATGATCTGGACGCCAGTGCTCGTCCGTATGCGGTAGTTCACCTGGAGGTCCGCCACATTGCGGGCGACGATGCCTGGAATGGCCTTCTGGCTTGTGCAGGTGAGCTGCCCGTCGGTGACTTTGAAGGTCGCGTCCATGACGGTGCCCTGCGTGATCGTGTTGCCCAGACAGTCTCGTTGCCAATCGGTTCCTGCCAGGTTGGATGGGAACGACGCGACCGACATGGTGTCGCTGTTGTCCTCCTGGCCATTCGTTCCCGATACCGCAGCCGACGTGCTGCCGAACGTGGCAGCCTGGCCGCCAAATGCGTAGAGGTGCGTGGTCTCGTCGCGAATCGGGTCCACTGAAGCGGTCTGCCGCAACTGGCTGCCGATCAAGTGCATCGCGTAGGAGCCTTGCTGCTGAATCAGGCTCAAATCGCTCACGCTCCCCGAGATTCCACGCGACACGCTGAGCGTGCCGATGGCTGCGACGATCACGAGCGCGCCAATGGTCATGCCGACCAGGAGTTCTATGAGGGAGACGCCGAACTGCTCCCGACGTCGTGGCGAACGGCGCATCTCAGGGTTGGACATAGACGAGGTGGCAAATTTGATTGGCGGGGCAGGTGACGCCGGCCGCGTCCGTGTCCGGCTGGAGTGGCGATGCCAGGGCGTCATCGTTCTTCCGCTCGTTGGCGCGCCAGGCGACCATGACGCCGAGTTGACGGCGGAACTCCTGCGCGTTTTCGTCCGTGGACTTGAAGACATGGGCTTGCCCGAGCGGTAGCGTCTCGGCAACGGCGTCCTTCCATGTCGCCAGATCCCAATCCGCCAGTTGCGTCGCATTGCAGGCATTCGTCATGCAATCGTGGGAGGCGGTCGGTGCGTGGCTCCAGTCGGAGGTGTAGCTGGCGAGCTGCCCGAAGCCCTCGGGATTGGACTTGATGCGCTCCGCGAGATCCTCGATCAGTCGCACGGCCTGCGCGCGGCGGACGCCGGTCTGTGTGTCGCTCAGGGTCCGGAGCTGTACAGCAAGCATGCCGAGCACGGCGAGCGCAAGGATGAGAAGCGCCGTCAGCGATTCCAGCAGCGTGATGCCGCTTTGACGCGAGCGGCGACTGGTGGCTTGGTTCAGCATGCGCCCTCTCCCTTGGACACGCGCATCGAATTCCTCGAGACGCACAGCCTTTCTGCGTTGGCTGTGTTGGCGGGAGCTATCTTGTAGTTGAAGGCGCCGTTGCTCTCGTTGAAGAGGCCCCAACGGTTCAACCGGAGACGGGTCGTCGAACCGGAAAAATTCGCCTCGATCTTGAGGGCCTTGCTCGGCGGCGAAATCTGGATTCGTTCTTCGTCAGCGTCGAGGATGCCGTCGTTGTCCGCGTCAGCGAAGATGATCCAGCCGCAACTCCAGTCCTTGTTGGATGTCGGAGTGCAGCCCGAAGGCGAATACCGGGCCATCGTGACATTGCCGCCGCGGCGAATGGCTTCCGACCGTGCGAGGTAGAGCGAGGCCGTCAGATCCTCGGTGGCCCGCCGCACGCGATAACGTTCGATGATGCCGCCGAAGCTGGGCGCGGCGATGGCGGCAAGGATCGCCACGATCGCAATGACGACCATCAATTCGATGGTCGTGAAGCCCTTCGGGTGCGAACGGCGATCTCCATTGCGGATGGAGGAGGGAAGGGATGGCATGGGGCCCGCATGCTATGCGGGCGCTATCAGGCTTCAGGTGTCAATTGACCGCGCGGTATGAATACCTCGACCAGCGGTTCAATTGGTTGAGCGAATCACAATCGTTGACGTTTGAAAGCGATTCTCCGGAGTGATGCAGCAACGACTGAGGCGCCCGAGGTTCGAGGAAACTCAGATGTCTCTCAGCAACTGCCTGAACTCGTCCACGTCCTCAAAGCTGCGATAAACCGAAGCAAAGCGGACGTAGGCCACCTTGTCGAGCTTCTTCAGTTCACGCATCACGAGTTCGCCGACCTTCGTTGATTCGATCTCGCGGAGCCCGCTCGAAAGCAGCTTCTGCTCGATGCGCAGCAGCGCGTTGTCGATCTGCTCGATGCTCACTGGCCGCTTGCGCAGCGCCAGCATCATCGACGCGCGGACCTTGGCGGGCGTGAAGTCGGCACGGCTGCCGTCCTTCTTGACCACGACCGGGAAATTGACGTCCGGCCGTTCGTAAGTGGTGAAGCGCTTGTCGCAGGCGCCGCACTGCCGCCGGCGACGGACGAAGTCGCCGTCCTCCGAAACGCGGGTCTCGACGACCTGCGTTTCGAGGTGGCCGCAGAAGGGGCACTTCATGCGGCCTCTCCGCTCAGCGCCAGGCCATGCGTCTGACGTGCGGGGCTGAGCATCGGAATCACCGGATCAGCGGTAGACAGGGAAACGGCTGGTCAGCGCGTTCACCTTGGCGCGGACCGCCTCGATGTTGGCCGCGTCGCGCGGGTTGTCGAGCACGTCGGCGATCAGGTTGGCGGTCAGGCGGGCTTCTTCTTCCTTGAAGCCGCGCGTCGTCATCGCCGGCGTGCCGATGCGGACGCCGCTGGTGACCATCGGCTTTTCCGGATCGTTCGGGATCGCGTTCTTGTTGATCGTCATGTGAGCATCGCCCAGCACCGCTTCGGCTTCCTTGCCGGTGATGCCCTTGGCTCGCAGGTCGACGAGCATGACGTGGCTTTCCGTGCGACCGCTCACGATGCGCAGACCGCGCTGCGTAAGCGTCTCGGCGACGACCTGTGCGTTCTTGACGACCTGTTGCTGGTAGGCCTTGAACTCCGGCGTCAGGGCTTCCTTGAACGCAACGGCCTTTGCGGCGATCACGTGCATAAGCGGACCACCCTGCAGACCCGGGAAGATCGCACTGTTGATGGCCTTTTCATGCTGCGACTTCATCAGGATGATGCCGCCGCGTGGGCCGCGCAGGCTCTTGTGGGTGGTTGAAGTCACCACGTCCGCGTGAGGAACCGGATTGGGGTACACACCTGCCGCCACGAGGCCGGCGTAGTGCGCGATGTCGACCATGAAGATGGCGCCGATGTCCTTGGCGACCTTGGCGAAGCGTTCGAAGTCGATGCGAAGCGAGTAGGCCGAAGCGCCCGCGATGATCAGCTTGGGCAGATGCTCGCGCGCCTTGCGCTCCATCGCGTCGTAATCGATCTCTTCCTTGGCATCGAGGCCGTAGCTCACGACGTTGAACCACTTGCCGCTCATGTTCAGCGGCATGCCGTGGGTGAGGTGGCCGCCTTCTGCGAGGCTCATGCCCATGATCGTGTCGCCGGGCTTCAGGAAGGCGAGCATCACGGCTTCGTTGGCGGAAGCGCCGCAATGCGGTTGCACGTTGGCGGCGTCGGCGCCGAAGAGTTGCTTGACGCGGTCGATTGCCAGTTGTTCGGCGACGTCGACGTTTTCGCAGCCGCCGTAGTAACGCTTGCCCGGGTAGCCCTCGGCGTACTTGTTGGTGAGTTGCGAGCCCTGCGCGGCCATGACGGCGGGTGAGGCGTAGTTTTCGCTCGCGATGAGCTCGATGTGGTGTTCCTGGCGGGCGTTCTCGGCCTGAATGGCGGCCCAGATTTCAGGATCGGTCTGTTCGACCAGGTTGTTGCGGTGGTACATGGCAGTCCTTCAAGACGGTGGGCCTTGTTCTTCAACCAAACAAGGGCTGCCCAGGCGAACGGCTGAACACCTGCTCAAGGTGCAGGCAGCACGCTCCCCAGTGGTAGTCCACGTCAGCGCAGCGCACCTGAAAAAGTGCAGCGCCTATCGCCAGTCGCGTGCTCGTCGAGTGTAGCTGACGGCGATAGCTGTCGGGTCGAATAAAGCCTTAATCCCCGACCATCGCGATACGTTCGGAGCCGGCTTCCTGCGGCTTGCCCGGCGCGGGGGTCACGACCGGCACCGGGTTCTGGCGCGGCGCGACCGCAGGCGCGTTGATGGCCGGCGGGCGTCCGGCAACGACCTGGCGCAGGCGCTCGTGCTCGGCGAGTACCTTGGTGGCGTAGCCGCCGTCGTCCGCGAGATTGGCTGCACCGACGTAGAAACGCAGGCCGCCTTCGAGCGAGCCGGCACGTGCGATGCACTCCTGTAGCACCTTGACGCCGACCCGCATATTGGTGACGGGGTCGAAAGCGGTGAGCGTGCCGCCAGCGCTTTCATACTTTTCGCCATGGACGCGCGTCATGACCTGCATCAGACCCTGGGCGCCGACCTGGCTCTGGGCGAAAGGATTGAAGCTGGATTCCACCGCCATGATGGCGAGGATCAGCGTCGGATCGAGCTTGGTGCGCTTGCCGAGATCAAAAGCTTCCGAGACAAGGACCGCCAGCGGTTCAGCGGCGACACGGTATTTCTTGCTCAGCCAATAGGCAACGGCGGCCTGCTGCTTCGGCAACTCATGCGGGCTGGCCGCGGTGGTTCGCTCGATGGCAGTTGGCTCGAGCTCGAAGTCGCTGGGGACCGGCGCCGGCTTGCGGGACTGGAGCCAGCCCATGAGCTGATCTTCGCCAGATTGGCGAAGATCCGGCCGGGCAACCAGTGCGAGCGCCGCAAAGACGATCGCCAGCCCAACGAGAGCAAAGCCGTTGTGGGTGATTTCAAAGAAGCCGTCGACCACGTCGGACATGAAAGTCCGTAGCCCTCGGGCTGTGGCATCAAGCGCCTGCTTCATCGCGTTTCCTTTCTATGCGGGACCTTGTTCGCAACGCCACGAGGGCGAAGAAGAACGCAGCAGCGCCTGGATTGGTACGTAATCAGGTCCGCGCGAGGAGGGGAGGGAGCGCGGCCACCTGATCAAGCCGATGCATATCGGCAGCGGATTAGGGGGTGAATCCGGACGATCTGGCGGTCCGGGGTGGCGGCATTCTAGGAGCGGCTAAATACCCGGTCAAGAATAAGGATTGGGCTTTTTATTCTAATTTCGAGTGTAAAAAATGTGAGGATTAGTTCGCGAATCGGCCGCCCCGGGCCGATTGAAAAGCTCATTTTGAAATCTTTCCGGTACAGGCCTACGCTGTAGGTGCCTCGACTTTGTAGGCGCTTCACCAAGGTCCGGTAACCCAAGGAGCAATCCGGCGGTTCAGCGACTGCGGCCCAACGGTGGCAATCTCTTGCTGCCAGCCTGACCGGAACAAATCACCTTCCGGTCGCGCGAAAAGATGGCATGGGCGTTGCGTCCGCCATCGAGCCCGGTGGCATGACGTTTCGTCCCGCCACCGGGCTTTCTCGTTTCTGGGAAGGCGAGGTCGTTTGGGGCACACTCCCGGGCGATGAAAGCAGGTGAGCTGAAACAGAACAAATGGGTGCGGCGCGGCGTGGTCGCGCTGCTGGTCTTGCTGGCCGTGTGGGTGCTCGCGTGGCTCGCGGTGCCGCCGATTGCCAAGGGC
Organism: Variovorax sp.; assembly: GCA_017744935.1. Lineage (GTDB taxonomy): Bacteria > Pseudomonadota > Gammaproteobacteria > Burkholderiales > Burkholderiaceae_C > Variovorax. The sequence goes on from JAGIAI010000033.1 coordinate 21,235, forward strand.
CAGATCCAGCGAATCGCTAGTGACAAACTGGGCCGGCAGGTCACGGTCGGCAAGATCGACTTCAAGCCCTGGACGCTCGAACTCACCGTGCAGAACCTCCAGATCGCAACGGCCGACGGCAAGCAGGCGCAGGTGGCGGTCAACCGGATATATCTCGATGCCGAGTTGCAATCGATCCTGCGGCTCGCGCCGGTGGTGGATGCGGTGTCGATCGATTCCCCGGCCATCCTGCTCACGCACCTGAGCGACGGCAAATACGACATCGACGACATCCTCGCCAAGCTCGCGCCCAAGCCGGACGCCCCCAAGGGTGAACCGCCGCGCTTCGCGATCTACAACATCGGCATTTCGAACGGGTCGTTCACCTTTGACGACCAGACGGTCAAGCGGCGGCATGAGCTGCGCAACCTCGAACTGGCCGTGCCGTTCCTGAGCAATCTGGCCTCCAAGCGGGACATCACGACCGAGCCGAAGCTGGCGTTTGTGCTCAACGGCAGCAAATTCGACTCGACCGCGTCGTCGACGCCTTTCGCCGAGAGTCACAAGACCGATGCCCAGATCAAATTCGAAGGGCTCGATCTCGTGCCTTATCTGGGCTACATCCCCGGGGGGCTGCCCGTGTCGCTGCAGGCGGGCAAGCTCGATGCGGACATCCGGATCGATTTCGCGCAGGCTGCGGCACCAGCGCTGAAGATCACAGGCACCGTGGCGGCAAACGGCATCAAGGTCGCCGACGGCCGGGGCAAGGATCTGCTCGGCTTCGAGTCGCTCAAGGTGGCCCTGGCGGATGTGCGGCCCCTCGAGCGGGTGGTGCATCTGAGTGAGGTGGCGCTGGCCGCCCCGCAATTGGTGGTGGCGCGAGACGAAGCCGGCAAGCTGAACCTTCTGGCGACCGATCCCGCGACCGGCGCCAAGGAAAAGGTTGCGACCGTTCCGGCGCCCGAACCCAACGGCGACGCCGCCGCCAAGACGGCCGAACCCCCGGGTTGGCATCTGCAGGTCGACAAGGTCGCATTGACCGGTGGCCACATCGGATGGCGGGACCAGACCACGAAGCCAGCCGCGGAAATCGACGCGAAGGACCTGGCCGTCGAAGTGAATTCGGTTGCCTGGCCCATCGAAAAGCCGGCGACCTTCAATGGATCGACCACCGTTGCTGGCGCGACCATCAAATTCGAAGGACAAGGGACGGACAAGGAGGCACGAGTGCAGACGGAGGTCGGCGCGTTGCCGCTGTCCATTGCGGCGCCGTACCTCGCGCAGAGCCTGGAGCCGACGTTGGACGGCAAGCTCAGCGGCCAGATCGAAGTGGCATGGACCAAACCCGACTTGAAGCTTAAGGCGCACAGCGTCGTCGCCGAGGATCTGGCGCTCACGCAGGAGAAGACCGCGGTTGCGAGCGTCGGCAAGTTCGAGCTTCGCGACGCCGATGTCGACATGACCAAGCACACGCTGGCGATCGGCTCCTTCGCTGCCACGAACCCGAAAGTGCGGGTGGAGCGTGACAAGGAAAAGCGCTGGATGTTCGAGCGCTGGCTCAAGGTTCCCGCCGGCAACGGCAGCGACAGTGCCGCGAAAGAGGCCAAGGTTGCGGCGCCGAAGGACCCGAAGGCATCCGAAGCGCCGTCCCCAGCGGCCAATACCAAGCCGTGGGAGCTCTCCATTGCCGCGGTTTCGGTCGACAACGGTGCGCTCGCCTATGCCGACAACGCCAGCGATACGCCGGTGGCTTTCGAAATCAGTGCGCTGAAGGTCAATGCCCAGAAGATCGCGCCGAACACCGCCACCGTTTCGCCGCTCAAGGTCTCGGGCCGTATCGCCGCGGGTCGCGCTGAACCGGGGCGTTTCGAGTATGACGGCAACCTTGCGCTCAAGCCGCTCGCTGCCGAAGGCAAGGTGGTAGTCGCGTCCCTGCCAGCGCACGTCTTCAAGGCGTATTACGCCGATGCGCTGAACATCGACATCCGGCGCGCCTTCGCGAGCTACCGGGGAACGGTCAAATATGCATCGACGCCCGCGGGCATGAGCGTGCGGCTGGCGGGCGACACCGCCGTAGACGACTTCCGCGCCAACAGCGTGATCCTCACGCAGACGCAGGGGAGTTCGGGGAATCGGCAACTCCTGAGTTGGAAGACGCTCGGGCTGCGCGGAGTGCAGGTCAACATGGTGCCGGGCGCACCGCTGAACCTCGATGTTCGCGAAACGACACTGACCGATTTCTTCGCCCGGATCATCATCGACCCGACCGGCAAGCTGAATCTCTTGTATCTCGTCAAGCAACCGGGGCAACCGGCAACGCCGGATGCATCGGCACCAGCGCCCGAGGTCACGAGCAAGCGCAGCCTGGGTGGGACGACCACGACCACCAATGCTGGCCGCCGCGCGGCCCGTTCACGCACCGCGGTGGCCGAGGCGCCTCCGGCGGAGCTCATGGTGGGTGGGGCTGCGCCAGCTGCGGCGGCCGCTGCTCCAGCGCCTGCCCCCGCGGCGCCGCCCAATCCGATGGCGCCCGTCATCAACTTCGGCCCTATGGCGCTGGTCAACGGCCGGATCGATTTCTCCGACATGTTCATCAAGCCGAACTATTCGGCGGATCTCACCGAACTGACCGGGCGGTTGAGCGCCTTTTCCTCGAAGCCGGCTGGCGACAGGCCGGCGCTGGCCGATCTCGAATTGCGCGGCAAGGCACAGCAGACCGCCTCGCTTGAAATCACCGGCCGTCTCAATCCGCTGGTCAAGCCGCTCGAGCTCGACATCACGGCAAAGATGCGCGAGCTCGATCTGCCGCCGCTGTCGCCGTACTCGATTCGTTTTGCCGGCCATGGCATCGAGCGTGGCAAGCTGAGCATGGACGTCAACTACAAGATCGCGCCAGACGGTTCGCTCACCGCATCCAACCGGCTGATCCTGAATCAGCTCCAGTTCGGCGAGCAAGTGGAGGGTGCACCCGCGAGCCTGCCTGTGCGGCTCGCCGTGGCCCTCCTGGCGGACCGGAACGGCGTGATCGACGTGGATCTGCCGTTGCGTGGTTCGATCAACGACCCCGAGTTCAGCGTCGGGCCGCTGATTCTCAAAGCCATCGTGAATCTGATCGCGAAGGCAGCCACCGCACCGTTCGCGCTGCTGACAGGCGGCGGCGGAGGCGGGGAGTCGAGCGCCATCACTTTCGCGCCCGGCAGCACTGAACTCTCTGACGAAGCCAAGCAGAGCCTTGACAAGGTCGCAAAGGCCATCATCGACCGGCCAGGGCTGCAGATGACGGTTGTCGGGACGGCCAGTCTCGAACAGGAGCGCGAGGGCTACCAGCGCCAGCGCGTGCGCCAGCTCGCGCAGGCGGAGAAGCGGCGCGCCGCCGTGCGCGCCGGCCAGAACGCGGCGGATGTGGATGCGCTCAGCGATTCCGAATATCCCGATCTCCTGGCCGCGGCCTACAAACGCTCGGACGTCACCAAGCCACGCAACATGGTGGGCCTTGCCAAGGATCTGCCGCAGCAGGACATGGAGAACCTGCTGGCGGCCAGCATCCCCGTCGACGAGGAGTCGATGCGTCAGCTTGCGGTGGCGCGTGGCGCCGCGGTGCGCGACTACCTACTCGAGCAGAAGGTGCCAAGCGAGCGCCTGTTCCTGGGCGCGGTACGCACCAAGGCCGAAGGCGACAATTGGAAACCCAGTGCCGAGCTGAAACTCGCGACCCGTTGAGCCGGGTGGCGACAAGTCGGTGAAAATGCTGGGGTGCGCCGGCAATTGCCGGCGCCTTCGCTTTTCTTCTACAGATAACGATTCTTCGCGCAGTGACTTCAACTTCTTCCAAGCCTCACGACATCCAGTCCCTCGACACGCTGACCGGCGGTGCATTCACCGCGCCGACCTCCGGCGAGCGTGCGCAGCGCATCCGTGATTGGCTCGCAGGCAATCCGTCGCCTGAGCAGATGCAGGACGTCTTCAAGGAACTGAGCGGTCGCGACAAGGGCGCTGCCCGGTTGCTGCGCGAGAAGCTCGACGAACTCAAGCGCGCGAAGGGACAGGAAGCCATCGCCGTCGAATGGACACAGAAGGCTGAGGCGCTCCTTACACAGCCCAAGCTCAACATCGCTGATGCCCTCGCATGGCAGCGCGACGCGGCAAAGGCCGGTGCGCCCCTGTCGCGCGAACCGCTTGCCGGCATCAAGACGCGTCTGGCCGAGCGGGTGAAGGGTATCGAGGACCTGCAACACCGCGCCCAGGTGCATCGCGAGGCGGCGGTGCTGCTCGCCCAGCGATTCGAAGTGCTGTCGACCAAGAGCTGGAGCGACGCACAGGCGGCCGAGGAGGCCCTGCGCACCGACGTCGCGCACTGGCAGCAGCAGGCAGCGGAAATCGCGGCCGATGGCAACTGGAACAGCCTCGACGTCAAGTTCGCACCGCAGCTCGAATCGTCCAAGGCGCAGCTTCTGGTCGTTTCCGACGCATTCCATGGCGCCCTGGCGCAGGCCCAGGCTGCGGCGGCCGATCCCGCCGCGCCGCTGCCGCCAGTGCCGGTATGGGCCGACGAATTGCGCGTAGCGCGCGGCGGTGTTCCCGAAGCGGCCGCGCCGGCTGTGGCGAAGCCCGCCGGACCCAAGGTGGATCCGGAAAAGCGTGCTGCGGCGCATGGTGCCGTGGAGGCTGCGCTTCTCAAGCTCGAGCAGGAAACCGCGCAAGGGCATGGCAAGGCGAGCGCGGGTGCGGCGGCAGCACTTCGCGCGGTGCTCAAGGAGCACGGCCGGTTGGTCGACGCCGCGCTCGAAGCGCGCGTGCACGCCGCCCTCGTCGCTGCGGGTGAACTCGAAGGCTGGCAACGCTGGAGCGCCGACAAGGTTCGCGAAGAACTCGTCGCCAGGGCCGAGGGCCTGCTCAAGCGCCCCGAAGGTCAGGCGCTCGGCGGCAGGAAGATGCAGGAAACCCTTCGCACCTTGCGCGAGCAGTGGAAGCAGTCTGATCAGGGCGGGGTGCCGAACCACGCGCTCTGGAAGCGCTTCGACGAGGCCTGCAATGAGGCTCACAAGGTGGTCGAGGCGTGGCTCGAAAAGGTTCGCGCGGATGCCGCGGAGCACCGTGCGCATCGTGTTGCGTTGATTGAAGAAGTGAAGGCCTGGGTGGCCGAGCACGCGAACGGGTCGGACCTGAAGGCCATCAACCGCGCGCTGCATCAGTTCGCCGGTCGTTGGCGCGATGCAGGCCACGTCGGCGAGAAGGTGTTCGCCGAATTGCAGTCGCAGTGGTCCGAGGCTTTCGGTGCGGCGCGTGCGCCATTCGAAGCGCAACAGAAGGCGAGTGTCGAGCGCCGGCAGGCCATGATCGCCGAGGCAGCCGAGCTCGGCGCGGCGCCCATGCTGCGCATCGACGCGGTCAAGTCGCTTCAGCAGCGCTGGCAGGCCGAGGCACAGTCGGTTCCGCTCGATCGCCGGCAGGAGCAAAAACTGTGGGACGCGTTCCGCGCGCCCATCGACGAGGCCTTCAATCGGAAGACCGCCGAGCGGGAGAAAGCGTCCGCGGCGATGAATGCACATGACCGTAGCGTGCTCGACGCGTCGAAGGCGCTCGAAGCCGCCAGCGCTACTGGCGATGCACAAAAGATCCGCGCGGCCATCGCGCAGCTGGAGTCTGCGATGCGCAGTCAGGCGCCTGTCGAGTCCGCGCCGGCGGCAGCTACCGATGGCCCGGCTGTCGGTGCGACCGAAGTCGCGGCGCCTGGGCAGGCGGCCGCGGAGTTCAGCGAAAGCGCGGAGCAGTCGCCCTCGCCGGAAGATGCGGACGCGCAGCCCGCGCCATCTCAGGCAGACGCTCCCACGCTGGCCGCCGATCTGGTGGCGCCAGCGGATGGTGCAGACCCTTCCGCGCGTAGCGATGCGGAGGCTGCGCCCGTCGCGGCGCCGCCCAAGCCCGCTCCGAAGCCTGTCGTTGCCGTGCGCGGCGATGACCGCCCTGGCAACAAGAAGAGCGAGCCTGTCCCCGCTGCACGCGGCGGCCGCTTCGGCGATCGTCGCGATGCCCGCGGCGCGCCGGGTGGACGACCGGGCGACCGTGCGCCTCGCGGTGGCGAGCGCGGTGAACGCGGCGCTCTCGGAGGCGGTCGCTTCGGTGACCGGCCGCCGCGCGAAGATCGCGGGCCGCGTCTGGGTGATGCCGCATTCCGTGCGCAGCGTGATGCGCTCGAACGCGCAGACTTTGCGCTGCGCAAGCTGGCAGCGCAGGCGCATGGGGAAGCGCTGACGCAGGTTCTCGGTGCGTGGGAGAAGCGCGATGCGTCCCAACTTCCGAGTGCACAGGAATTGGGTCGCGCAGTGACGCCAGCGGTCCGCAACGCCTGGTCGCAAGCGCTCGTGGCGACGCCTTCCACGCCCACCGGCGACGCGGCAGAAGCACTGCTGCGCCTCGAAATGGCAGCGGAAGTGCCGACCCCGGCCGAGCAACTCGAAGCACGTCGCGCGCTGCAGCTCAAGCTGCTGACGCGTCGCGGCGATCCGGCGCCGGCGCAGACCTGGGGGCAGGATGCGGGCAAGGTCCTGGCGGCACCGCACGATGCGGCTTCGGCACGGCGACTGCAGAACGCGCTCAAGGCCCTGCTGCGCAAGTGAGCGCCTCGCCGGCCCGGACTATCGTTTGCCGGGCGGCGTGAAGAACTCGTCGAACAGCAAGACGAGTTCTGCGAAGTCGCTGCGCAGCCTCTCTCGATTCACGAAGTAGGCCTCGCAGGCGACCGCGAAGAATTCCCCGGTCGATTGGGCGCCGTAGGCATCGAGCCACGGCTCTTCGCCGCCGAAGCGTTCGGCGACGATGGTTTTTTCGCGGAATGTGTCGTAGGCCGGCTGCATGACCGAGAGCCACGCAGCACGCGCATCTCGCGAATTCGAGCTGCCGCGAAAGCCTCGTGGCAGCGGCGGGCAGCCATCGGCCGCGCCGCCGCGCATGTCGATCTTGTGGGCGAATTCGTGGATGACGACGTTGTAGCCCTCGTCGCGCGTGGCGCCGCTGGCGAGTACGTCCTGCCAACTGAGCATCACCGGACCGCGGTCCATAGCCTCGCCGGCCACGATCTCCTCGTATTCGTGCACGACGCCTGTCGAATCGACAGTCGTGCGTTGCGCGACCGCTTCGGACGGGTGCACGACCACGCCGACAAAATCGTCGTACCAGTCGAGCCCGCCCTTGAGGTGCAATACCGGCAGGACGGCCTGGGCGGCGATCGCCAGTGCCACCTCGTCGGAGATGACGAAGCCGTGCGCGCCGTGGAATCGCTTGTCGCGTAGAAATTCCGCTGCGAGCTCTCGCAGTCGCTCGACATCGGCAGGCGAACGCTCGGCCAGGAAACGGTAGCGGGCCAGCGTGGCCTGCCATGCCTCGTCGGGAATGCGAGGCGCCGGGCGCATCCGGCGCAGCCAGGAAAACATCAGCGCAGATCGACGCGCTGAGCGCCGGCGGCGGAGATGCAGAGCAACTGCGCGCGTGGCGGATGAGCCGCGGCGTCCCAATCGCTCAGCACGATGCGTTCGAGACCGTCGCCCAGATCGTGCTTCCTGGGTTTGTGGGTATGGCCGTGGATGAGCGTGGTGGCGTGTGCGCGATGCAGCCAGTCGCGCGCGGCATGGGTGTCGACGTCGGCCCAGACCATGCCGGGGCTTTGCTTGCGGTCCTCGCTCTGCGCGCGGACCGATCGGGCGAGGGCGCGGCGTTCCTCCATCGGTCGGGCGAGCACCGCGGCTTTCCATTCGGGGGTGCGCACCTGGGCCCGGAAGCGCAGGTACTCGACGTCATCGAGACACAGGAGATCGCCGTGGCTCAGCAGCCAGCGCCTGTCGTGAAGGACGAGCACCGTCGGGTCGTCGATGAGTGTCATGCCGCACTGCGCCGCGAAGTCGGGCCCGAGCAGGAAGTCCCGATTGCCGTGCATGAAGAAGATGGGGCGCCGCGCCGTTGCCGTGCGCAGCACTTCGGCGCATTGCGCCTCGAAGCCCGGAAGTGCGGCCGCATCGTCGCCGATCCAGACTTCGAACAGGTCGCCAAGGATGAAGATCGCGTCGGCCGGCGAGGTTTCGAGATAGCCGCGCCAGGCCTCGACAGTGGCCTGGTCCGCGGCCTGCAGATGGAGGTCGGAGATGAGATCGACCGTGCGCCAGCTGGCCGGCGCGACGATCTCTGCAAACGCCTCCATGCGCGGGGTCAGGCCTTGACGACGGCCTTTTCGATCACGACGTCCTCGAGCGGCACGTCGTCATGGAAGCCCTTGCGGCCAGTCTTCACTGCCTTGATCTTGTCGACGACTTCCTTGCCGTCCACGACCTTGCCGAACACCGCATAGCCCCAGCCTTGGGCCGAGGGCGCGGTGTGGTTCAGGAAGCTGTTGTCCGCGACGTTGATGAAGAACTGGGCGGTGGCCGAATGCGGAGCGCTGGTGCGCGCCATGGCGACTGTGTAGGTGTCGTTCTTCAAACCGTTGTTGGCTTCGTTCTGGATTTCGGCGCCGGTCGGCTTCTGCGACATGCCGGGCTCGAAACCGCCACCCTGGACCATGAAGCCGGGAATCACGCGATGGAAGACGGTGTTGTCGTAGTGGCCGTTGTTCACGTAGTTGAGGAAGTTCTCGACCGTCTTCGGGGCCTTGGCCTGGTCGAGTTCGAGCGTGATGACGCCCTTGTCCTTGATGTGAAGTTCGACTTGGGGATTGCTCATGAAGGCTCCTTTGAATTACTTGGCCACCACGGTGGCGGATTGAATGCTGATGGTTTCGACCGGCACGTCCTGCATGCCGCCCTTGTTGCCCGTGCGGGCGGCGCGGATTTTGTCGACCACCTCGGTGCCTGAGACCACCTTGCCAAAGACGGTGTAGCCATAGCCGTCGGGCGAGGGCGCGTTGAGGCTGGCGTTGTCCTTCACGTTGATGAAGAACTGCGAAGTGGCTGAATTCGGATCGGAGGTGCGTGCCATCGCGATCGTGTACTTGTCGTTCTTGAGGCCGTTTTTCGCCTCGAGAGGAATGGGCGGGCGCGTGGGCTTCTGCCGGAGTTCGGACGTGAAGCCGCCGCCCTGGATCATGAAGCCGTCGATGACGCGATGGAAGATCGTGCCGTCGTAGTGCTTGTCATTGACGTACTGGAGGAAGTTCTCGACGGTCTTGGGGGCCTTGTCCGGATAGAGCTCGATCACAATGTCGCCGGCCGAGGTGCCGAGCTTGACGCGAGGTGCAGCAGTCTGCGCCCAGCCGATGGCGCTGGTGCCAGCCATCGCCAGTGTCGTGGCTGCGATCAGCGCCGCGCGGCGCGAAAGGATTCGAAGAGTCACGGGGGTTCGCTTTCCGAAGATGCGCCGAGGCGCGGGACGACGTGGCCGACTTACTTGCGCACGGGTTTGCGTGTCGCCTGCGTCGCGGGAGGCAGGTCGCCAGAGGTGGGGGCGCTGAACATCTGGCGGATCAGCGCGAGCTTGGGCGGCACGGTCGCGTTGCTGGCCTCCAGCTGCTTGGCGCGGCTGTACGACTCGGCGGCAAGCCGTACGTACACGTCTCCGAGGTTTTCGTGTGCCGTGGCGTAGTCGGGGTTGAGCTTGACCGCCATCTCGAGTGCGGCGCGGGCCTTGTCGAACTGGTTCTGTCCTGCGTAGAGGGCGGCAAGGTTGTTGTAGGGCTCGGGCAGCTCTGGGTAGTCCTGGGTGAGCTGCGTGAATGCGGTGATGGCTTCGGCTTGCTTGCCTTGCTCGGTGAGGATCACGGCGCGCAGAAAGCGCATCTGCGGATCGCGCGGCTTGCCGCTGATGTACGCGTCGGCCTTCATCAGTGCTTCGTCCGTCTTGCCTTGGCGCAGTAGCGCGTTGACGTCTCCGTAGTCGTCCGCATGCGCGGCGCCCATCGCCAGGGCCAGCACGAGGGCAGGGAAAACGCGGAGGAGGGACGCGGGGAAGAAAGCGGCAAGCTGCATGGAGCCTCGAGATTTGGGAGGGACACAAGCCGCGTAAACACGCGGAAATATCCGTCGGTGGCCGTTTATACTGCGGGGCATTGTAGCCGAGGGGTCATGCCGAACCGCTCGTCTGCTCAGCACTTCCACCCCTGAAAATCAGCTGTCCTTCGCCCGTTTTTGCACGAGCGCGAACTGACGCTCCTAACCTCATGAGTCTTCGCATCTACAACACGCTGTCGCGTGAACTGGAGGATTTTTCTCCGCTGCAACCCGGCCGGGTTCGCATGTACGTGTGCGGAATGACTGTGTATGACTACTGCCACCTGGGCCATGCGCGTTCGATGATCGCGTTCGACGTCGTGCAGCGATGGCTCAAGGCCTCGGGCCTTGTGGTCGACTATGTGCGCAACATCACCGACATCGACGACAAGATCATCCGCCGTGCCGTTGAAAACGGCGAAAGCATCCGCACGCTGACCGATCGGATGATCGTTGCGCTGCACGAAGATGCGGACGCGCTCGGCATCGAAAGGCCCACGCACGAGCCACGCGCTACCGAATACGTGCCGCAGATGCTCTCGATGATCGGCACGCTCGAGCAGAAGGGCCTGGCCTACCGCGCTCCCAATGGCGATGTGAACTACGCCGTGCGCAAGTTCCCTGGCTACGGCAAGCTCAGTGGCAAGTCGCTCGACGAACTGCATGCCGGCGAGCGTGTCGCAGTGCTCGACGGCAAGGACGATCCGCTGGATCCGGTGCTCTGGAAGAGCGCCAAGCCAACCGAACCCGAAGAGGTCAAGTGGGCCAGTCCGTTCGGCGCAGGGCGGCCCGGCTGGCACATCGAGTGCTCGGCCATGGCCTGCGAGCTGCTGGGCGAAACGCTCGACATCCATGGCGGTGGTGCGGACCTGCAGTTCCCTCATCACGAGAACGAGATTGCCCAGAGCGAAGGCGCCAATGGCAAGCCGCTCGCGCGCTTCTGGATGCACAACGGCTTCATCAACATCGACGACGAGAAGATGTCCAAGAGCCTGGGCAACTTTTTCCTCATCCGCGATGTGCTGAAGGAATTCGACGCCGAAACGATCCGATTCTTCGTGGTGCGAGCGCACTATCGCAGTCCGCTCAACTACAGCGACGTGCATCTCGGCGACGCGCGAGCATCGCTCAAGCGGCTCTACAACGCGCTGCATCTGGTGCCGCCGGCCAAGGTCGACATCGACTGGGGCAACGACTATGCGTCGCGCTTCAAGTCGGCAATGGACGAGGACTTCGGCACGCCCGAAGCCGTGGCGGTGTTGTTCGACCTGGCCGGTGAAGTCAACCGCATGCAATCGCCGAAACTCGCCGGTCTGTTGAAGGCGCTCGCTGCCTGCCTGGGCATCCTGCAGGCCGACCCGCAGGCATTCCTGCAGGCCGGCGCGACGCTTGACGATGCGGCCATCCAGGCTCTGATCCAACAACGCGCGGACGCCAAGGCGGCAAAGAACTTTGCCGAAGCGGATCGCATCCGCAGTGAACTGCTCGCGCAAGGCATCGTGCTGAAGGATTCGCCCACCGGCACCACATGGTCGTCGGCCCAGTGAACGCGACGAAGACGATGCCCCCTGCAAAGAAGCCGGCGGTCGAGGTGTTCACGCCCGACTATTGGGAAGAGGCGTGTAGGCACCTGGCCAAGAAAGACCGCGTCATGAAGCGGCTCATTCCTCGTTTCGGCGATGCCTGCCTCGAATCGCGCGGTGACGCGTTCACCACGCTGGCGCGCAGCATCGTGGGCCAGCAGATTTCGGTGAAGGCGGCCCAGTCCGTCTGGGACCGTTTCGCGAAGCTGCCTCGCAAGATGGCGCCCGCGAGCGTGCTCAAACTCAAGGTCGACGACATGCGCGCGGCGGGGCTTTCAGTCCGCAAGATCGAATATCTCGTCGATCTCGCGCTGCACTTCGACTCGGGCGCGGTCCACGTCGACAAGTGGAAAGACATGTCCGACGAGATGATCATCGAGGAGCTCGTGGCAATCCGCGGCATCGGCCGCTGGACGGCCGAGATGTTCCTGATCTTCCATCTGATGCGCCCCAACGTGCTGCCGCTGGATGATCTCGGTCTCATCAATGGCATCAGCCAGAACTATTTTTCGGGTGACCCCGTCAGCCGCAGCGATGCGCGCGAGGTAGCTGTCGCCTGGGCCCCATACTGCAGTGTGGCGACTTGGTATATTTGGCGGTCGCTCGACCCGCTACCGGTCGCATACTGAATAACAGGAGAAGACGTTGGCGAAACGAACCTTTCTCGACTTCGAGCAGCCGGTTGCTGAGCTCGAAAGCAAGATCGAAGAGCTGCGCTATGTGCAGACGGAGTCGGCAGTCGATATCTCGGAAGAAATCGACCAGCTCGGCAAGAAGAGCCTTCAGCTCACCAAGGAAATCTACAGCGACCTGACGCCCTGGCAGATCACCAAGATCGCGCGGCACCCGGAGCGGCCGTACACCCTCGACTACATCAACGAGATCTTCACGGATTTCGTCGAGTTGCACGGCGACCGCCACTTTTCGGATGACCTGTCGATCGTCGGCGGCCTCGCGCGATTCAACGGCACACCCTGCATGGTGCTGGGTCACCAGAAGGGTCGCGACACCAAGGAACGCACCGCGCGCAACTTCGGCATGAGCAAGCCCGAGGGCTACCGAAAGGCGCTGCGTCTGATGAAGACGGCCGAGAAGTTCAAGCTCCCGGTGTTCACCTTCGTCGACACGCCGGGTGCGTACCCTGGCATCGACGCCGAAGAACGCGGCCAGTCCGAAGCCATCGGCCGCAACATCTTCGAGATGGCGCAGCTCGAAGTGCCGATCATCGTTACCATCATTGGCGAGGGTGGTTCCGGCGGCGCGCTGGCGATCTCGGTGGGCGATCAGGTGCTGATGCTTCAGTACTCGGTGTATTCAGTGATCAGCCCGGAAGGCTGCGCCTCCATCCTCTGGAAGACCAGCGACAAGGCGCAGGAAGCTGCCGATGCGCTGGGCATCACCGCACACCGGCTGAAGGCGCTTGGGCTGGTGGATAAGATTGTCAACGAGCCCGTCGGTGGTTCGCACCGCGATCACCGGCAGATGGCCGCATTCCTGAAGCGCGCGTTGAACGATGCTTTCCGTCAGGTCGGTGATCTGTCGGTCAAGGAATTGCTCGCGCGTCGCTACGACCGGCTCCAGAGCTACGGTCGCTTCGCCGATACCAAGGCCGACAGCGGCAAGTAACGCGCGGCGCGGGCATCGGCCTGCGTCGTGATCTCTCATATGAAAAATCCCGCCGACCATGCACTGGCTTCATGGTCGGCGGTTTTGCCATTGGGCATCGCCTTCAGCGGTGGAGCCGATTCGACTGCACTTCTGCACGCGGCGGCAATGCGATGGCCGGGAAAGGTTCATGCGCTCCATGTTCACCACGGCCTGCAGCGGGCCGCGGATGATTTCGAGGCGCATTGCGTCGCGATGTGCGCAAAGCTGGACGTGCCGCTGCACGTGGGGCGAGTGGACGCGCGCCACGCGCCCGGCGAAAGCCCTGAGAATGCGGCGCGGCGCGCACGCTACGCGACCCTGGCGGCACTGGCACAAGCGCACGGATTGCAGCACGTGGTCCTTGCACAGCATGCCGACGACCAGGTCGAAACGCTGCTCATCGCCCTGAGCCGCGGTGCCGGTGTGGATGGGCTGGCTGGCATGCCAAGCCGCATTGAGCGACACGGCGTGGTGTTCCACCGCCCGATCCTCGAAGTGCACGCCAGTGCATTGCGCGAGTGGATTGCCGCAGCCGGCGTTCCCCACGTCGACGACCCGACCAATGCGGACCTGCGCTATACGCGCAACCGCATCCGCCGCCTCGTGCTGCCGGCGCTCGAGGAGGCGCTACCGCAGTTCCGGGAGACCTTTGCTCGTTCGGCGCGCAATGCGGCGAGGGCGTCGCGGCTGCTTGCTGAATCCGCGGCGAGCGACCTCGCCGAGGCGGGCTCTCCACCAAGGTTGGCCGTGTTGCGGGCGCTGCCGCGCGAGCGACTGGCAAATGTTCTTCGTCACTGGCTCAAGAGCGAACACGGCGCGGTGCCAAGCGAGGCGCAACTCGAACAACTCCTGGTCCAGATCGCCGCCTGCAGTACCCATGGTCATCGGATCCGCATCAAAGTGGCTTCTGGGCGGGTCGAACGCGAGGGTGACACGTTGCGTTGGTACAATGCTTCGCCCTTGCCGTAGCTCTCGGCCTCGCGGCGCACGAATGCCGACATTGCGGCATGCGAACTCTTCTCTCTTGACTTCACCCATGGCATTGATCGTTCACAAATACGGCGGCACGTCGATGGGCTCGACCGAGCGCATCCGAAATGTCGCCAAGCGGGTCGCCAAATGGGCTCGCGCCGGCCACCAGATGGTCGTGGTCCCGAGTGCCATGAGCGGCGAAACCAATCGGCTGCTCGGACTCGCCAAGGAACTCGCCTCTGGCACGCCCGACGACGACCACAACCGCGAGCTCGACATGCTCGCTTCAACTGGCGAGCAGGCGTCTTCGGCGCTCCTGGCGATCGCTCTGCAGTCCGAAGGCCTTCAGGCCGTCAGCTATGCAGGCTGGCAGGTCCAGGTCAAGACTGACAGCGCCTTCACCAAGGCACGCATCGAACGCATCGACGACGAGCGCGTGCGCGCTGATCTTGACGCCGGCAAGGTGGTGGTGATCACCGGCTTTCAGGGTGTCGACGATGCCGGCAACATCACGACGCTCGGCCGTGGCGGCAGCGACACCTCGGCTGTGGCAATCGCCGCGGCGATGAAGGCGAACGAGTGCCTCATCTACACCGATGTCGACGGCGTCTACACCACCGACCCGCGCGTGGAACCCGATGCGCGCCGCCTTGCCACCGTGAGCTTCGAGGAAATGCTCGAAATGGCGAGCCTGGGCTCCAAGGTGCTGCAGATCCGTTCGGTCGAGTTTGCCGGCAAGTACAAGGTGCCCCTGCGCGTGCTTTCGAGCTTCACGCCGTGGGACATCGACATCAACGAAGAAGCCAAGTCAGGCACGCTGATCACTTTCGAGGAAGACGAAAACATGGAACAAGCCGTTGTATCCGGCATTGCGTTCAACCGCGACGAAGCCAAGATTTCCGTGCTGGGCGTGCCCGACAAGCCAGGCATCGCGTATCACATCCTCGGCGCTGTCGCCGACGCGAACATCGAGGTCGATGTGATCATCCAGAACTTGAGCAAGGACGGCCGTACCGACTTCAGCTTCACGGTTCATCGCAACGACTATGCCAAGGCGGTCGATCTGCTCAAGGCTAAGGTGCTCCCTACCTTGGGCGCGGCGGACATCGTCGGCGACACCAAGATCTGCAAGGTCAGCATCGTGGGTATCGGCATGCGCAGCCACGTCGGCGTGGCGAGCAAGATGTTCCGCGTTCTGAGCGAAGAGGGCATCAACATCCAGATGATTTCCACGAGCGAGATCAAGACCTCGGTCGTCATCGACGAGAAATACATGGAGCTTGCCGTCCGCGCATTGCATAAAGCCTTCGATTTGGATCAATCCGCCTCGTGAAGCTGGCATAATGGCGGGCTTAAGGAACTGTGACCGAGTGGCCGAAGGTGCTCCCCTGCTAAGGGAGTATGGGGTGTAGAGCCTCATCGAGGGTTCGAATCCCTCCGGTTCCGCCAAGAACGAAAAGCCCCGCTGATCTTCGGATCAGCGGGGCTTTTTCTTTTGGCCTGTTTACTTCCGTCGCACGAACGCGGCGTCGTTGACCTGGCTTTCTTCCCGGCATCATCCTGAGAGACTCGACGTTGCGTGCGGTTGCCATCAGTTCGCGCTTGGTGTCCATGATGTGCTCCTCGAGCGCGCGACGACCGTGGTGACATCGCGCTGCCGTCAGGCTTCCACGGGTCTTCGGTGGTCGCTCTGGGGGCCTCTCCGTCGGTCGTATTTCGCCGACTCCGAAACTCGTTTCGATTCCTGATAGGCAAACCGCTAAAGCGGTCCACCAGCAGACACGACGTGCGAACCGAGGGTAATCCCGAAGCATCTCGCGCGGCTCGTTCAGTACACTTATTGAAGAGATTCAGTGTACTGAAGCGAGGCAAGACTCCACCCCTCGAACCCGTGGTCATCGCGCTGGGAATGGGGTTGTTGGCTCTCACGCAAGATGACTAACGACGCAGTTGCCGGGATCGCCTCCGCTCACTGAATTTCACCCCGATACCCACTGAGCACCCACCCACGAGGAGTCACCATGTTCCCGAAGAACGCCTGGTACGTTGCCTGTTCGGCCAACGAGATCGACGACAAGCCGCTGGGCCGCAAGATCTGCGGCGAAAGCCTGGTTCTCTACCGTGCACTCGGCGGCAAGGCCACTGCACTGGAGGATTTCTGCCCGCACCGCGGCGCGCCGCTTTCGTTGGGTCGTGTGGTCGAAGGGAAGCTGGTCTGCGGCTACCACGGCCTGGAAATGGGCTGCGACGGCAAGACGATCGCCATGCCTGGCCAACGCGTGCGCGGATTTCCTGCGATTCGCAACTTCCCCGTGATCGAGCGCTACGGCTTCGTGTGGGTCTGGCCCGGCGATCCGGCCCTTGCCGACGCGTCCAAGCTGCATCACCTCGAATGGGCCGAGAGCCCCGAATGGGCCTACGGCGGCGGTCTGTTCCACATCAACTGCGACTACCGCCTGATGGTCGACAACCTGATGGACCTGACGCACGAAACCTACGTGCACTCCACGAGCATCGGCCAGAAGGAGATCGACGAGACGCCGACCACCACCAAGGTCGAGGGAGACATGGTCGTCACCAGCCGCTTCATGGAGAACATCTCGGCCCCGCCGTTCTGGCGTATGGCGCTGCGTGGCAACCATCTCGCCGACGATGTGCCGGTGGACCGCTGGCAGATCTGCCGTTTCACGCCGCCGAGTCACGTGATGATCGAAGTCGGCGTCGCACACGCCGGCAAGGGTGGCTACAACGCCGACCCTGCGCACAAGGTGTCGAGCATCGTGGTCGACTTCATCACGCCGGAAACCGAGACCTCGCACTGGTACTTCTGGGGCATGGCGCGCAACTTCCAGCCGCAGGACAAGGCCCTGACTGCGACCATCCGCGAAGGCCAGCACAAGATCTTCAGCGAGGACCTGGAGATGCTCGAGTCGCAGCAGCGCAACCTGCTCGCGCACCCGACGCGAAACCTGCTCAAGCTCAACATCGATTCGGGTGGCGTGCAATCGCGGCGCGTGCTCGATCGGTTGATGGGGCAGGAAGGCACTGGAACCGGCACCGAAGCGGCGGTCGCATGAGTTCCGCAGAACTCGAAGTGCGCATCTCGCGCAAGCACACCGAAGCCACCGACATCTGCACCTTCGAACTGGTGCAAGCGGAGGGCCATCCGCTCCCGGCGTTCTCCGCCGGCTCGCACGTCGATGTGCACATGCCCGGTGGTGTGACGCGCCAATACTCGCTGTGCAACGACCCGCGCGAAAGCCACCGCTACCTGATCGGCGTGCTGCGAGACCCTGCCTCGCGCGGCGGCTCGAAGACCATGCACGACGCGATGGAAGAGGGCGCCTTGTTGCGCATCGGCGCACCGAAGAACCACTTTCAGCTCGCACACGGCGCCACCCGCAGCCTGCTGATTGCCGGCGGCATTGGCGTGACGCCGATCCTCTGCATGGCCGAGCGCCTCGCGATGACCGGCGGAGCGTTCGAGATGCACTACTGCACGCGATCGCGTGACCGGACTGCCTTCGTCGATCGCATCGCGCAGTCGGCCTTTGCAGCGCAGGTGCACTTCCATTTCGACGACGGCGACGCGTCGCAAAAGTTCGTGCTCGATCCGTTGCTGGCCAAACCGCAGCCGGGCGTGCACCTGTACGTTTGTGGACCGAAGGGCTTCATGGACTGGGTGCTCGAGGCCGCGCGCGCCGCGGGCTGGCCAGCCGGGCAACTTCACTACGAGTTCTTCTCCGCGGAAGTGGCCAAGTCCGACGACGATGCGGCCTTCGAGGTCAAGCTCGCGAGTTCCGGCCGCGTGGTCAAGGTCGAGACGGACCAGACGGTGGTGCAGGCCCTCGCAGCCATCGGGGTGGAAGTGCAGACTTCCTGTGAGCAGGGCGTCTGCGGCACCTGTCTCACGCGCGTGCTCGAAGGCGAGCCCGACCACAAGGACATGTACCTCACGCCGGAAGAGCAGGCCGCCAACGACCAGTTCACCCCGTGCTGTTCGCGGTCGCGTTCGCCATTGCTGGTGCTTGATCTGTAGCTGCATGCGGGGCTGCCCCCGCCATCGATAATCGCGGGCTGAAATGCCAATCGAATCCGCCATGCAGAGCCAGGAAACCAGCACCGCCGAGATCAGCCTGAACGACCAGCCCGGACACCTCATCCGCCGGGCGCATCAGATCTCGGTGTCGGTCTTCTATGAAACGCTGGGCCGCGAGGTCACGCCGGTGCAGTACGCCGTGATGCGTACCCTGCAGGACAACCCCGGCATCGACCAGGTCACTCTCGCGCAGCAGGTGGCGCTCGACACGTCGAGCACGGCCGACATCGCCGTGCGACTCGAAGGCAAAGGTTGGATCACCCGCAAACTTCTCGCGCGCGGCCAACGCGAGTTGCGCCTGACTGCCGATGGAGAAGCTCTTCTCGAGCGCATGGTCCCGGGCATGCAGCAGATGCAGAACGCACTACTCGGCATGCTCTCCGACAGCGAGCGCGAAGCGTTCCTGCAACTCCTCAGCAAGTTCGTGACCGTCAACAACGAGCGCAGCCGCGCACCAATGCGCACCTGAGACCGGCCCTCTGGCGGCGGCGCGGGCTGGGCACTATGCTCCGTGCGCCATCAAAGGAGACACCGATGCCGCAAGAGACAGCACGCCGCCAGACCCTGGCGGACCTTCTGCGCCGCAGTGCGAGGCGCTACCCCGAGAAGCTGGCCATCGCCTGCGGCGAGACGCGATGGACCTACGCCGAGTTCGATGCGATCTGTTCGCGCGTGGCCGGCGCCCTGTCCCGGCATGGCGTCGGTAAAGGCGAACGCGTGGCGATCCTCGCGCGCAACTCGCACGCCTTCGCGGCCTTGCGCTTTGCGCTTGCCCGCCTCGGCGCGGTGCTGGTGCCGATCAACTTCATGCTCAAGTCGGAGGAGGTCGCCTACATCCTTCGCCACGCCGGCGCGTCCATGTTGGCGACGGACACGGGACTCTCTGCCCTTGCGCGCGAGGCCGCCGCGCTCGATACCTCGGTGCGCGACTTTCTCTGGCTACCGTCCGAAGACCCCAGCGAGCCGGTGCCCGGCATGCTGCGGTTCGACGAATTCGCCCTCGGCAACGCCGAACCACCCGAGGTGGACCTGCATACCGGCGATCTCGCGCAGATCGTCTACACGAGCGGCACCGAATCCATGCCCAAGGGCGCGATGCTCACGCATGACGCGGTGATCGCCCAATACGTGAGCTGCCTCGTCGACGCCGAGATCAACAGCAGCGACCTCACGCTGCACGCACTGCCGCTCTACCACTGCGCGCAGCTCGACGTGTTCCTCGGCCCGTCGATCTATGTGGGTGCGACCAATGTCATCACTGGCAAGCCGACGCCGGACAACCTTCTGCCGCTGATCGAGAAGTTCGGCATCGGCTCGTTCTTCGCGCCGCCAACGGTCTGGATTTCATTGCTGCGATCGCCGCTTTTCGACACCAGCAACCTCGGCAGCCTGCGCAAAGGCTACTACGGCGCATCGATCATGCCGGTCGAAGTGATGCGCGAGATCATCCGCCGGCTGCCGCAGATGCGGCTCTGGAATCTCTACGGCCAGACGGAGATCGCGCCGCTGGCGACGATGCTCGGCCCGGACGACCAGCTCCGCAAGCCCGGATCGGCGGGGCGCGCGGTGCTCAATGTCGAAACGCGTGTGGTCGACGACCTGATGAAAGATGTATCGGTTGGCGAGATCGGCGAGGTGGTGCACCGCTCACCACACCTGATGCTCGGCTACTTCCACGACGATGAACGTACCAAGGCGGCGTTCGAGGGCGGCTGGTTCCATTCGGGCGACCTTGCGACCATCGATGACGAGGGCTACATCACCATCGTCGATCGCAAGAAGGACATGATCAAGACCGGCGGCGAGAACGTCGCGAGCCGTGAAGTCGAGGAAATGATCTATCGCATGCCGCAGGTGTCGGAGGTCGCGGTAGTCGGTGTGCCGCATCCGCACTGGGTCGAAGCCGTGGTCGCCATCGTCGTTGCGAAGGCGGGCCAGACGCTGGACGA
The DNA here is from genome assembly GCA_017744935.1 of Variovorax sp. Classification (GTDB taxonomy): domain Bacteria; phylum Pseudomonadota; class Gammaproteobacteria; order Burkholderiales; family Burkholderiaceae_C; genus Variovorax. The sequence continues at coordinate 41,435 of JAGIAI010000033.1, forward strand.
AGAACAGGTACTCGGCCACTGCCTTGAGCATCTCGCGGGCTTCAAGACGCCCAAGCGAGTCGTGTTCGTGGAGGCGCTGCCCAAGAACCCGAGCGGCAAGCTGCTCAAGCGCGACTTGCGAAAGGCGCACGCCGGACTGTTCGCCGGCGCGTAGCTTCAGCGTGCGTTCAGCGGCGCGGGCCCGCGCCGCATTCGTCGAGCACCGCGATGGTCGTCTCGACACGATGAGCGATCTCGTCGCTGAGAGCCTTGGGCGGCCGGTGGGCCGTCGTCATGATCAGGCTGGCCGAGCCGACCAGCATCACGAGCCCTGCAATCAGATCCATGTGGGTGAAAAAGCTCATCGAAGAATCTCCGGATTGACCGGCGAGCGCCGGAATGAAGTCCGGACTCTCTCAACGCTGGTGCCCAGCTTCAATCCGCCCGATGGCGAAAGGCGTTGTCAGACCGCGCCTACGGCACCTGATCGGACACCCGCTCATTGCACAACGAGGTGGTTCAGCGCGGGGCTGGCGGGCGGCAGGGTGAGCTTCATGTCCTCCAGCGTCTTGACGATCAGATGCGCGACCATCAGGTTGCGATTGAGCTTGCTGTCGGCCGGCACCACGTGCCAGGGCGCGTAGTCGGTCGAGGTGGCCGCGAGCGCCTTCTCGTAGGCCCGCTCGTAGTCCGACCACTTCTTGCGCACCGACAGGTCGTCCATCTGGAACTTCCAGCGCTTGTCCGGCTGGTCGATCCGCGCCTGCAGGCGCTTGCGTTGCTCATCCTTGCTGATGTGCAACATGCACTTGATGACCACGGTGCCGGTTTCGGTCAGCAGGCGCTCGAAGTCGCTGATCTGCGAGTAGCGGCGGCGCGTCTCGGCCTTGTCGATGAGGCCTTCGACCACCGGGACCAGCACGTCTTCGTAGTGGCTGCGGTTCCAGATCGCGATCTCGCCGGCTGCCGGCACGGCCGCGTGGCAGCGCCAGAGGAAGTCGTGCGCGCGTTCGTCGTCGCTGGGCACCTTGAAGGCTTTCACCCGGACGCCGAGCGGGGACGTGCGCGAGAAGACCCAGCGGATCGTGCCGTCCTTGCCGCTGGTGTCCAGCCCCTGCAGCACCAGCAGCAGCTTGCGGCGGCCTTCGGCGTGGAGCTTGTTCTGCAGATCGTCCAGGCGAACCGCGAGCGCCTCCAGTTCCTGCCGTTGCGCTTCCTCGTCGCCCTTCAGGCAAGGGACGGCGGCGGGATCGATGCTCGCGAGCTTGAACTTGCCGGTGACGCAGTACTTCTTGAAGCTGGCCATGGGGATCGGACTCCTGTCGAAAAAGCCGCAGGGTACGCCAAGCGGCGAGTCCAGTGCGACTCACTCGTCGTCGTCGAGCGATGCGCTCCAGCGGTTGTCCCAGTTGCCGCGACGTGCGCTCTCCAGCTCGCGTCGGTCGCGCTTGGTTGGCCGGCCCTGCTCGATGCTGAGCGCAGGCTCGCTGCCGAGGCGGCGCTGCTCGCGCACAGCAGCCTGGGCCGCGATGCTTTCGGGCGTTTCCTCGTAGAGCTGCTGCGCGACCGGCGCAGGACCGCGCTGTCCGCTGAGACCGCGCACCATCACCTCGCGCGTGAACGGTCCGAGCCGGACCGTGACCTTGTCACCCGGTTTCACCTCGCGCGATGCCTTGGCGATCTCGCCGTTCACCTGCACGCGGTGCTTGCCGATCTCGTCGGCGGCGAGCGAGCGCGTCTTGTAGAAGCGCGCCGCCCAGAGCCATTTGTCGATACGTAGGCGATCCATGAGTCAGGGATTGTCGCGCGCCAGCGGCAGACGGACGACGGCATCGAGCCCGATCACCTGTCCGCCGGATTCCCGGTTTTCGAGCGCGATGCTGCCGCCGAGCGCCAGCACGATTTCGCGGCAGATCGCCAGACCCAGCCCCGATCCGCTGGACACGTCGCCAGCGGCGAACGGCGCGAAGAGCCGCTGGCGGAGTTCGTCCGAAATGCCCGGGCCCTCGTCGCTCACGGTCAGCGTCGCGGACTGCGCGTCGGCGGCCACGCGTACGACCAACGTACCGGCGATCGGGCTGTGCTTGATCGCGTTGTGCAGCAGGTTGCGCGACAGCTCCTGCAGCATCCACCGGTGGGCGCGCACCGGCGCCGGCGTGGGCGCTGCCGAAAGCTCGAAATCGAGCGCCTTGTCCGCCACCAGCGGTGATACGTCGAGCGCGATGTCGCGAACGCATTCGGCGAGATCCAGCGTCACCGATTCGGGTTGCTGGCGCAGTTGCTCGACCTTCGCGAGCGACAGCATCTGGTTGGCGAGCGTGGTGGCGCGCTCGACCGTCTGGCTGATTTCCTTGAGTGCCTGCCCCGCCGGCACGTCGCCCCGGCGCGCGGACTGCACCTGGGCCTTGAGCACCGCCAGCGGCGTGCGCAACTGGTGGGCGCTGTCGCGAACGAAGCGCTTCTGGTGGTCGAGCAGACGCTGGAGCCGGCCCATGACGCGCGTGGTGGCGTCGATCAGCGGACGCAGCTCGCGCGGCGCATCAGGCGCATCGATGGGGGACAGGTCGTCGTCGGCGCGCGCCTCGATCGCCTCGCCGAGCTCGCGCACCGGTCGCGTTGCGAACTGCACCACGACCACCGTGACCGCCGCAATCACCGAGATCAACACCAGTTGCCGCCACAGCGTGTCGATGAGGAGCTTGCGCGCCAGCGTCTCGCGCAGTTCCAGTGTTTCGGCCACCTGCACCACCGCCATGCCGCGCCCGTGCGGGCTCGCCACCGGTTGCAGCAGCACCGCGACCCGAACCGGCATGCCGCGGAATTCATCGTCGTAGAAGTCCACCAGCGCCGCATATGGCGGCCGGTCGGGCAGCTTTCCGCGCCAGAAGGGCAGGTCTTCGAAGCCGGAGATGAGGTCGCCGCCGAGCGCGGAGACGCGGTAGTACATGCGGCTCTGGTTGTCCGCCTCGAAAGCCTCGAGCGCGGAGTAGGGGACGATGGCGCGCAGGGTGGCCTGCTCGTCATAGCCGTTCACGTCGAGCTCCTCGCCGATCGTCTTGGCCGAGGCCAGCAGCGTGCGGTCGTAGGCGGTGGTCGCGGCCGCGAGGCTCTGGCGATAGAGGCTCACGCTGTTGATGACGATGAACAGTGCGATCGGCGCGAGGATGCCGACCAGCAGCCTCGCGCGCAGCGACGAAACAGGCCTCATGTTTCTTCGCGCAGCAGATAGCCCAATCCGCGCAGCGTCATCAGCGTGACGCCAGTGGCGGCGAGTTTCTTGCGCAGGCGATAGACCACGACTTCGATGGCTTCGTACTGCACGTCCATCTCGCCGGGAAAGACCAGCTCGAAGAGGCGTTCCTTCGAGACGGCGTGGCCGGGCTTGACCATCAGCGCCTTCAGCAAGGCGAGCTCGCGCGGCGTGAGTTCGAGCACCTCGGCGCGGTGGTAGATCGCGCCGTTCTCGGCGTCGTAGCGAAGACCGCCGACTTCAGGCAGCCGTGCGGGTGAATCGGCGCCCGCGCTCTGGTTGCGGCGGTGCAGGGCGCGGATGCGCGCCTCCAGTTCGTCGAGATCGAAGGGCTTCGGAAGGTAGTCGTCGGCACCGGCATTGAGGCCCATGATGCGATCGCCCACCGTGCCGCGCGCGGTCAGCAATAGCACCGGTGTGCGCAGACCGGCGGCGCGGGCCTGCGCCAGCACCTGCAATCCATCAAGGTTCGGAAGACTCAGGTCGAGCGCCACCACGTCGGGCTCGAGCGAACGCCACTGAGCGATGGCTTGGGCGCCGTCCCCGCATACGCGCACGTCGATCTGGCGGCGGCCGAATGTCCGCTGCAGAGTGGTCTGCATCGACGGATCGTCTTCGACTAACAGCAGCTTCATGGCCGGATTTTCGGTGTTTACCCCAGTCCGTCGGACAGCCAACTGACAGCGGGGCGGCGCATCATACCGGCGTCAGCTTCTACTCAGCTTCAAACAAAGGAGACATTGATGCGCCGAGACACATTCCTGAAATCCATGGTCGCGCTGGCGGCTACCGGTGCCTTGCCGCTGTCGGCGTGGGCTGCTGCCAACATCAAGATGATGATCCCCGCCAACCCTGGCGGCGGCTGGGACACGACCGGCCGGGCGCTGGGCAAGGCCCTGACCGACGGCAAGCTGGCCGATACGGTCACTTTCGACAACAAGGGCGGCGCAGCCGGCGCGCTGGGCCTCGCCCAGTTCGTGAACGGTTCCAAGGGCGACCCCAACGCGATGATGATCATGGGCGCTGTGATGCTGGGCGGCATCATCACCGGCAAGCCGCCGGTGTCGCTTTCGCAGGCCACGCCGATCGCGCGCCTGACCAGCGAATACAACGTCTTCGTGCTGCCGGCCAATTCGCCGTTCAAGAGCATGAAGGACGTGATCGACCAGCTCAAGAAGGATCCGGGCAGCGTGAAGTGGGGCGGCGGCTCGCGCGGTTCCACCGAACACATCGCGGCCGCGATGATCGCGCAGCGCGTGGGCGTCGATCCGTCCAAGATCAACTACGTGGCCTTCCGCGGGGGCGGCGAGGCCACGGCGGCCATCCTGGGCGGCAACGTCACGGTGGGCGGCAGCGGCTTCAGCGAATTCGCCGAATACATCAACGCCGGCAAGATGAAGCCGATCGCTGTCACCTCGGCGCAGCGCCTGCCCGGCATCAACGTGCCGACGCTCAAGGAGCAGGGCATCGATGTCGAGATCGGCAACTGGCGTGGCGTGTACGGCGCACCGGGCATCACGCCCGAGCAGCGCAAGGCGCTGACGGACCTCGTGCTGGCGGCAGTCAAGACGCCCGCCTGGGCCGAAGCCGTGAAGAAGAACGACTGGACGCCGGCTGTGATGTCGGGCGACGCCTTCGCCAAGTTCGTGGACGACGAGTTCGCGAGCCTGCGCGCCACCATGGTCAAGTCGGGAATGGTCTGACCGTGCAGGCCGAACTGACCTCGACCCCGACGCCAGCGAACTGGCCCCAGACGCTGGTTGGCGTCGGGGTTCTGGTCACCGGCCTGGCCCTCGCGTACGGCGCGATCGACATCTCGTCCGAGGCCGGCTACGGCGGCGTCGGCCCCAACTTCCTGCCGTGGCTGGTCTCGATCGCGCTCACCGTGTGCGGCGCGTGGATCCTCTGGGAGGCACGCACCGGCGGCTTCCGCGAGATGGAGGAGTCGGATTCGACGCCTCCGTACTGGACCGGCTTCATCTGGGTCTCCGCCGGGCTGCTGCTCAATGCCGGCCTCATCACCGTCATCGGCTTCATCCTGAGTTGTGCGCTGTGCTATCTGCTCGCAGTGCAGGGCCTGCGCCGCGCGGGCGGACAGGCGATCGCGAATTCGCCGCGCACCTGGTTCGTCGACCTCTTGACCGGTCTCATCATCTCCGCACCGGTCTACTGGATGTTCACGAAGTTCCTGGCGATCAACCTCCCGGGCCTCACCGCAACGGGTTGGATCTGACATGGAAATCTTCAACGCACTCCTGCACGGCTTCGCGCTCGCGATCACGCCGGCGAATCTTCTCTGGTGTCTGGTGGGCTGCGCCCTCGGCACGGCGGTCGGCGTGTTGCCCGGCATCGGCCCGGCGGTCGCGGTCGCGATGCTGCTGCCGATCACCGGCAAGGTCGACGTCACCGCGTCGATGATCTTCTTCTCGGGCATCTACTACGGCGCCATGTATGGCGGCTCGACCACTTCCATCCTGCTCAACACGCCCGGCGAAACCGCCAGCATGGTGACGGCGATGGAGGGGAACAAGATGGCCAAGAGCGGCCGGGCCGGCGCGGCGCTGGCGACGGCGGCGATCGGTTCGTTCGTGGCCGGCACCATCGCCACGGTGGTGGTCACGCTGTTCGCGCCGTTCGTGGCCGACTTCGCTGTCCGCCTCGGCCCGCCGGAGTATTTCCTGCTGATGCTCCTGGCCTTCACCACGGTGAGCGCGGTGCTCGGCAAGAGCACTCTGCGTGGCATGACGGCTCTCTTCATCGGCCTCGCGGCTGGCTGCATCGGCCTCGACCAGATTTCGGGCCAGGGCCGCTACACGGGCGGCATCCCCGAACTGCTCGACGGCATCGAAATCGTGCTGGTCGCGGTCGGCCTGTTCGCGGTCGCCGAAGTGCTCTACGCCGTGTTGTACGAAGGCCGTGTCGTCGAAGGGCAGAACAAGCTCAGCCGTGTGCACATGACGGCCCGCGACTGGAAGCGCTCGATCCCGGCGTGGCTGCGCGGCACCGCCATCGGCACGCCCTTTGGCTGCATCCCGGCCGGCGGCACCGAGATCCCGACCTTCCTGAGCTACGCGGCCGAAAAGAAGCTGGCAAAGGACCCGGACGCCCGCGCCGAATTCGGCACCAAGGGTGCGATCGAAGGCGTGGCCGGCCCCGAGGCTGCAAACAACGCGACGGTGACCGCGGCGCTCATCCCGCTGCTCACGCTCGGCATCCCGACGTCGAACACCACCGCGATCTTGCTGGGCGCATTCCAGAACTACGGCATCCAGCCCGGCCCGCAACTGTTCACCACGTCGGCCGCGCTGGTGTGGGCGCTGATCGCCTCGCTCTACATCGGCAACGTGATGCTGCTGGTGCTCAACCTGCCGATGGTCGGGCTGTGGGTCAAGCTGCTCAAGATTCCGAAGCCGCAGCTCTATGCGGGCATCCTGATCTTCGCGACGGTCGGTGCCTACGGCATGCGGCAGAGCGCGTTCGATCTCGTGCTCCTCTATGCAATCGGCGTGCTGGGCGTCGTGATGCGCCGCTTCGATTTCCCGACCGCGCCGGTGGTGGTTGGCATGATCCTCGGCCCGCTCGCAGAGGCGCAGCTGCGCAATGCGATGTCGATCGGTGAAGGGAGCGCGGCGGTGTTCTTCCAGCGCCCCATGTCGATCGCGTTGATCGTCGTGATCGTGGCCGTGCTGGTGCTTCCGCGCCTGGCCAAGCGCATGGGCGCGAAGCGGCAGCTGGCAGTCTCCTGATTGCCGTCGCTCCCTCGAACAGGCGTCGCCCCACCGGGACGACGCCTGTTTTGCTTATTCACCCGACGATTCGTGGCCGAATCGGGCCATGCCGAACATCCGGGTGCTCTTGGCGCGCTGCACTTCAGCCATGAATTCCGGACCGTTGCGCATGCGCTGATAGGCCGCCATCTGCTGGCGGAATTCCGCGCTGTTCGGATCGAAGTTGTCGCGGTTTGCAACCTGGCTCATTCCGGAGCGGATCCACAGGCGGTTGTCGGCAGTGACTTCAGCGCGGCTTGCAGCGCCCGTCTTCGGGTCGGCAGGGCCGACGCGGAATTCCGCCGGCGCGCTCGCGAAGATCGCGCGGTTCGCGGAAAGGTCCGCCGACACTTCGGCGCGGCTGAAGTGGCTGACAGCGGGAATCGGTGCACCGACCCATTGTTCGGCCGGGACCGTCTGAGCGGACACGGCGCCGGCAAGTGCGAGTGCGGAGATACCGAGAAGTAGCTTTGCATTCATGATGAAATCTCCTTGAGGCCTTGATGTGTGACTGCGGAAATCGCTGTATCACGGGCCGTACTGTCGCGTCTGCGTGTCTTTTGCGCAGTGCGTTTACGCACAGGATTTCTCAACTGCCCGACGAGCATGACGACCCAGCGTTCCAGCCTGGCCCTGCAGCACATCGCACTGCTGGAGGGCCTGTCGCAGCAGCGGCTCGACCAACTCGCCCAGCGCTGCCAGTGGCAAAGCGTTCCTGCTAGCGCGCCGTTGCTGCTGCGCTCGGAAGAGAAGAGCGACGTCTATTTCCTCGTCTCCGGCCAACTGCGTGTGACCACCTATTCGGCCAACGGGCGGCAAATCACCTTCCGTGATCTGAACGAGGGCGAGCATCTCGGCGAGATCGCCGCCATCGACGGCAGACCGCGCTCGGCCGATGTGGTGACGCTCAAGGCCAGCGTGGTTGCGAGCCTGGATCGCGCCGCATTCCTCGAACTGCTGCGCGACGAACCGATGGTGGCCGAGCGCGTGATGCGCAGCCTTACGTCGCTTGTGCGGCAACTGTCGGAGCGCGTGATCGACCTGAGCACGATGGGCGTTCAGAACCGTGTGCATGCCGAGCTTCTGCGTCTTGCGCGCGAGGCTGGCATCGATGGCAACCGTACACGGCTGGATCCCGCGCCGACCCATGCAGAGCTTGCGAGCCGCGTCAGTACCAATCGCGAACAGGTCACGCGCGAACTCAACGCGCTTCAGCGTGCGGGCATTCTGGAAAAGGATGGCAAGGCGCTGGTCGTGCTCGACGTGCAGCGCCTCGTCGCGATGCTGGCGGAGGTGCGGGGCTTTCCCTGAAGCTCAGTTCTGCGACGGAGCGGGCACCACCACGGTGGAGCGGCCGTCCGGCGAGGTGACCGTCCTCGAGCCTGCTGGTGCAGGTGTGCCCTGCGGCGTCACGACGGTCGAGCGGCGATCGCCTGAACGGACCGTCTTCGTGCCGCTTGGCGCTGGTGAACCTTTGGGCTTGACCACGGTGGAGCGTCGATCTCCTGAGCGCGTCGTCACGTTGCTCGGCGGCCCTCCGCGTGCGCGGTCCAGCGTCGCGCCGGCATCGCGGATGCAGGCATCGCGTTGGGGGCGGGGCAGGTTGCCGCTGTTGCACTTGCCGACCTGTTCGTCGTGGAGCCGCTGGGCCTCCGCAAGATCGGGGGTCTGCGCAACTGCAGCCAACGAGATGCCCAGGAATGCTCCGGAAACCGCCACACGCTGAAGGATGCTGATCACGGTGTACCTCTGTCGGTCGACGACGATGGCGCGAGTCTATCTCGCGGTTCGTGATCATGGCCGTGGTGCACTGCCCCACGAATGCGCTTGACTGTCTTGCGAATCCAGTGCTCGGTGTCGTCGACATAGGTGAACACGGCGGGCACCACCAGGAGGCTGAGAACGGTGGATGTGATGAGCCCGCCGATCACCGCCATCGCCATCGGCGAGCGGAAACTCGAATCCGCCGCGCTCCAGCCGAACGCGATCGGCGCCATGCCCGCGCCCATCGCGAGCGTGGTCATGATGATCGGCCGCGCCCGCTTGTGGCAGGCGTCGCGCAATGCTTCGAAGCGACTCATGCCGTGGTCGCGGCGCGCGACGATCGCGTATTCGACCAGCAGGATCGAGTTCTTCGTCGCGATGCCCATCAGCATGATCAGCCCGATCAGCGAGGGCATTGACAGCGCCTTCTGCCCCACCAGCAGACCCACGAACGCGCCGCCAAGCGCGAGCGGCAGTGCGCAGAGGATCGTGATCGGATGCAGGAAGTCCTTGAACAGCAGCACCAGCACGATGTAGATGCACAGAACGCCGGTCAGCATCGCGAGGCCGAAGCTGTTGAACAGCTCGGTCATCACTTCCGCGTCGCCGACTTCGGCCACGCGCACGCCGGGCGGGAGACTGCGGATGGAGGGCAGCTTCATGGCCGCATCCTTCGCATCGCCCAGGCCGACGCCGGACAGCTCGATCTCGAAGTTGACGTTGCGCGAGCGGTCGTAGCGGTCGATCACCGCCGGCCCACCTTCGATGGACAGGGTTGCAACCTGGCCCAGCATCACCGGTCCACGTGTTCCGGGCACCGCGAGGCGCTCGAGCAGCGACAGATCCTGTCGCGCCGAATCCTCCAGCTTGACCACGATCGGCACCTGCCTCTGCGCGAGGTTGAGCTTGGGCAGGTTCTGGTCGTAGTCGCCGAGCGTGGCGACGCGTAGCGTGTCGGCGATGGCCGAACTGGTCACGCCGAGATCGGCTGCGCGAGCGAAGTCGGGCCGCACCGCGATCTCGGGGCGGATCAGGCTCGCGGTCGAGGTGATGTTGCCGAGGCCGGGAATGGTGCGCAGGTCGCGTTCCACCGCGCGCGCGGCGGCGGTGAGCGCGTTCGGGTCGTCGCCGGAGAGCGCGAGGATGTATTTCTCGCCCGAACCGCCCAGACCCACCGTGCTGCGTACGCCGGGCAGCGTCTCCAGCGCGGCGCGGATCTTGTTCTCGATCACCTGCTTGCGCGGCCGGTCGCCACGCGGATCGAGCTGGATCGTGAGTGTTGCCTTGCGCGTTTCGGGCGTGCCGAAGTTCGCGAACGGATCACCACCCGCGCTGCCGCCACCGACAGTGGTGTAGACACTGCGCACATGCTCCACCGCCATCACGCGGCGGCGCGTCTCGTCTGCCATCGCGGTGGTCTGCGCGAGCGTCGCACCAGGCGCGAGCGAGATGTACACCTGCGTCTGCGAGTTGTCGTCAGGCGGAATGAAGCCGGTCTTGAGCAGCGGGATCATCGCGACCGAGCCGAAGAAGAAGAGGGTGGCGAGCACCATCGTCTTGAAGCGGTGGTGCATGCTCCACTCGGCCATACGCATGTACGTCGCGAGCCAGCGCGGCTCCTTCTCGGCGGTGACGATGGGTTTGAGAATGTATGCAGCCATCATCGGCGTGAGCATCCGTGCCACCACCAGCGAGGCGAACACCGCGAGCGACGCGGTCCAGCCGAACTGCTTGAAGAACTTGCCGGCCACGCCGCTCATGAAAGCGGTCGGCAGGAACACCGCGATCAGCGTGAACGTCGTGGCGATCACCGCAAGGCCGATTTCGTCGGCCGCTTCCATCGCAGCCTGGTATGGCGTCTTGCCCATGCGCAAGTGGCGCACGATGTTCTCGACCTCGACGATCGCGTCGTCCACCAGGATGCCCACCACCAGCGACAGCGCGAGCAGCGTCACCACGTTGATCGAGAAGCCCAGCAGGAACATGCCCACGAAGGCCGGGATCACCGACATCGGCAGCGCCACCGCCGACACGAATGTCGCACGCCAGTCGCGCAGGAAGAGCCACACCACGATGACCGCCAGGATGGCGCCTTCGTACAGCAAGTGCAGCGAGCCTTCGTATTCCTCGCGCACCGGCTCGACGAAGTTGAAAGCCTCCGTCAGGTGGATGTCGGGGCGCTCGACGCGCATCTGCGCCAGCGCCTTCTGCACCGCATCGCCCACTTCGACCTCGCTGGCGCCGCGGCTGCGCGCGACCTCGAAGCCGACCACCGGCTTGCCGTCGAGGAATGCGGCGGCACGGGGCTCGGCGATGGTGTCGCTGATGCGCGCGACCTGATCCAGCCTGATGCGCCGGCCGTCGGAGAGCGAAATCTGGATGTCCGCGATTTCGTCCGCCGACCGCACCGTGGCGAGCGTGCGCACCGGTTGCTCGCTGCCGCCTAGATCGGTGCGGCCGCCAGCGCTTTCGATCTGCTGCTGCCGCAATTGGCGCGAGATGTCGGCCGCGGTCGCGCCCAGTGCCTGCAGCTTGCCCGGGTCGAGGTCGACATGCACCTGCCGCGTGACGCCGCCCACTCGGTTGACCGCACCCACGCCGCTGATCGCGAGCAGGCGGCGGGTCACGTCGTTGTCGACAAACCACGAGAGTTCCTGGTCGTCCATGCGCGACGACGAGATCGTGAACGCCAGCACCGGTTGCGCCGCGAAGTCGAGCTTGGTGATGACCGGATCGCGCAAGTCCGCCGGCAGGTCGGCGCGTACCCGCTGTACGGCGGAGCGCACGTCATCGACCGCTTCCTGCACCGGCTTTTCAAGGCGGAACTCGACGATCAGCGTGACCGCGCCGTCCTGCACCTTGGTCGTGATGTGCTTGAGGCCCTGCACGGTCGCGATCGAGTTCTCGATCTTGCGCGCGACATCGTTTTCGAGCTGCGACGGCGAGGCCCCCGGCAATGCCGCCGACACGGTGACCGTCGGCAGGTCGATGTCGGGGAAGTTCTGCACCTTCATCGCGTTGAAGGACAGCAGCCCTGCGAAGGTGAGCAGCACGAACAGCATCACCGCCGGGATCGGATTTCGGATCGACCAGGCGGAGACGTTCATTTGGCGGCTCCATTCATCGTGTTGGCGGGCGACGCGTCGACGACCCTCACCAGATCGCCATCGTTGAGGAAGCCCGCCCCCTGCACGACCACGCGGGCGTCAGGTGGCAGCGGGGTGGTGATCTCGACCCGATCGCTGACGCGGCGTCCCGTCTCGATGCGTAGCATCGTCACGCGGTTGTCCGGCTGCATCAGCAGCAGGTGATTGAACCCATCGCGCGGCACCACCGAGGCCAGCGGCACGGTGACCGCATGGCTGCGGCCGAGCATGAAATCGCCGTGCGCGAACATGCCGGCCTTGATGCCGGTGTTCTGCTGCACGTCGGGGATGTCGACGTAGATTAGTGCGGTGCGCGTCTGCGGGTCCACCGTCGGGGCGACGCTCCGCACCTTGCCATTGACCGTGGCGCCGGTTGCGCTCACCACCACGGCGGGCGTGCCGACCACGATGCGCCCGAGGTCGCCGGACATGATCTCCGCGCGCCATTCAAGCCGGCCCTGCCGGATCAGGCGGAACAGCTCCGTGCCTGCCGACACCACGCTGCCCACCGTCGCGGTTCGCGAGGAGATCACGCCGTCGTCCGGCGCCATTACCTTGGTGTTGCGCCCGCGCACCTGCTGCGCTGCGAGCACAGCCTCGGCCGCTTCCACGCGCGCCTTCGCGGTCTGCTCGGCGGTCGTGTACTGGTTGATCTGCTGCTGGCTCATCGCACCCGTCGCCTGCAGCGTACGCGCACGATTTGCGGTGCCGGCCGCATCGGCGGCAGTCGCGCGCGCCTCGGCCAGCGAGGCCTTGGCCTGCGCCACGTCGGCATCCACCGATTCGCCCGAGAACACCGCGAGCACCTGGCCCTTCTTGACGGCGTCGCCGACGTTGACGCGTACCTCGGCCAGCCGCAGCCCATTGGCCTCGGAACCGATGCTTGCTTCCTGCCATGCGGCGACATTGCCGTTGGCAGACAGCGTGACGTTCAGTTCGCTGGTCTCTGGCTTGGCGACGGTGACGGTGAGCGTCGGGCGGGCAGTCGACGCCGCTTCCTTCCTGTCGCCCGATGACTTGCCGCGTGACAGCCAGAAACCCGCACCGGCAAGAACCAGCACGGCCAATGCGATGAGGATCAGAGTGGAACGCTTCTTCATTCTTTTCATGGTGATGACGGAGCGGCCGCCGGGGCCGTCGTTGCAATCGATTCGGGCCGCGACCAGCCGCCGCCCATGGCGCGATAGAGCGCCACCCAAGCTTCGGCGCGCTCACGCTGCAGCGACACGCGCGAGGTCTGCGAGACGAACAGCGTGCGTCGGGCGTCCTCCAGATCGAACAGGCTCGCGAGGCCGGTGCTGAAGCGTGCCTGCGTCGCGTCGAAGGAGGCCTGGTAGTTGCGCACGGCGGTGTCGGCGTCCTCGGCCCGATCGTCGGTGCTGCGGAGATTGATCAGCGCCTCTTCGACCTCGCGCACCGCCTGCCGCACGCTGGCGCGGTATTGGGAGACCGCCTCGTCATAGCGCACCTTGGCCGCCGCTTCGTTGGCTGCCAGCGTGCCACCGTCGAAGATCGGCACGTTGAGCGCCAGCGGGCCGATGGTCCAGGTGTCAAGCGTCTCGCGGAAGCCGCCGGCGCGCACCTGCACCGTGGCGATCGAACCCTGCAGCGTCAGCCGCGGAAAGCGCTGCGCGAGCGCGGCGCCCGCATCGGCGCTCGCCGCCGCGACGCCGAGTTCGGCCGCGTACACATCGGGCCGCTGTGCGAGTGCTTCGGCGGGCACGCTGTGCACCGCCTGCACGGCCGGTAGCGCCACGTCGATCGGTGCGCCTTCCAGCTTGGCTCTGAGCAACGGTGCCTCGATGCCGGTCAGCGACACCAGCGTCTGCTCCAGCACCGCGCATTGCGCGCGCTGCTGCGTAAGCCGCCCCGACGCCTCGGCGGCACTTGCGCGCGCGAGCGCCGCGTCGGCCGGCGCGGTGAAGCCGGCGCGCATCGACAGATCGGTGAGCCGCGCCGTTTCGGCACGCGATTGCGCGTCGGAAGTCGACACCACGACCTGGCGGCGACAGGCGCGCTCGGCCAGATAAGTATTCGCGGTTTCGGCGGCGACCGACACCCGCGCGTCATGCCATTTGGCGTCCGCACCCGCGAGGCGCGCCTGGCTCGCATCGCGGTTCGCGCGAAGGCCGCCGAACAGATCGATTTCCCAGCTCGATTGCAGCGCCGCCTGTCCGGTCGTGAGTATCGGCAGGCTGGTGCTCACGCCGTCGGTGGCGGTCGTCGATGTGCCGGTGAATCCGCTGGTCGGCGAATTGCCGCGGCTGGCCGACAGTTGGCCATTGAGATTCGGGATCAGCGCCGCCCCGGCCGAGACGCGCGTGGCGCGCGCTTCCGCGATGCGCGCGCCCGCGCTCGCGACCGTCGGGCTCACCGACTCGGCGGCAAAGATCAGCTCGACCAGCAGCGGGTCATGCAACTGCTCCCACCACTGCCCGAGTGTCGGGAGCGAGCCGCCATGGGGCAGCGGGGCGGTGGAGGCGGGGAGCGGATTGCTCCACGTCGGCGGCATAGGTGCGTCGGCCTTTTCAGGCGGACGCGGGACGCTGCAGGCGGAAAGCAACAGCAAAGAGGCAACGAGCGAAAGCGTCGGAAGCCGGGAGGTCCTCATGAGTTCGGGGTTCCGCTTAAAGGGCACGAGCTGACGACGGATCGGTCGCCACATGCGCCATGGACGGGCTGACGAGCCCTGCAAGGGGCGGAGCATAGCAAGCGCGAAAAAGCCATTCTGTCGGCGCTTGCCGCGTTCGAATAGGGGCATGCCGTCGCCGCGCTACGATCCCGCCCATGCCACCCGCCACCGCTGCTCCACCCGCTCTTCCGCTCGACGCCGACAGCATCCTCGCGCTCGCCGCGCGGTCGATGTTCCATCTGTTCTCGAGCATCAGCCAGGGCATGTTCCTGGTCGATCGCACCGCGCGGATCGTGTGGGTCAACGAGGGGTATCGGCGGTTCCTGCCGGCGCTGGGCTTCTCGTCGATCGACCAGTTCCTCGGTCACATGGTCGAGGACGTCATCCCCAACACCCAGATGCGCCGGGTGCTCGAAACCGGCGAGCCGATCCTGATCGATCTGCTGACGAACAAGGCGGGGACCTTCGTCGTGAGCCGGATTCCGCTGCGCGAGGAAGGCGAGGGCGCCGTGCTGGGCGACGTGATCGGCGCGATCGGGATCGTGCTTTTCGATCATCCTGAAACGACACTGCAGCCGCTGATCAGCAAGTTCGCCTTGCTCCAGCGCGACCTGGACGATGCGCGGCGGGAACTGGCGAGCCAGCGCAACAACCCGCTCTACCAGCAGTCGGCGGACGGACAGCGGCGGTCCAAGTACACCTTCGCGAGCTTCATCGGCAGCAGTCCGGCGGCGGTGGAAGTCAAGCGACATGCGCGGCGCGCGGCGCAGTCGTCGAGCCCGGTGCTGCTGCTCGGCGAAACCGGCACGGGCAAGGAACTGCTTGCGCACGCGATCCACGCGGCTTCGGCGCGGGCGCGGGGCCTTTTCGTGAGCGTGAACATCGCCGCCGTGCCTGACACGCTGCTCGAAGCCGAATTCTTCGGCGTCGCACCCGGCGCGTTCACGGGCGCGGACCGCAAGGCGCGCGAGGGCAAGTTCAAGCTGGCGGACGGCGGCACGCTGTTCCTCGATGAAATCGGCGACATGCCGCTGGGCCTGCAGGCCAAATTGCTGCGCGCGTTGCAGGAAGGGGAGATCGAGCCGCTCGGCTCCAACAAGCTGGTGCCGTTCGACGCCCGCGTGATCGCGGCGACTTCGCGCGATCTGGCGGCGCTGGTGCGAGAAGGGCGTTTTCGCGAAGACCTCTACTACCGACTCAATGTGCTTCCGGTGCGCGTGCCGCCGCTGCGGGAACGTCGTGGCGACATCCCCGCACTGGTCGAAGCGCTGGGCGAGGACATGGCGTTGCGCAGCGGCGAGGCGCCGCCCGAACTGACGCCCGAAGCGCTGGCTTTGCTCGCGGCGCAGCACTGGCGCGGCAACATCCGCGAGCTGCGCAATGTGCTGGAGCAGGTGACCATGCGCAGCGATTCGCAGCGCATCGATGCGGCGCAGCTCGAACGCATCCTGCGCGAAGCCGGGCAGGAGAACATCGCGCCGCCGACCCGTGCGCAGGCCGAGCCCGCGAGCGAAGCCGAGGAGCACGCCTTGCTGCTGCGTCCCCTCGCACAACAAGTCGCCGAACTGGAACGCAAGGCCATCGCCGCCGCGATGACCGAGACTGGGGGTAACAAGCTGGCGACCTCGCGGCTGCTCGGCATCTCGCGCGCGACGCTCTACGAACGTCTGGAAAACCCTGACTGAATAACAGTCAGTTGTATGAAATTTAGACGAACAACTTGTCTTGATTTCAATCGTTTGCGGGTAGCAATGCGGGAAAGTCCTTTGTTTTCAGGGCAATGACGCTTGGCACGAACTGTGCAACATTCAGTCACCTTCATCTGGAGACAAAGAATGCAACGTCGTCACCTCGTCGCGCTGGCTGCCATTGCCACTGCGGCTGTCACAACCCTGGCCATGCCGGCCTGGGCGCAGTCCAACGAGATCCGCATCGCCCACATCTACAGCAAGACCGGGCCGCTCGAAGCCTACGGCAAGCAGACGCAGACCGGCCTGATGATGGGCCTGGACTACGCCACGGGTGGGACCATGATGGTCAACGGCAAGAAGCTCGTCGTGATCGAGAAGGACGACCAGGGCAAGCCGGACCTGGGCAAGTCGCTGCTGGCGGCGGCTTACGCTGACGACAAGGCGGCGATCGCGGTCGGCCCGACGTCTTCGGGCGTCGCGCTTGCGATGCTGCCGGTGGCCGAGGAATACAAGAAGATCCTGCTGGTCGAGCCCGCCGTGGCCGATTCGATCACTGGCGACAAGTGGAACAAGTACATCTTCCGCACCGGCCGCAACAGCTCGCAGGACGCGATCTCCAACGCGGTTGCGGTCGACAAGGCCGGCGTCACCGTCGCCACGCTCGCGCAGGACAACGCGTTTGGCCGCGATGGCGTGAAGGCATTCAAGGACGCTCTCAAGAAGGCCAAGCTGGTTCATGAGGAATACCTGCCGGCCGCCACGACCGACTTCACGGCCGGTGCGCAGCGCCTGATCGACAAGCTCAAGGACCAGCCGGGTCGCAAGATCATCTGGATCGTGTGGGCGGGCGCGGGCAATCCGTTCAAGATCGTCGACCTCGACCTGAAGCGCTACAACATCGAGATCGCGACCGGCGGCAACATCCTGCCGGCTATGGCGGCCTACAAGGCCCTGCCGGGCATGGAAGGCGCGGCCTACTACTACTTCGGCATCCCGAAGAACCCGGTGAACGAGGCGATGGTCTCGATGCACTACAAGGAGTTCAAGACGCCGCCGGACTTCTTCACGGCGGGCGGCTTCTCGGCCGCAATGGCGTTGGTGACTGCGCTCAAGAAGACGGGCGGCGACACCAACACCAACAAGCTCATCTCGACCATGGAAGGCATGAGCTTCGACACGCCGAAGGGCAAGATGACTTTCCGGAAGGAAGATCACCAGGCGATGCAGAGCATGTACCACTTCAAGATCAAGGTGGACCCGGCTTTCGCGTGGGGTGTGCCTGAGCTGGTCCACGAGATCAAGCCCGAAGAGATGGACATCCCAATTCGGAACAAGCGCTAAGCCGCGCATCGGCCTCTGCCAGAGGCCTTCCCCAAAAGAACGCTTTCCCCATCTGTCCCCCTCGCAAGAGGGGGACGGTTCAGTGCACCTCGAAAAAACCAATGGAGACAACCATGAAGCGCAACTGGATGATGATGAAGATGAGCATGGTCGCGGCCTTCGCCGCGCTGGCGGGCCACGCGGCCACGGCTGCGGTGCCGTTACCGGCGCTGGGGGCCAATGCCGCGGAGGTCAGCGTGTCCGGCCTGTCGGCGGGCGGATTCATGGCCGTGCAATTGCACGTCGCCTACTCGGCGACCTTCAAGCGTGGGGCGGGCGTCGTGGCGGGTGGGCCGTACTACTGTGCAGAGGGGTCGATCATCAACGCGACTGGTCGCTGCATGTCGCACAGCAGCAGCATCCCGGTGTCATCCCTGGTCAGCACGACCAACAGCTGGGCTTCGGCCGGCACCATCGACCCGGTGTCGAACCTTGCGAACTCGAAGGTGTATCTCTACTCCGGCACTTCGGACAACACGGTGGTCCAGGCCGTGATGAACGACCTCAAGACCTACTACCAGAGCTTCGTTCCGACGGCCAACACCTTCTACAAGAACAACATCGGCTCCGGCCACGCGATGATCACCGACGACTACGGCAGCAGCTGCAGCACGACGGCTTCGCCCTACATCAACAACTGCGGCTTCGATCTGGCGGGTGACATCCTGCAGTACCTCTATGGCACGCTGAACGCACGCAACAACGGAACCCTCTCGGGCACCTTCACCGAGTTCAACCAGACCGAATTCGTGAGCGGCCACGGCATGGCCGCGACCGGCTGGATCTATGTGCCGCAAAGCTGCAGCAGCACGTCGTGCCGCGTGCATGTGGTGCTGCACGGCTGCAAGCAGAACTACACCGACATCGGCGACAAGTACGTGCGCAACACCGGCTACAACCGCTGGGCCGACACCAACAACATCGTCCTGATCTACCCGCAAACCAGCACGGCGGCGACCAACAGCTGCTTCGACTGGTGGGGCTACGACAACGCGAACTACGCGAAGAAGTCCGGCCCGCAGATGGCCGCGATCAAGGCCATGGTGGATCGCGTGACGAGCGGCTCGACTGGCGGTAGCGGTGGCGGTGGCGGATCGACGCTCGCTGCACCCACGGGCGTCGGTACATCCGGCGCCACGAGCAGCAGCATGGTGATCGGCTGGAATGCCGTCTCGGGTGCCGCGAGCTACAACGTCTACCGCAGCGGCAGCAAGGTCAATGCGTCGGCGGTCACAGCCACGACCTACACCGATACCGGCCTTGTCGCGTCGACCACCTACAGCTGGAGCGTGACCGCGGTCGACACCAGCAACGTCGAAGGTGCGATGTCCACCCCCGCCACCGGCACCACGCTGGCCGCCAGCGGCGGCGGCACCACACCGGTCTGCTACACCGCGAGCAACTACGCCCACACCACCGCAGGCCGCGCGACGCAGACCGGCGGCTACACCTACGCCAACGGTTCCAACCAGAACATGGGCCTGTGGAACACCTTCGTCACCACGACCCTGAAGCAGACCGGAACCAATTACTACGTGATTGGCACCTGCTGATTCCAAACCGCGCCGCCGCGAGGCGGCTTCTTTCTTCGATCGATGCTTGAGACCCGAAACCTGACCATCCGCTTCGGCGGCCACGTGGCGGTGAACGCTGTCAGTTGCGCTTTTGCGCCTGGCACGTTGACCGCCATCGTCGGCCCCAATGGCGCTGGCAAGACCACTTACTTCAATCTCATCTCGGGCCAGCTCAAGGCGACCGAGGGCACGGTGACGCTCGACGGGCAATCGCTCTCGGGCCTGCCGGCCTCGGCGCGCACGCGGGCGGGGCTGGGACGCGCGTTCCAGCTCACGAACCTCTTTCCCAATCTCACGGTGCTGGAGAACGTGCGTCTCGCAGTGCAGGCCACGCGTGAGGGCGCGCACCGCCGAGGACTCAATCTCTGGAGCATCTGGAGCGACCATCGCGCGCTCACCGAACGAGCCGACCAGATCCTTGCCGACGTGGCGCTCAAGGCCAAGGAGCACGCAACAGTCGCGAGCCTTCCGCACGGTGACCAGCGCAAGCTCGAAGTCGCGCTGCTGATGGCGCTCGAACCGAAGGTGTTCATGTTCGACGAACCGACCGCCGGCATGAATGCCGCCGAAGCTCCGGTCATCCTCGACCTGATCCGAGCGCTCAAGAAGGACAAGACCAAGACCATCCTGCTGGTCGAGCACAAGATGGATGTGGTGCGCGAACTCGCGGACCGCATCATCGTGCTGCACAACGGCCAGCTCGTGGCCGATGGCGAGCCGTCCGAGGTGATCGCCTCGCCGGTGGTGCAGGAGGCCTATCTCGGCGTCGCGAAGGAGGCCGCATGACCACGAACCTGCTTGAACTGAGCGGCGTCCACACGCACATCGGTGCGTATCACATCCTCCACGGCGTGAACCTCGCAGTGCCAAAGGGCGAGCTGACCATGCTGCTCGGCCGCAATGGCGCCGGCAAGACGACCACGCTGCGGACCATCATGGGCCTGTGGCATGCATCGCAAGGCAGCGTGCGCTTCTGCAACACCGACATTACTGCGTTGCGCACGCCGCAGATCGCCGAACTCGGCATCGCCTACGTGCCCGAGAACATGGGCATCTTCTCGGATCTCACGGTCAAGGAGAACATGCTGCTCGCCGCACGCGCGGCGAAGAACGCCGACCAGATGGACGACACGCGCCTGAAGTGGATCTTCAAGCTGTTCCCGGCGGTCGAGAAGTTCTGGAACCACCCGGCCGGCAAGCTGTCAGGCGGGCAGAAGCAGATGCTCGCGGTGTCGCGTGCGATCGTCGAGCCGCGCGAGTTGCTCATCGTCGACGAGCCCAGCAAGGGCCTCGCGCCCGCGATCATCAACAACATGATCGACGCCTTCAGCGAGCTCAAGAAGAGCGGCGTGTCGATCCTGCTCGTCGAACAGAACATCAACTTCGCGCAACGGCTGGGCGACACGGTCGCCGTGATGGACAACGGCACCGTGGTGCACAGCGGCAGCATGGCCGAGTTCTCCGCGGATGAAGCCTTGCAGCAATCCCTGCTGGGGCTCGCACTATGAACAAAGAATTCGACTGGAAACCGCTGGCGCTCGTGCCGGTGCTCGCACTTATCGCGTTGCCGCTGACCGGCTCGGTATCGACCTGGCTCACGCTCACGGTTGCGGGCCTTGCGATGGGGATGATCATCTTCATCATCGCCTCGGGCCTGACGCTGGTCTTCGGGCTGATGGACGTGCTCAACTTCGGTCACGGCGTGTTCATCGCACTCGGCGCCTTCGTGGCGAGCAGCGTGCTCGGCAGCATGAGCGACTGGACCGGCTCGCAGGAGCTGTGGCGCAACCTCGTGGCCGTTTTCCCGGCGATGCTCGTCGCCATGCTGGTCGCAGGCGCCGTGGGCCTGGCATTCGAACGCTTCATCGTGCGGCCGGTGTACGGGCAGCATCTGAAGCAAATCCTCATCACGATGGGCGGGATGATCATCGGCGAGGAACTGATCAAGGTGATCTGGGGCCCGGGGCAGATCCCGTTGCCGCTGCCTGATGCGCTGCGCGGCTCGCTGCTCATCGGCGATGCGGCGATCAGCAAGTACCGAATCCTCGCGGTGATCGTCGGCGTCTTCGTTTTCGGCCTGCTCGCATGGACGCTGGGCCGGACCAAGATCGGCCTCTTGATCCGCGCAGGCGTGCAGGACCGCGAGATGGTCGAGTCGCTCGGCTACCGCATCGGCCGATTGTTCGTCGGCGTGTTTGTGGTCGGCAGCGCACTGGCGGGCCTTGGCGGCGTGATGTGGGGGCTGTTCCAACAGAACCTGATTCCGCAGATGGGTGCACAGGTCAACGTGCTGATCTTCATCGTGATCATCATCGGCGGCCTCGGTTCGACGACCGGCGCGTTGATTGGCGCGCTGCTGGTGGGCCTGATGAACAACTACACCGGCTTCCTGATGCCGACGCTCACCCAGTTCGCGAGCATCTTCCTGATGGTCGCGGTGCTCCTGTGGCGTCCGCAGGGCGTCTACCCGGTCGCGAATCGTTGAAAGGACGACGACCCATGATTTCCCGTCTTCTTTCCAACGACATGCCGCGCAACCGCGTGCTCGCGGTGCTGCTGCTCGCCGTCGTGGTGGGGCTGGCCTTCGCGCCGTTCATCTTCCCGGGTGTCAAGGCGCTTAGCGTGGCGGCCAAGGTGCTGGTGTTCATCGTGCTGGTCGCGAGCTTCGATCTCTTGCTGGGCTACACCGGCATCGTGAGCTTCGCGCAGACGATGTTCTTCGGCATCGGGGCGTACGGCATCGCGATCTCGGCGACACGCCTCGGGTCGGGGTGGGGCGCCCTGCTGCTCGGGCTCGGCGTGGCGCTTGCGATCTCGCTGGTGCTGTCGCTGGCCATCGGCCTTTTTTCGCTGCGGGTGCGCGCGATCTTCTTCGCGATGATCACGCTCGCGGTGGCCTCGGCCTTCCAGACGCTGGCGTCGCAGCTTTCCGATTTCACTGGCGGTGAGGATGGCCTGACCTTCAGGCTGCCCGAGCTGATCTCGCCGAGCTTCGAGTTCGCGGAGGAGCCTTTCCTCGGCGTGTCACTCGACGGCCGGCTGCTTTGCTACTACATGCTCTTCGTGCTCGCGGTGGTGCTGGTGCTGGCCTTGCTGCGCATCGTGAATTCGCCGTTCGGCCGCGTGCTGCAGGCCATCCGCGAAAACGAATTCCGTGCGGAGGCGATCGGCTATCGCGTGGTGGTGTATCGCACGACCGCGTCGGTGCTCTCGGCGCTGTTCGCGACGCTGGCCGGCGCCATGCTCGCGATCTGGCTTCGCTACAACGGACCGGACACCTCGCTGAGCTTCGAAATCATGATCGACGTGCTGCTGATCGTGGTGATCGGCGGCATGGGGACGATCTACGGCGCGGTGATCGGCAGCGTGATCTTCGTGATCGCGCAGAGCTATCTGCAAGACCTGCTGCGTGTCGGCAGCGAAGCCGTGAGTGGTGTCTCATGGCTCTCCGCGCTGCTGTCTCCTGATCGCTGGCTTCTCTGGCTGGGTGTGCTTTTCGTGCTCTCGGTCTACTACTTCCCGACCGGCATCGTCGGCCGGCTGCGCAAATGAACACGAAGGCGATCGAAATGAACTCTCCGACTTCCAACTATGCGCAGCTCGCGGGCTACGAGATCCACTGGACGGATTGGGGCCGCGCCGGCGATCCGGTCGTCATTGCGTGGCATGGCCTTGCGCGCACCTGTCGCGACATGGACGAACTCGCGACGCATTTCGCGGAGCGTGGCTTCCGCGTGATCTGCCCCGACACCATCGGCCGCGGCCTGAGCCAGTGGAGCAGGGCGCCCGATGATGAATACAAGCTGTCGTTCTACGCCAGGCTCGCATCGGCGTTGTGCGACGAATTGAATCTGACGCGCGTGCATTGGGTCGGCACATCGATGGGCGGCGCCATCGGCATGGTCTGCGCCGGCGGGCTGGTCGAGCCAGCGATGAAGCAGCGCATCGCGAGCCTCGTGTTGAACGACAACGCACCGCAGCTTGCGTCGGAAGCCGTCGCGCGCATCCGCAACTACGCGGGACAGCCGCCAGCCTTCGATACGGTGGTGGAGCTCGAAGCCTTCTTCCGCACCGTCTACAAGCCTTACGGCTGGCTGAGTGACGCGCAATGGCGGCGGCTGACCGAAACCTCCACCCGGCGCCTGCCCGATGGCCGCGTGACGCCGCACTACGACCCGATGATGGTGCGCCAGTTCATCTCGCATCCCGAGGACTATGTACTGTGGTCGCACTACGACGCGATCGAGGCGCCGGTGCTGTGCCTGCGAGGCGTGGACTCCGACCTCGTGCTGCCGGAGACGCTGGATGAAATGCGCCGCCGCGGTCCCGGCGACAAGCGGCGCCTGCAGATCATCGAAGTGCCCGGCTGCGGACACGCGCCGGCGCTGAACGTGCCGGAGCAACTGGACCCGATCGAGGCCTTTGTGCGCAGGGCCGGCGTGTGATCCGTGGCGGTCGCACAATCGGGCGGCCACTACAACACGGAGTCAATTCATGGCGCTCTCGTTCTACGACATTTCGGTCCCGGTGTTCACCCGCGGACTGGGCCAGCTTTCCTACATCCTCGACAAGGGGCTCGCGCACGCGAAGGAAGCGGGCATCGATCCTTCGCAGCTCGTCAACGCGCGGCTGGCGCCTGACATGTTCACGCTCGCCGGGCAGATCCAGAGCGCGAGCGATGCATCGAAGTTTGGCGTTGCACGCATTGCCGGCGTCACCGGGCCGAGCTTTCCTGATGGCGAAACGACCTATGAGGAGCTGCAGGCGCGCGTCGCGAAGACCATCGACTATCTGGGCACCGTGGACCGCGCATTGATCGACGGCCACGAGGATCGCGAGGTGATCATGAAGGTCCGCGGCAACGAGCTGAAGTTCACCGCGCAGCGCTACCTGCTGCAGTTCGCGTTCCCGAACTTCTTCTTCCACGTCACCACCGCCTACGACATCCTGCGGCACAGCGGCGTGCCGCTCGGCAAGCTCGACTACCTCGGGCGCTTCTGACTACTGCGCTCTCGACCGCGCGTCGGTCGGCCAGCCGGAGAGGTGGCGCTCCGCGATGCCCGCGAGCGCGGTGATCCAGTCGTGGCTGTCGTTGAGGCAGGGGATGTAGGTGAACTCCTTGCCGCCCGCGTGCAGGAAGGCTTCGCGGCCTTCCATCGCGATTTCCTCCAGCGTTTCGAGGCAATCGGCCGGGAAGCCCGGGCACATCACGTCGACGCGCTTGACGCCCTTGGCGCCGAGCTCGCGCAGCGTGGGTTCGGTGTAGGGCTCGAGCCACTTCGCGCGGCCGAAGCGTGACTGGAAGGTCACGCGGTACTGGTCGGGCGTGAGTTGCAGGCGTTCGGCCAGCAGGCGCGCGGTGACCACGCATTGCGCGTGGTACGGATCGCCCAGCCGGATGTTGCGCGCCGGAATCCCGTGGAAGCTCATCACGAGCTGGTCGGGCCGGCCGTTCTGTTGCCAGTGCCGCTTGACGCTGCGCGCCAGCGCATCGATGTAGCCCGGGTCGTCGTGGTAGTCGTTGACGAAGCGAAATTCCGGCACGCGGCGCACCTGCGCGCCCCAGGCGTTCACCGCGTCGATCACGCTGGCTGTCGTGGTGGCGGAGTACTGCGGATAAGCCTGCAGCACCAGCACGCGGGTGACGCCTTCTGCCTTGAGTTCGTCGAGCCGGCTCGCGATGGAAGGCTGGCCGTAGCGCATGGCGTCGCGGACGGTCAGGCGATGGCCGCGTTCGCCGAGCCAACCCCGGAGGAGGGTGGCCTGCTTCTGCGTCCACACCTTGAGCGGCGAGCCCTCAGGCATCCAGATGCTGGCGTACTTGGCGGCCGACTTCGCGGGCCGGGTGCGCAGGATGATGCCGTGCAGGATCGGTACCCACGCCGCCTTCGGAATCTCCACCACGCGCGGATCGGAGAGGAATTCGGCGAGGTAGGGCCGGACGGCCTTCGCGGTCGGTTCATCGGGCGAGCCCAGGTTGCACCAGAGCACGGCGGTGCGCCCTGGGGCCATGTCGGCGGCGGGCGGTTCTTGTCGGAAAGGCATGCGATATTCTCGGCCATGGCTCTCGCGACCCCTGATTCATTGACCCTCGACGTAAAGCGCATCGCCGCGATCTCGCTCGATCTGGACGACACCCTCTGGCCGATCTGGCCCACCATCGAGCGCGCCGAGCGTGTCCTGCATGCATGGCTGATGCGCGAGGCACCGAAGACCGCAAGCCTGCTGGTCACGCCCGGCGTGCTGCGCGAATTGCGCGAAGCCACCGAGAAGGAACGCTCCGATCTCGCGCACGACCTGAGCGCGCTGCGCCGCGAATCGATCCGAGCCGCACTGAAGCGCGCGGGCGAAGATCCGGCGCTTGCCGACCCTGCCTTCGACATTTTTTTCGCGGAGCGCCAGCGCGTGGAGCTCTACGACGATGTGCTCCCTGCGCTCAAGTGGCTCAGCGAGCGCTATCCGCTCGTCGCGATTTCCAATGGCAATGCTGATGTCAATCGCACGGGCGTCGGGCGCTGGTTCCGCACCGCCTTCAACGCGCGCGAATTCGGCAGCGGCAAGCCGCATGCGCCGATCTTCCGGGCGGCGGCGGCATCCGTCGGGCTTCTGCCCAAGGATGTTCTCCATGTCGGCGACGACGCGGCGCTCGATGTAGTCGGTGCGCTAGGCGCCGGCATGCAGGCTGCATGGCTGGTCCGCGACGAGCGCCCGTGGGAACACGATGCGCGCCCGCAACTCATCGTGCCCAATCTGCACGCGCTCTGCGTGGCGCTGGAAGCAGGCGGCGCCTGATCGTCATCGAGAGCCGATGGCCGCGGCGATGCTGTCGTTCATCGTCGAGAGGATGTTGAGGCTCCTGACCATCCCCGCGGAATTGCTCGACGCGTTGATGATCGTCTGATTCACGATGGTCTGGTTGTTCAGCGAGTTCTGGATCACGGTGCCGTAGTTCGAACCGCCGCCCTGCGACTGGACGGTGTTGCCTGGCCCGTTCTGGACGAGGTTCAGGCTCGCGAGCTGCTTGTCGAGCTGCGCTGCCTGGACCGGCGTCAGGTCGGAGATGCGGCCGAAGTCGAGCGTCGTCTGCGTCACGAGGTCGCCGTTGATGTAGACCGCGCGCGTGATGCCAAAGCTCACCATCAGCCCGGTGCCCGCCGGATCGAAGCCGCCGCGCATCCCATCGAGGTCATGGTTGCTCGCCGCGATCCAGACTTCTTCCGTTCGTTGCGGCTGCTCGGATTCCGGGTCGTCCGCTCGCGCCGGCGACAGCACGCTCCCCACCATCAGCGCATAAAGCCCGATGACGAGATGGACAAAGGGGAAGCGGCGGGCGGCCATCAGAAGTCTCCCGGTCCCAGCTTGGGCAGCGTGAGCATGTCCATGCCCTCGCGCGAGATGCCCTGGGCAAGCGGACTATGCGGCGCGACGCGCCAGTCGGCGGCGACGTTGAAGCGTGCGATATCCATCCGGTTGTGGATCACGAAGAGCAGGCCGTTCTGCCATTTTTCGTCGAAGTCCTTGCGCGACATGGCGCGCGTGCCCTGCGCCGGATCGCCGATGAGTACGCGGCCCGGCTGCAGGCCCTTCACCACGACAAAGTGGTGATAGCCGTCGGAATTGATCAGCACGATGGCCGGTAGGCGCGCCTGCGCGAGCTTTTCGAGCGGTTGCTCGAAGCCGTCGGCCTCGAAGCCCAGCGTCTTCAGGTAGCGCTTCATGTCGAGCAGCGAGAAGCCTTCCTGCTGGATCTTGGCCTGATCGCCGTTCTCGTACATCCAGACGAACACCTGCTGCTCGGTGACCGGGTAGTTGAAGTGGTGCGTGAGCAGCGTGGCGACCGCGGCCGAGCCGCAACTGAAGTCGTACTTCTGGATGAGCGTGCGTGCCTGGCGTTGTTTCTTCAGGCTCGTCACGGGTATGTTGAAGTCGCCCATACCCATGGATGGCATATAGGCCCGCTCCTTTTCTTCCTGGGCGGGCGCTGCAGTGGCCACGGCCAGCAGTGCGAGGGAGAGCAGCATGCCGCGCATGTCAGTCTCCTCAGTTCATCTGCACGTGGACGATCACTGCGTTCTGGATCAGTACGTTCGCGCCAGAGTTCTGGATCACGACCGGCAGCCCGCTCATGTTGGCGAACGAGCCCGAACTGATGGTGTTGTCCCCTGTGTCGACATTGCGGGCCGAATTCCCGGTCGTCGTGCCGTTCAGGGTCATGTCGTTGCGGACCACTTCGGCTCCGCCCCGATAGCTTGCCAGCTTGTCCGAATCGACCGGCATGGCGACGAACGCCACGGCCTCATCGGTTTTCGCCGTCGTTTCGCTGCCTGGCGGGGCACTTTGCGCCGCGGCCGCAACAGGCAACAGCATCCCCAGGGCCATGCATGCGGTCCCTAGGAGCGTGGTGGATTTCATGGCGTCTCCCTATGACCTGCCGTGAAAGAGGAGCCGGCGGGCGCCGCACAGCCTGACTGCATCAGGCTGCACGACACTCACCGGGCTTCGCTATCGATCAGTGAACGGTCAGGTTAGCTTGGACGGTCACAGCCTGCTGAACCAGCGACGACAAGCCGCTGTTCTGGTTCATGATCACCACGCCAGCGGCCGATTGAGCGGCGTTGCCCATCGTGTTGGACATGTTGAACGTGCCGGCATTCACGGTCACGGTACCACCTGCGCCACCCGTGCCACCGTTGCCGGTGCCGCCGGTGCCGCCATTGGCCGTCTGGGTTCCGCCGCTGCCCGCGCCGCCTGCGCCGCCCGTGCCGCTGCCACCGCTTCCGCCCGATCCAGCGGTGTTGTTCCCGTTGCTGTCGCTGCCGGCCGTGTTGCCTGCATTCGTGCTCGAGCCGCCTGCACCGCCGGTGCCTGCGCCGCCCGTGCGGGTTCCGCCGGAAGTGCTGGTTGCAGCACCGCCGCCACCGCCTGAGCCGCCGGCTCCGCCAGCGCCCGTCGCGCCGCTCGCCCCGCCCGCACCAGCCGTGCTGGTACCGGTGCCCGCGCCGCCTGCGCCGCTCGCGCCGCCTGCGCCTGCCGTGCTGGTGCCGGAGCCTGCACCGCCCGCACCGCTCGCGCCGCCTGCGCCTGCCGCGCCGCTGGCACCGGCTGCGCCGCCTGCACCACCCGCACCGCCGGCACCGCTCAGGCCGCCGTCGCCGCCGTTACCGCCATCGCCACCGATGGTCCGGCCGGAACTGCCACCGCCGCCGCCACCGCCGCTGCGACCGCCGAGACCGGCTGCCAGGCTGCCGCTGCTTCCACCGCGGCCGCTGTCGCCGCCACCAGCCGCTGCCAGGCTGCCGCTGCTTCCGCCGCGGCCGCTATCGCCGCTCGAGCCGCCGCGTCCGCCGTCACCACCACTGGAGGAGGCCCGTCCGCTTTCGCTCGAGCCGTTGGCGCCGCCGCCCGTGCCGCGTCCGCCGTTGCCTGCATCACCGGAGTCGCCATTCGACATCGCGCCGCGGGTGATGGCGCCGTTGGAGGCGCTTCCGCCCATTGCGCCGACTGCACCGTTGCCCACTGCGCCATTGCCGCCAGTACCCGTGCCACGTGCATCGCCGCCCTGGCCGGTGCCACCGTGTCCGCCCCAACCCGTGCCGCCATTGGCCGAGCCGGAGTTCGCAGCGGTATTGCCGATACCGTAGATCCTGTTGTGCGACACGGAGCCCTCGAGCTTGCTGATGGCCGTGACCTTCGTGTTCGAGAACGCATCCGTGAAGTTGTTATTGCTCGAGCCGTTGTTTAGGGCGGCGGAGCGTGCAGCATCGGCATTGGCTTCACCAGTGTCGTTGTGGCTGTCCGTGCGATTGTTCGAACTCGTGTTCGTACGCGAATTGTTGCTGCTGTTCGAACGCGAGTTATTGCTGCTGTCCGTACTCGTGTTCGTGCTGGTGTTGGCCCCAGTCGTCGATGTCTGACGCGAACTCTGATCGGTGTCGCTCGCAAACACAGCGCCACTGAACCCGAAGGCAAGAGCTATGGCCGAAGCCAAGAGTGTCTTTTTCATGAACCCTCCAGTAAAAAGTTAAACAGGCATGGATTGACGTGCGTCGCCGCAAATCGATGGCCGCAGTGCAACTTCAATGCCAGCAAATTACGGCTTGTTTCCGCGGGACCTTTCTTCATTGGGAGCGAATCGAAGATGACGGATTCGCGACAAAGCAACGGGCCTCGCGCAACCGTTGGGAGAGCATTTTTCAAGTGCTGACTGTCACATCCGCTTGACGATGAACCATACGGGATTCGTGGTTCTTTCACTCGCAACGCCAGTGCGCGCATTGACTTGAGCCGCGATGCGTGCGGATTCGCGTTCTGTCTCATCCGTGGTACGGGGGCAGCAGTCGCTCCTGGAGTCCTCCCGCATCCCCGCACCGAGGCAGCGACATCGAGTTTGACTCGTGAACTGCCGCGTTCGCCGGGCGGATTCGCAACGGAACTGCCACATCCTTGAGACAGCATCCGGGAGACGATCGGGCGCTTACTTTTGTTTGCAACTTCTGGCTTTGCGGAGTTCGGGCATTCCGCTTACCCTGCCCGCAGCACGCTTGGCGCACGCCCGGCGCAAGAAGCAGGAAGAGAGGGACATCGATGGAGACTTACCGCTCGTACGGAGCGCTCTTGTTGCTTGCCTGTTCCTCGATGGCATGGTCCGATGCCACGGCTCAGTCGCAAGGATCCGAGGGCTCTTCCACTTCCTCCAGCGCCGCCAAGCCCAAGCCGGCGCCAGCGCGAACCACCAGCACTACCAATCCCAACAGGCGCGTCGAGGCCCTCCAGAAGCAGGTGACTGAGCAGGGGCAGCAGATCGAGGCGCTGCGCCGCCAGGCCACCGAGCAGGAAACGCGCTACCGCGAGCTGCAGGATCGCCTGTCCTCCCAGGAAGCAAAGAGCGCCGCCCCCGCGAGACCGGTCCCGATGCCCGCGCCGGGCTCGAAGATCGCCGAGGTGCCTGCCGGTGGCGCGGCCGATGCCTCCGACACCTCGACGCGCGCCGTGCGCGTGGGTGTGGCACCAAGCGAGGAGGTCCAGGCACCGCCGGTGGCCCAGCTCTTCGATGAGCCCAGCATCCTGACGCCGCAGGGCCACTTCGTCCTGGAGCCTTCGCTGCAATATGGCTATTCGTCGAACAACCGCGTCGCGCTCGTCGGCTACACGGTGATCCCGGCGATCTTGATCGGCCTCATCGACGTGCGCGAGTTCAAGCGCAACACCTTCATTGGCGCACTGACCGGCCGTTGGGGCGCAACGAACCGCATGGAACTGGAGCTGAAGCTGCCTTACGTCGCGCGTTCGGATTCGACCATCAGCCGCGAGATCTTCACCGGCTCCGCGAACGACAACGTATTCAATACGCACGGCAACGGCATGGGCGACATCGAAGCGGCGATCCGCTACCAGATCGCCGACGGCCGGGACAACAACAAGCCCTATGTGGTTGGCGGGCTGCGCTTCAAGGCGCGCAACGGCACGGACCCGTTCGAAGTGCCGGTCGACTGCGTGACGCGATGCATCGGCAACACGACCGGGACCGGGTTGCCGCTGGAGCTGCCGACGGGCTCGGGCTTCTATTCGCTGCAGCCGAGCCTGACCTTCCTGCTGCCGTCCGATCCCGCCGTGTTCTTCGGCGGCATCAGCTACACCTACAACTTCCAGCGCAACGACGTCAGCCGGACGGTGCTGAACGGGGAGAAGGAGTTCCTCGGCGACGTTAAGGCCGGCGATGTGTGGGGCATCAACTTCGGCATGGGCCTGGCGCTCAACGAGCGCTCGTCGTTCAGCCTGGGCATGGAGCTGTATTCCGTTGCGCCGACGAAGCAGAATGGCCAGACAGTCATCGGCTCGGTGCGCACCCAGCTTGCATCGCTGTTGCTGGGCTATTCGTATCGCTACAGCGCCAAGTCCGTGATGAACGTCAGCGTGGGCGCTGGACTGACGCGCGACACACCCGACCTCCAACTGACAGTCAGGTTCCCGATGTCCTTCTGAGTGGGGGCGTATCGGCATGCAGCCGGGAAGCATTCTTTGCGTGACGCTGGGCGGTGACGCGACACAGGTCCTCGAACCCCTGATCGCCAGGGGCTGGGACGTGACGCAGGCGAGCGACCTCGTCGCCGCGGGCCGCATCCAGGCGCATCGCCATTTCAGGGTGGGCGTGCTCATCGTGGGCGCATCGCTCAACGTACCCGAAGCCGCCGTCGAAGCCTGCGTCAATGCCTCGCCGGGTTCCGAATGGGTCACCCTCTGCGAGACCGAGGCATTGGAGCACACCGGCTTTCGCGAACTGGTGCTCGGTTGCTTCTTCGACCATCAGGTGATGCCCATCGACCTCGGCGAGCTCGAGATGACGCTGCAGCGCGCGGACCAGCGCGCGCTGTTGAGACTGCGCCATGACGCGGCTCATCGCCATGCGGTCGATGCGCTCGGCATGGTGGGGCAGGGGCCTGCGATCACGCGGCTGCGCCAGCAGATCCGCAAGGTCGCGGCCACCGACGCCCCTGTGCTGATCGGCGGCGAAAGCGGCAGCGGCAAGGAACTCGCGGCGCGGGCGATCCATCAATGCTCGCAGCGATCGGCAGGGCCGTTCGTGGCGGTGAACTGCGGTGCGATCTCGCCGAACCTGATCCAGTCCGAGCTCTTCGGGCATGAACGCGGCGCGTTCACCGGTGCGTCCTCTGAACGGCGTGGCCTCATCGAGGCGGCCAACGGCGGCACCATCTTTCTCGACGAGATTGGCGATCTGCCGGTGGAGCTGCAGACCAACCTGCTGCGCTTCCTGCAGGAAAAGACCATCAGCCGCGTGGGCGCGGTCCGCAACCTGCATGTCGACGTGCGCGTGGTCGCGGCATCGCATGTGGATCTGGCGGAGGCAGTGGCCGTGGGACAGTTTCGCGACGACCTTTTCTATCGCCTGAACGTTCTGTCGATCGAAGTCGCGCCCCTGCGGCGGCGCATGGAGGACGTGCCGATCCTTGCCGAGTACTTCTTCCAGCGCTGCGCCGCGAAGAGCAGGGCGAGGGTCAAGGGCTTCAGTCGGCAGGCGGTCGCGGCGATGCTAGCGCATGCGTGGCCGGGCAATGTGCGCGAGCTTTTCAACCGCGTGCAGCGTGCGGTGGTGATGACGGACCGGCGCCTGATCGGTCCGAACGATCTGGGCCTCGCGCCGGCAGACAACCCGGTCGGCATGGGACTCGACGCCGCCCGGACGGTGGCGGAGCGCGACGCGATCGTGCTGACCCTGACCCGGGTCGGCCGCAACATCACGCACGCGGCGCGCGAACTCGGTGTGTCGCGCATGACCCTCTATCGCTTGATGGACAAGCACAGCATCGCGCTGGATTCGGAGGTGCGGCCGCATGTGACCCAGCCTTGGCCGACACCGCAGCCGACGCTGCGCACCGCGCCTGCCGCGTCGGTGAACAATCCGCTGGAGACGATGCTGGGCACGCCGGCGCCTGGTTTTCATGCCGATTGGACCGGCGTGGGCAAGCCGTCCGGACGGGCCTGAACCTCAGAGCGCCGCAGCAGCGGCGATCGCGCTGCGCACCGCGCCTTCGATCGTGCCGGGGTAGGCGCCATCGATGTAGTCGCCGCACGCCGTGAGTTGTGGCGCGACCTGCATCGGCGGCCGGACCAGGCCCGGTGTGCAGGCGAAGGTCGCGCGCCGCTCCATCACGGTGAGCACGGGCTGGAGCCCGTTCAGTCCGAGTTGTTCGCGGGCCTGCGCCATTACCTGGCGCTGCAGCAGTTCGCGATCGTCTCCACTCGCGCTGATGACGAAGGCGAGCAGGCCGCGAGGGCCGCCGAGCTGTCCGCGGTCGAATGCGAACTGCGCAGGCGCTTCGGGCGTGCTGCGCAGTGCGAGAAAGGGCGCAGCAAGAGTGGCATCACCGTGCAGGTACACGGTGGTGATGGCTTCGTGCGCCAGCGCGTCGGAAGTCGCGGACCACGTCGGCGCGATGTCGGCGGCAATCCGGGCGGCCTCCCAAGGCGAGCACGCCAGCACCACGCGGTCGAAAGTCTCGCCGTCGACGCGCCAGCCTTGCCCCGCAGGTTCGACCGAGCGCACGCGGCGGCCGAGTTCTGTGCGGGCGCCTCGGTCGCGCAACCAGCGATCCGCGGCATCCGGAAACAGCGCACCGAGATCGAAGCGAGGCAGTAGAAGCTGGGACCCACCCGGCGTGCGGAACAGAGCTTCGTCGAGTACGCGAAGAAAGACCTTGCCGCTGGCTTGCGCAGCCGGGGTGTTGAGGGCCGAGACGCACAGCGGTTCGGTGAGTTCCGCACGCGCGCGCGGCGTGAGCGAAATGCAGAGATCGGCCACCGTCACGTGCTCCGCGCACACGAAGCCTTGCCGTTGCCAAAGGGTCGATGTCTTGAGCAGCGACAACTTGTCCTGCCACGACCATCCGCGCGCACTGAGCACGCCCGCCAGTACGTCGAGCGGCGCGATGCGGCGCGTCGCACGGTCGAGCCATGACGGAAGCAGCGGCAGCGACAGACCTGTGCCGTCCGCAAAGCGCAGGTTCAGTGGAACGCGCTGCAAGGCCTCGTGCGGATCGACGCCGACGCGCGCCATCATGTCCAGCGACGCCGTGTAGGCGCCGATCAGGATGTGCTGTCCGTTGTCGAGCACGACTTCGTTGCCATCGGGCAAGGTGGCGGCGACGGCGCGCGCGCGGCCACCCCAGTTGCGCGCGGCCTCGAACACGCTGACCGCATGACCTGCGCGCACGGCTTCGACCGCGCACGCCATGCCGGCCCACCCGCCGCCGATGATCCCGACGCGCTGCAAGCTAGAGCTTTCCGAGTGCCTGCACGCGCCACGCGAGCCACAGCTTGCGGACCGGTGTGAGGCTTACGCGCTGGTTAAGAACCTGGAAGTTGTCGCGCTCGATTTCCGAGAGCAGCGTGCGGTAGATGCTCGCCATCATCAAGCCGGGCTTCTGTGCACGCCGGTCGCCTGCCGGAAGCAGGCCGAGCGCCTCGTCGTAGGCCGCCTGTGCGCGTGCCGCCTGGAACTTCATGAGCGCGACGAAGCGATCGGAATGCACGCGATTGAGGATCTCGTGCGCCTTGACGTCGAACTGCTGGAGCTCGTTCACCGGCAGGTAGATGCGGCCGCGCAAGGCGTCCTCGCCGACGTCGCGGATGATGTTGGTCAATTGCAGCGCCAGGCCCAGCTTGTGCGCATAGGCGGTGGTCTGCGGATCGGTCTGTCCGAAGATGCGCGCCGCGCCTTCGCCGACCACGCCGGCGACCAGGTGGCAATAGCGGCGCAATGCCGGGAAGTCGAGATAACGGGTCTGCTCCAGATCCATCTGGCAACCCTGGATCACTTCCTGGAGTTGCCGCTCTTCGATGCCGTATTCGGCGGTGTGCGGCATCAGCGCCTGCATCACCGGGTGGTGCGGCTGGCCGGCGAAGGCCTGCGACACCTCGGCGCGCCACCATGCGAGCTTGGTCGCGGCGACGCCCGGATCGCTCACTTCATCGACAACATCGTCGACCTCGCGGCAAAACGCATAGAACGCGGTGATCGCCGCGCGGCGCAGCTTCGGCAAAAACAGGAACGCGTAATAAAAACTGCTGCCCGATGCAGCGGCCTTGTCCTGGACGTACTGCTCGGGTGTCATCGTGCTGGCCTCTTCATGCGGGCGATTGTCTCCGCATACGCAGCGCCCGCCACGCGAGCACCGGCGCGTCGGCCTTGCCGACCGTCGGCCGGGCGGCGAAGGTGTCGCAACCGAGGGCCTCGATCTTGTCGAGGATCCGGCAACCGCCCTGGACCACGAAGCGCAGCTCCCATCCGGCGCGGCCAGGCAGCGCGTGGACCAGTGGCGCGCCTTTGTTCATCAGGCGGCGTGACCATTCGACGAGACTGGCAACCAGCGCGATTGCCTCCGTGGGCGCGGGCGCCGTGCCGAGCGGGCGGAAGGTCTGGAAGCTCGATGCGGTCAATCCGTGTTCCGCGCAATCGTTGCGAGGCAAGTAGTAGCGGCCGCGCGGCAGATCGACGCTCAAGTCTTGCCAG
This sequence comes from Variovorax sp., assembly GCA_017744935.1. Taxonomy (GTDB): domain Bacteria; phylum Pseudomonadota; class Gammaproteobacteria; order Burkholderiales; family Burkholderiaceae_C; genus Variovorax. The sequence continues at coordinate 76,645 of JAGIAI010000033.1, forward strand.
AAGTTGATGAGTTGCAGTGCGCTGCAGATCGCGTCGCTCTGGCGGAGCGCGCGTTCGTCATTCACGCCGTAGAGATGGAGCAGCAGGCGGCCGACCGGGTTGGCGGAACGGCGGCAATAGTCGAGCAGCTCGGCCCGGTCCGCGTAGTCGGCTCGGTCGCGGGTCTTTTCGATGTCCTGCATGAAGGCGGAGAGAAGATCTGCGAGCAGTTGTTCAGGCAGCGCGAACGCCTGCATGGCATGCGCGAGCGGACCGAAGACCTGTGGCCACCGCGGCGAAGGCGCCAGGCCGCGCGCCACCGCTGCGAGGTCCGCGTGAAAGGCGCGAAGCTCGTCGAGGCGCTGCGCGGGTCCGGCATCGCCTTCGTCGGCAATGTCATCCGCCGTGCGTGCGAAGGCGTAGATGGCGGCGATCGGCGGCCGCAGTCGCGGCGGGCAGAGCCAGGAGGCGACGGGGAAGTTCTCGTAGTGGGTCGGCGGCGCGGCGACGACCGGGGGGGCGCTGGTTGACACGCGGCGGATTGTGCTGCACGACGGGTACGATCCGGCACCGAGGGTTCAAACATCATGAAAACAACGCTGCCGCACCTGGATTCCGGGGATTCCACTGCCCATCCCAAAGGTCCGGCCTTGATGATCGCGGCGCTGGGCGTCGTATTCGGCGACATCGGGACCTCGCCGCTCTATGCCTTCAAGGAAACGCTGAACCCCGAACACGGAATTCCGTTCACGCCCGAAGCAGTGCTCGGCCTGCTGTCGCTCGTGTTCTGGGGCCTGATCGTCGTGGTCACGCTGAAGTACGTGGTGTTCGTCCTGCGCGCCGACCACGACGGCGAGGGCGGCATCCTTGCGCTCCAGGCGCTGGCGCGAAAGGCGGTGACAGAGACAAAGACTGCGCCCTGGGTGCTGGCGCTGATTGCGGCGCTCGGCCTGGTGGGTGCGGCGATGTTCTACGGCGACAGCCTCATCACGCCGGCCATTTCGGTCCTTTCGGCGGTCGAGGGTCTCGAAGTCGAGGCGCCGGGGCTGCAGCCCTTCGTGGTTCCCATTTCGATCGCGATCCTCATCGGACTGTTCGCGGTGCAGCGCCGGGGAACGGGTGCGGTGGGCAGGATCTTCGGACCGGTGATGCTCCTGTGGTTCATCGTGCTCGCCGTCGGCGGCCTGCAGCAGGTGCTGCTCCAGCCGCAGGTTCTCGCGGCGCTCGACCCGCGCCATGCGGCGGGTTTCCTCTTCGAGCATCGCGCGCAATCGCTGGCGGTGCTGGGCGCCGTGTTCCTGGCCTTCACGGGCGGGGAGGCGCTCTACGCGGACATGGGGCATTTCGGCGCGCGGCCGATCCGTCTCGCATGGCTCTTCATCGCCCTACCGGCACTGGTACTGAACTATTTCGGCCAGGGTGCACTGGTGCTCGGCAATCCGGCCGCGATCGACAACCCGTTCTTCCGGCTCTTTCCGCCGTGGGCCGTGCTGGCAATGGTGGTCCTCGCGGCAATGGCAACGGTCATCGCATCGCAGGCGGTGATCTCCGGCGCTTTTTCCATCACGGCCCAGGCGATGCGCATGGGCTATCTGCCGCGCATGCGCATCGTGCAGACCTCAGGCGAGGCCATCGGCCAGATCTACGTTCCCGGCGTCAATTGGCTGTTGATGGTGGGTGTGGTGCTGCTGGTGCTCGGGTTCCGCAGCTCGAGTGCGTTGTCCGCGGCCTATGGCATCGCGGTGTCGATCACGATGGTCACGACCACGCTGCTGGCCGGGATCATCGCCTACAAGCTGTGGCACTGGAACCGCGTGGCCGTGCTGATCGGCGCGCTGCTCTTCGCATTCGTCGACATGACCTTCGTCGTTGCGAACAGTCTCAAGATCGCGGATGGCGGCTGGCTGACGCTCGCGGTGGCGGCGATCGTGATGGCGATCTTCACGACATGGGCCACCGGCCGGCGCCTGGGCCTGCAGGCAGCCGAGGCAGAGCGGCTGCCGCTGGTGCCCTTCGTCGAATCGCTCGCGGCCGACATGCCGCACCGGATCAAAGGGACCGCCGTGTTCCTCAACCCCGATGCCGAAACCGTGCCGCATGCGCTGCTGCTCAATCTCAAGCACAACCAGGTGCTGCATTCGCAGGTCATCGTGCTCAGGGTGCAGGCGTGCGACACGCCTCGCGTGGACGCGCGAATGCGCATCGAGGCCGAGCAGCTCGGCCATGGGATCTGGGTCGTGACTGCGCGGCACGGCTTCATGGAGCGGCCCAACGTGCCTGAGTTCATCCGCATCCTGGCCTACCAGAAGGGGCTGGCCTGCGATTCGATGACCACGTCCTATTTCGTCTCGCGCGCATCGGTCGGGGACGACAGGCTGCCTCAGATGAATCCCCTGAGGCGCGCCCTGTTCGGCTGGTTGCAGCGCAACGCCGGGCGTGCCTCGGACTATTTCCAGCTACCTGACAACCGCCTTGTGGAGATGGGCCAGCGAACTTGAAGGGGCCTCGGAGTAGCCGCTGTTTTCGTTGACAGCCCTCAGCGTTTACCCTAGATTACTAACCGGCCGGTCATTAGTGACCCCACTGGTTTTTCAAGGGTGATACATGACCGCCTCATCACATCTCCGCGTCCCGCTCTGCATCGGCGTATTGGCCGCTGCTTTCCTTCTTGCGGGTTGCTCCCGACCTCCGGCTGCCGAAGAGCCTGTCCGTGCCGTCAAGGTCATCGCGGTCGGGGTCAGCGGCTATGACACCGAACCCGAGTTTTCCGGCGAAGTTCGGGCACGGGTCGAGTCACGGCTCGGCTTCCGCGTCGCGGGCAAGATCACGAAGCGGCAAGCGGAACTCGGCCAGCATGTGCAGGCGGGGCAGGTGTTGGCCCAGCTCGATGCGCAGGATTACCGTCTCGCGGCCGAGGGTGCACGTGCACAGCACGCCGCCGCGCTGACCAACCGCGATCTCGCCGCGGCTGACCTCAAGCGCTACCGCGAATTGCGTCAGCAGAACTTCATCAGCGGCGCCGACCTGGAGCGTCGCGAAACCACCTTCAAGGCCGCACAGGCCCAGCTCGAACAGGCCCAGGCCCAATTGACGACGCAGGGCAACCAGGCCACCTACACCACGCTCGTGGCCGACGTGCCGGGCATCATCACCGCGATCGAGGCCGAGCCTGGGCAGGTGGTCACCGCCGGCGCGCCGGTCGTGCGTGTAGCCCAGGATGGCGCGCGAGACGTGGTGTTTGCGGTGCCCGAGGACAAGGCGGGCCGGATCAAGGCCGGTTCACCCGTCACGGTCCGCGGATGGTCCAACGGCAGCGAGTTCGAAGGGCAGGTGCGCGAAGTGGCGGCCAGCGCCGATGCGATCACGCGGACCTACACCGTCAAGGTCACCGTTGATCCTGCGACTGCACCAGCGCTCGGCGCCACTGTCTATGCGCGTCCGAAGGCGCTGTCGAGCAGCGGCGCGCCGGTAATGAAGGTGCCGACGAGCGCGCTGCGACAGGAGGGCAAGGGGACCGCTGTCTGGGTCCTCGACAAGTCCACGATGACCGTGCGTTCGCAGTCGGTCGATGTGATGACTGCCGACGGGAACGATGCAGTGATCGCCCGCGGGCTGGAGCCCGGCATGCTGGTGGTTGCGGCGGGCGTGCATGTGCTTCAGCCGGGGCAGAAAGTGACGATCTACCAGGACCGCTCGGCCGCGCCGGCTGCCACGGAATCGGCGGCGACCGCAGTGCGCACGCCCATCGCTCCGGTCGCCACGCGTTGAGGACGGCCCGATGACGTCATCCAACACTGCCGAGGTCGGCAAGTCCGGCTTCAACCTCTCGAAATGGGCGCTTGATCACTCGGCGCTCACGCGCTATCTGATGCTCGTGCTGATGCTGCTGGGATTCGCGTCCTACTTTCAGCTTGGGCAGGACGAAGACCCGCCGTTCACCTTCCGCGCGATGGTGGTCCGCACCTACTGGCCCGGTGCCACGGCGCAACAGGTGGCGGAACAGGTTACCGACAAGCTCGAACGCACGCTGCAGGAGGCGCCGTACGCGGACAAGATCCGCAGCTACTCCAAGCCTGGCGAGTCGCAGATCATCTTCCAGATCAAGGACTCTTCGCCCTCGGGCGACGTGGCAAACGTCTGGTACACGGTGCGCAAGAAGATTGGCGACATGCGCTACACGCTGCCGGCGGGCGTGCAGGGGCCTTTCTTCAATGACGACTTCGGCGACGTCTACGGCGTGATCTACGCGCTGGAAAGCGAAGGCTTCACGTACGCCGAACTCAAGACCTTTGCCGACGATGTGCGGCAGCGGCTGCTGCGCGTGAAAGATGTCGCGAAGGTCGAGCAGTTCGGCGTGCAGGACGAGAAGGTCTTCATCGAGATCTCGCAAAAGCGCCTGGCCCAACTCGGACTCGACTTCAACAACGTGCTCGCGCAACTCGGCTCGCAGAACGCGATCGAGAGCGCCGGAACCATCCAGGCGCCGCAGGACATCGTGCAGGTGCGCGTTGCCGGCCAGTTCACGAACGTCGAGCAGCTGCGCGCGATGCCGATCCGCGGCAGTTCGGGCAACCAGATGCGGCTCGGCGACATCTCCGAGATCCATCGCGCTTACGTCGATCCACCGGCGGTCAAGGTGCGTCACGAGGGCAAGGAAGTGATCGCGCTCGGTGTGTCAATGGCCAAGGGCGGCGACATCATCGCGCTCGGCAAGTCGCTGCGCAGTGCGACGGACCAGATCGACAAGCAACTGCCGCTCGGCGTGAAGCTCGTGCAGGTGCAGGACCAGCCCGTCTCGGTGTCGCGCTCGGTCAACGAATTCGTGCACGTGCTGATCGAGGCTGTTGCAATCGTGCTCGCGGTGAGCTTCATCTCGCTCGGGCTGCACAAGGGCGGGCGCTTCGGCTGGTACATCGACATACGGCCGGGGCTGGTGGTGGCGATCACCATTCCGCTCGTGCTCGCGGTGACCTTCCTCGCGATGAACTACTTCGGCATCGGGCTGCACAAGATATCGCTCGGGTCGCTGATCATCGCGCTCGGCCTGCTGGTGGACGACGCGATCATCGCGGTCGAGATGATGGTGCGGAAGATGGAAGAGGGCTACGACAAGGTTCGTGCCGCCACCTTCGCCTATGACGTCACGGCCAAGCCAATGCTGACCGGCACGCTGATCACGGCGGCGGGCTTTCTTCCGATCGGCATCGCGAAATCGGTGACCGGGGAATACACCTTCGCGATCTTTGCGGTGACCGTGATCGCACTGGTGCTGAGCTGGCTCGTGTCGGTGTATTTCGTGCCGTACCTCGGGACGATCATCCTGAAGGTCAAGCCTCACGATCCAGACGCCCCGCCGCACGAACTCTTCGACACGCCCTTCTACAACACCTTTCGTCGCGCGGTGGACTGGTGTGTGGCGCATCGCTGGATCACCATCGGCGCGACGGTGCTGATGTTCGGGCTCGGCATCGTCGGCATGGGCAAGGTGCAGCAGCAGTTCTTCCCAGATTCGAGTCGCCCGGAAATCCTGGTCGACCTGTGGTTCCCGGAAGGCACGTCCTTTGCAGCCAACGAGGAGGTTGCAAAGCGCGTCGAGCAGCGATTGCGCGAGGAAGAGGGCGTCACAACGGTCACCACCTGGATCGGCTCCGGCGTACCGCGCTTCTACCTGCCCCTGGACCAGGTGTTTCCGCAGACCAATGTCTCGCAGCTGATCGTGCTCGCGAAGGACTTGCACTACCGCGAGACCTTGCGACTGAAGCTCCCCGGGCTGCTGGCGCAGGAATTTCCCGAGGCGCGCGGCCGCGTAAAACTCTTGCCGAACGGACCGCCGGTTCCTTATCCGGTGCAGTTCCGCGTGATCGGGACCGACCCTGCGGAACTGCGCGCGCGCGCCGACGAGGTCAAGGCCGTGATGCGCGAGAACCCGAACATGCGCGGCGTCAACGACAACTGGAACGAGTCGGTGAAGGTGATTCGCCTCGAAGTCGACCAGGACAAGGCGCGTGCCCTCGGCGTGACGAGCCAGGCGATCGCCCAGGCATCGCGGACCATGTTCAGCGGAACCACCGTCGGGCAATACCGCGAGAACGATCGACTCATCGACATCGTGCTGCGCCAGTCGCCGGACGAGCGCGAGGCGATTTCCGATATCGGCAACGCCTATCTTCCGACTGCATCGGGGCGTTCGATTCCATTGACGCAGATAGCCAGGCCTGTCTTCACCTGGGAACCCGGTGTGATGTGGCGCGAGAACCGCGACTACGCAATCACCGTGCAGGGCGACATCGTCGAAGGCCTCCAGGGCGCGACGGTGACCGATCAGCTTCTTCCAAAGCTGCGCGAGCTCGAAGCCAAGTGGCACGCCGCGGGACAGGGCGCCTATCGCATCGAGGTGGCCGGCGCGGTGGAGGAAAGCAGCAAGGGCTCGGCGTCCATCGTGGCTGGCGTGCCGATCATGCTGTTCCTCACATTCACGTTGCTGATGCTGCAATTGCACAGCTTCAGTCGGTCGGTGCTGGTGTTCATCACCGGGCCGCTGGGCATCGTCGGAGTGGCGGGCGCGTTGCTGATCCTGAATCGACCGTTCGGTTTCGTGGCACTGCTGGGTGTCATCGCATTGATGGGCATGATCCAGCGCAACGCAGTGATCCTGATCGACCAGATCGAGCACGACCGCGCGGCGGGCGTGCCGACGTGGGACGCGATCGTCGAATCGGCCGTGCGGCGTCTGCGACCGATCGTGCTCACTGCCGCCGCCGCCGTGCTGGCGATGATCCCGCTGTCTCGCAGCGTCTTCTGGGGGCCGATGGCCGTGGCGATCATGGGCGGGTTGATCGTCGCGACCGTATTGACGTTGTTGGCACTGCCGGCAATGTACGCGGCATGGTTCCGCGTCACCCGCGAAGAGAGAAACCCGTCGGTCGAGGCAGAAGAGGCCCTCGTTCGCGCTTAAAATACGCGGTTGACCGATTTCAGGCAGACGACTTTCAGAGCCGTCCGCTAGCGAATGGACGAAGGCGGCCCGCGGGCCGCCTTCGGGTATTCATCACCTGAAAACACTGGAACCGCGCGGGTGGCGAAATTGGTAGACGCACCAGGTTTAGGTCCTGACGCCAGCAATGGCGTGCCGGTTCGAGTCCGGCCCCGCGCACCAGCACAAGACCCTCACAAGGAAGACTCAAATGACCGTGAACGTTGAAACCCTCGAGAAGCTCGAGCGCAAGATCACGCTGACGCTGCCCGTCGGCGCCATCCAGTCCGAGGTCGATTCGCGCCTCAAGAAGCTGGCTCGCACCGTGAAGATGGACGGTTTCCGTCCCGGCAAGGTGCCGATGAACGTCGTGGCCCAGCGCTACGGTTATTCGGTCCACTACGAGGTCATGAACGACAAGGTCGGCGAAGCCTTCTCGCAGGCCGCCAACGAAGCCAAGCTGCGTGTTGCTGGCCAGCCGCGCATCACCGAGAAGGAAGAGTCGCCTGAGGGTCAGCTCGCCTTCGACGCAATCTTCGAAGTCTTCCCCGACGTCAAGATCAATGATCTGGCTGCCGCCGAAGTCGAGAAGCTCAGCGCCGACGTTGGCGACGACGCGATCGACAAGACGCTCGACATCCTCCGCAAGCAGCGTCGGACCTTCGCGCAGCGCGCCCAGGACGCCGCCGTTCAGGACGGCGATCGTGTCAGCGTCGACTTCGAAGGCAAGATCGACGGCGAGCCCTTCCAGGGCGGCAAGGCCGACGACTTCCAGTTCGTCGTCGGCGAAGGCCAGATGCTCAAGGAATTCGAAGACGCGGTTCGCGGCCTGAAGGCAGGCGACAGCCGCACGTTCCCGCTGTCGTTCCCGGCCGACTACCACGGCAAGGATGTGGCCGGCAAGCAAGCCGACTTCATGGTCACAGTGAAGAAGATCGAATCGTCGAATCTGCCGGAAGTCAACGAGCAGTTCGCCAAGTCGCTCGGCATCGCTGACGCCACGGTCGAAGGCCTGCGCGCCGACATCAAGAAGAACCTTGAGCGCGAAGTCAAGTTCCGCCTCCTCGCACGCAACAAGAACGCCGTGATGGACGCTCTGATGGCGAACGCTGAACTGGATCTGCCCAAGTCGAGCGTCCAGGCCGAAGTCGATCGCATGATCGAAGGCGCCCGCGCAGAACTCAAGCAGCGCGGCATCAAGGACGCAGACAAGGCGCCGATCCCCGATGACGTGTTCCGCCCGCAGGCCGAGCGCCGCGTTCGCCTGGGTCTGGTGGTCGCCGAACTGGTCCGCGCCCACAACCTGCAGGCCAAGCCGGAGCAGATCAAGGCGCATGTCGACGAACTCGCCGCCAGCTATGAGAAGCCGGCCGATGTCGTCCGCTGGTACTTCAGCGACAACCGCCGCCTGGCGGAAGTCGAAGCCGTCGTGATCGAAAACAACGTGACCGATTTCGTGCTGGGCAGGGCGAAGGTCAACGAGAAGTCGGTATCCTTCGACGAGCTGATGGCCCAACAGGGCTGATCACGGCCGGTCGAATCCATGGGGCTTGTGCTTTGTGGCACGAGCCCCATTTCGTCTGGGTACAGTCCAAATCCCTCTGGAGAGCAAACATGAGCGCACAGGAAATTCAAGGCCTCGGCATGGTCCCGATGGTCATCGAGCAGTCGGGCCGCGGCGAAAGGTCCTACGACATCTATTCGCGCCTGCTCAAGGAGCGGGTGATTTTCCTGGTCGGCGAAGTCAACGACCAGACGGCCAATCTGGTGGTGGCGCAGTTGCTGTTCCTCGAGAGCGAGAACCCCGACAAGGACATCTCGTTCTACATCAACTCCCCCGGCGGCAGCGTGAGCGCGGGCATGGCGATCTACGACACCATGCAGTTCATCAAGCCCGACGTGTCGACGCTGTGCATCGGCTTCGCGGCCAGCATGGGCGCCTTCCTGCTGGCGGCCGGGGCGAAAGGCAAGCGCTTCTCGCTGCCCAACTCGAAGATCATGATCCACCAGGTGCTCGGCGGCGCCCGCGGCCAGGCCACCGACATCGAGATCCATGCGCGCGACATCCTCAAGACCAAGGAGCAGATGAACCGCATCCTCGCCGAGCGCACCGGCCAGCCGGTCGACAAGATCGCCCGCGACACCGAGCGCGACTACTTCCTGACGGCCGACGAGTCGAAGGAATACGGACTG
>JAGIAI010000033.1:85848-93976 GCA_017744935.1 Variovorax sp.
CCAGCGAAAAAACGCTTTACTGCTCGTTCTGCGGGAAAAGTCAGCACGAGGTCAAGAAGCTGATCGCGGGGCCTTCGGTCTTCATTTGCGACGAGTGCATCGATCTCTGCAACGAGATCATTCGTGACGAGCTGCCCACTGGCGAGGAGTCGCGCGAGTCGCGCAGCGATCTTCCGACGCCGTCGGAAATCAAGGCAAACCTCGACAACTACGTGATCGGCCAGGAGCCCGCCAAGCGGATGCTGTCGGTGGCCGTCTACAACCACTACAAGCGCCTGCGCCACAAGGACAAGGCCAAGGGCGACGATGTCGAGTTGAGCAAGAGCAACATCCTGCTGATCGGCCCTACGGGCTCGGGCAAGACGCTGCTTGCGCAAACCCTGGCGCGCATGCTCGACGTGCCTTTCGTGATGGCCGACGCGACAACGCTGACCGAAGCCGGCTACGTTGGCGAAGACGTCGAGAACATCATCCAGAAGCTCCTTCAGAGCTGCAACTACGAGGTCGAACGCGCGCAGCGAGGGATCGTCTACATCGACGAGATCGACAAGATTTCGCGCAAGTCCGACAACCCCTCGATCACGCGCGACGTGTCCGGCGAAGGCGTGCAGCAGGCGCTGCTGAAGCTGATCGAAGGCACCATGGCCAGCGTGCCGCCGCAGGGCGGGCGCAAGCATCCGAACCAGGACTTCCTGCAGATCGACACGACCAACATCCTGTTCATCTGCGGTGGTGCGTTCGCAGGGCTTGAAAAGGTTATCGAAAACCGGACCGAGGCTTCGGGTATCGGGTTCGGTGCGTCGGTCAAGAGCAAGCAGCAACGCAGCCTGACCGAGGTGTTCCGCGAAGTCGAGCCCGAGGATTTGATCAAATTCGGGCTCATCCCCGAACTCGTGGGCCGGATGCCAGTCGTGGCCTCGCTGGCGGAGCTCTCCGAGGATGCGTTGGTTCAGATCCTGACCGAGCCCAAGAACGCGGTCGTCAAGCAGTTCACCAAGCTGCTGCAGATGGAAGGCGTGGATCTCGAGATCCGGCCGGCCGCGCTCAAGGCCATCGCCCGCAAGGCGCTCGCGCGCAAGACGGGTGCACGGGGCCTTCGGTCGATCCTGGAACAGTCGCTGATCGACACGATGTTCGAACTGCCGAACGCGACCAATGTCGACAAGGTGGTGGTCGACGAATCGACCATTGACGAAAGCAAGCCTCCGCTGCTCGTCTACCGCGAAGCCGCAAAGAAGGCGTGATGACAACGCGGCCGGCCGCTTTGGAACAGGCGTCCGGCGTCATTTGCCAAAATCCGCCAACGCGGGCTTGAAAAGCGCGTGCGGCCGACCATCTTTCCATGATCAAGTAAAGGATCCCCATGTCCGGTCATACCCCCCTGCCTGCAACCGAACTCGATCTGCCGCTGCTGCCGCTGCGCGATGTGGTCGTGTTCCCCCACATGGTCATCCCGCTGTTCGTTGGTCGTCCCAAGAGCATCAAGGCGCTCGAACTGGCGATGGAAGCCGAGCGCCGCATCATGCTGGTGGCTCAAAAGGCCGCCGCCAAGGACGAGCCTTCGGTCGAAGACATGTTCGAGGTGGGCTGCATCTCGACCATCCTCCAGATGCTGAAGCTGCCGGACGGTACCGTGAAGGTGCTGGTTGAAGGCCAGCAACGTGCGCGAGTCAACCGGATCGACGACAGCGAAACGCATTTCTCGGCGAACGTGACGCCGGTCGAAGCTGCCGACACCTCCACTCAGAAGGCGACCGAAGTCGAGGCGCTGCGCCGTGCGGTGATGCAGCAGTTCGACCAGTACGTCAAGCTGAACAAGAAGATTCCGCCCGAGATCCTGACGTCGATTTCGAGCATCGATGATCCGGGCCGCCTTGCGGACACCATCGCCGCCCATCTGCCGCTGAAGCTCGACAACAAGCAGGCGGTGCTGGATCTGGACGACATCAAGGAGCGTCTCGAGAACCTGTTTGGGCAACTTGAGCGTGAGGTCGACATCCTCAACGTCGACAAGAAGATCCGCGGCCGCGTGAAGCGCCAGATGGAGAAGAACCAGCGCGACTTCTACCTGAATGAGCAGGTCAAGGCGATCCAGAAGGAACTCGGCGAAGGCGAAGAAGGCGCGGACATCGAGGAGATCGAAAAGAAGATCAAGCTCGCCAAGATGCCCAAGGACGCTCTCAAGAAGGCCGAGGGCGAACTCAAGAAGCTCAAGTTGATGTCGCCCATGTCGGCTGAAGCCACCGTGGTGCGCAACTACATCGATGTGCTGGTCGGCCTGCCGTGGAGCAAGAGGACCAAGATCAAGCATGACCTCGCGCATGCCGAGGAGGTTCTCAACGAGGATCACTACGGGCTCGAGAAGGTCAAGGACCGCATCCTGGAATACCTCGCGGTTCAGCAGCGCGTCGACAAGGTCAAGGCGCCGATCCTGTGCCTCGTTGGGCCACCGGGTGTGGGCAAGACTTCGCTCGGACAGTCGATCGCCAAGGCGACCGGCCGCAAGTACACGCGCATGGCGCTGGGCGGCATGCGCGACGAAGCCGAGATTCGCGGGCACCGCCGGACCTATATCGGCGCGCTGCCGGGCAAGGTGCTGCAGAGCCTGGGCAAGGTCGGCACCCGTAATCCGCTGTTCTTGCTCGACGAGATCGACAAGCTGGGCACCGACTTCCGCGGTGATCCTTCGAGCGCGCTGCTTGAAGTGCTCGATCCGGAGCAGAACCACACCTTCGGCGATCACTACGTTGAGGTCGACTTCGACCTGAGCGATGTGATGTTCGTCGCGACGTCCAACTCGATGAACATCCCGCCGGCGCTGCTGGACCGGATGGAAGTCATCCGGCTCGCGGGCTATACCGAGGACGAGAAGACGCATATCGCGCTGAAGTACCTGCTGCCCAAGCAGATGAAGAACAACGGCGTGAAGGAGGATGAACTCCTCATCACCGAAGAGGCGGTGCGCGACATCGTTCGCTACTACACCCGTGAAGCGGGCGTGCGTTCGCTCGAGCGCGAGTTGTCGAAGATCTGCCGCAAGGTGGTCAAGGGCCTGTTGCTCAAGAAGATGGAGGCGAAGGTCGTGGTGAACGGCCAGAACCTCAACGACTTCCTCGGCGTGCGCAAGTACACCTTCGGTCTGGCGGAAAAGCAGAACCAGGTTGGGCAAGTCGTGGGATTGGCATGGACCGAGGTCGGCGGTGATCTGCTGACGATCGAAGCTGTGACGATGCCCGGCAAGGGCGTGATCAGCCGTACGGGATCGCTCGGCGACGTGATGAAGGAATCGGTCGAGGCAGCCCGCACTGTGGTGCGCAGCCGTGCTCGCCGGCTTGGCATCAAGGACGAGGTCTTCGAGAAGCGCGACATCCACATCCACGTGCCTGATGGCGCGACACCGAAGGACGGCCCCAGTGCCGGTGCCGCGATGACCACGGCGTTCGTTTCTGCACTGACCGGGATTCCGGTGCGTGCGGATGTGGCGATGACCGGTGAAATCACCCTGCGTGGCGAAGTGACGGCCATCGGCGGCCTGAAGGAAAAGCTGCTCGCAGCCCTGCGCGGCGGCATCAAGACGGTGTTGATCCCCGAGGAGAACGCGAAGGACCTGCAGGACATTCCCGAGAACGTGAAGAACGGCCTCGAGATCGTGCCGGTGAAGTGGATCGACAAGGTGCTTGAGATCGCGCTTGAGAAGACGCCGACCCCGCTTTCCGATGAGGAGGTTGCAGCGTCTGCGGCGGCGATGGCCGAGCAGGCCAAGCAGCGCGCGGCGCAATCCGTGGAAGGTTCGGTAAAGCACTAACCAAATTGCTGGCCGACTGTGGAGCCCTGAAAAATTGCTATATAATTCGAGGCTCTGCAGCAAACGGTGCAGTACGCGGGAATAGCTCAGTTGGTAGAGCGCAACCTTGCCAAGGTTGAGGTCGCGAGTTCGAGTCTCGTTTCCCGCTCCAGTTCTAAAAAGGGAAGCCGGTGCTTCCTTTTTTTTCGCAGGTTCTGCGAGCTTCAGAATCTCGGCAACGAGTGCGGCGCGATAGCAAAGCGGTTATGCAACGGATTGCAAATCCGTCTAGTCCGGTTCGACTCCGGATCGCGCCTCCATCGAACCTCATGTCCCAAAATGCAGTCCCGCCAATACAGATTGACGGGACTGTTTTTGTTTGGGGTATCGTCAACATCCGACCCGAAGCCCGGATGGTGAAATTGGTAGACACATCGGACTTAAAATCCGCCGCTTCCTGCATAAGGGGCATACCGGTTCGACCCCGGTTCCGGGCACCACCACATTACAAGGGAGCAAGACATGCCTCGCTATAACGCTCCGTTCGAAATCCATGTGCACGGCGATGTGCCGCTGCGCTCCGACGTGAATTTCGAGCAGATTCAGGAAGCTCTCAAGCCGCTCTGGAAATACGCCGGTGCCCGCTCGCTCGCCGACGGGGCGAGCAGCGTGTACGAAGAAGAGCCGGGCATCCGCTTCGAGCAGAAGGACCACATGCTCCAGATCTGCTGGACCGTGGCAGGCGACGAGGACTTTCGCCAGGCGCTCGACGAGATGTGCATGGCGCTCAACGAACTGTCCGAGCAGGGCGCCGCGCTCGAAGTCACCTTCTACGACACCGACTTCGACGAGGAAGAGGGCGATCCGGACCAGGAATCGCGCGACGACTTCCTGATGCTTTTCGTCGGCCCGAATCCTGCCGCGATCATGCAGGTCCAGCGCGACTTGCTCGTCGAGGACGTCGTGAACCTGATGGAGCGCCACTTCGACGGCGCCGAACTCGGTGGCGTCGTGGCCGAGATCGACAAGCTCTTCGGCGACCGCTTCGACGCACTCGTGAATTCCCTCGAGATCGGCAAGCGCCCCCGTGGCGGTACTGGTGGCGCCGGAAGCGGTAGCCACGGCGGTGGCCGCCGGCCGCGTCACCTGCACTAAGCCATGCGCTTCGGCGCATCGGTCATCCGCGAGACGGAGAGGTCAGCCCGCTCCGCTATGCTCGGCGGCGATCTTTCGAGGAGACGTCGCTTGAGCCTTTTCCCCCAGTCAGCCCTGCAGCCCGGCGTTCGCAAACGTGAAGTGTTCGGTTGGGCGATGTACGACTTCGCCAATTCGGGCTACACCACCGTCGTCATTACTGCGGTATTTGCAGCCTATTTCGTCGGTGGCATCGCCCAAGGGGCGCCTTGGGGCGCCTTTGCATGGACCCTCGCACTCAGCATCTCGTATGCCGTCGTCATGGTGACGATGCCTGCGATCGGTGCTTGGGCCGATCTTCATGCCGCCAAGAAGCGCGTGCTGATCCTGGCCACTGCGGGCTGCGTGGTCGGCACCGCGGCCCTCGCTTTCACGCCGCGCGTCGACGGGTTCAGTGGCGTGATCGTTGCGATGGCGCTGGTGATCGTCTCCAACACCTTCTACTCCTACGGCGAATCGCTGACGGGTGCCTTCCTGCCCGAGCTGGCGACCGCTGACGGCATGGGCAAGGTAAGCGGTTGGGGATGGGGCTTCGGCTACATCGGCGGCATGCTGGCGTTGGGGCTGTGTCTTGCGTACGTGCTGTGGGCGCAGGGCCGAGGGCTGCCCGCTGCGCACTTCGTGCCGGTCACGATGCTCATCACCGCAGGTCTCTATGGCATCGCAGCATGCGCGACCTTTGTCCTGCTGCCCGAGCGCGCGGTACCGCAGGCGCGAGCCGAAGAATCCAGCGCGTGGCAACAGTTGCTCGGCACCTTTCGCGAAGCCCGCAAGTACCGCGACTTCATGTGGCTGCTGGCCTGCACGGTGTCCTACCAGGGTGGCGTGGCAGTCGCCATCACGCTCGCCGCGATCTATGCGGAGCAGGTGATCGGGTTCGTCCAGAGCGAAACGATGATTCTCATCTTTGTCCTGAACATCGCCGCAGCGCTCGGCGCCTTTGTCTTCGGCTATTGGCAGGACCGGATTGGCCATCGGCGTTCGCTGGCCGGGACGCTGGTCGCATGGATCGCCGTGTGCGTCATTGCCGCATCGGTCACGACCAAGGGCGGCTTCTGGTGGGCGGCATCGATCGCCGGCCTCGCGATGGGCTCCAGCCAGTCCGCGGGCCGGGCGATGACGGGCGTCCTCGCGCCGCCCCGACAGCTGGCTGAATTCTTCGGGCTGTGGACCTTTGCGACCCGGCTGGCCAGCATCATCGGCCCGCTGAGCTACGGCTTGATTACCTGGATGACGGGTGGCAACCAGCGCATTGCGATTCTTGCGACCGCTGTGCTGTTCGTCGCGGGACTTCTGATGCTGCTACCGATCGATATGCGGCGGGGCCGCGAGGCCGCGCTGCGCGCGTGAACATCCGCGAAAGTCAGTCGCGCGCCGCGCGCGTGAACATCCGCGAAAGTCAGTCGCGCGCCGCGCGCTTGGGCACCCGGTAGACCGTACCGTCGTAGCGCAGCACGGTGGTGCTCAAGGTCGCCGGACGCTCCTGGGTGACGCACTCTTCCCCCTGGAGCAGGTTCCGGCTTCCGGAACGCGTCCGGCGCAGCGTCAGGTCGGCCAATCCACCGCTCGTACTGTGCATGACAGACAGCGTGCCGCGCGTCGTCTCGAAAGTGCCGGTGCAATTCGTGTCCCACTCGCCGCGCTCCAGCGTCATCTCGAGTTCGTCGAGCACCTTGCCGAGCTTCGGGCCCTGGGGCAGGTAGAGCGTCAGCGTCTCCCTCGAATAGGGATTCGCGCGCGACGAGCCCTGGTAGAGCACGCGCAGGCCGAAGGCGCGCGCATCAGGCGCAAGCGTGTAGCGCGCGGGGTCCAACCGAATTTCCGCGATTCGGATTGCATCTTCGGTCAGCGCACTTTCGTCGAGCAGGCGGCTGACGATCTTCGCCCGTTCGGTGTTGCCGTTGTCGGCCTGCTGGACGACGAGCACATCGAGATCGAACCGGGTGGTGTCGGGATCCCCGCCGGATTGCGGCATCGGCAGCACGACGATGAAGCGGCCCGGAGAACCCCTCCAGGGCTCGCATACGGCGCGTTCATGGTCGAGGGTGCGCTTGGGATGCAGCTTGGCGTGCATGCGCTCTGCGAGGCCGGTATCGCATGCCGCGTGTCCGGCCGCACAGGCGAGTCCGAGAAGGCATGCGGCGACGAGTTGGCGGCGCATGCGCGATCGCTCAGGCGGTGGTCGGATCGGCGACCAGGGCGCCGACCGCACGATCGACAGATTCGTCGAGCCAGCGCGCCGCTGCTGCATCGAGTGCCCCGGGCTCGGCGCTGCTCAGCATCAGGACGCCGCCTGTGCCGCCTGCCTGGAGTTGGCCATCGTTCAACAGCAACCGGCGCGTCTGTTGCGCGACCGGCGCGCCGGTATCGATGAAACGCACCGCGTCGCCGGTCCACCTGCGCAACTCGCCCGTGATGAACGGATAGTGCGTGCAGCCGAGCACCAGCGTGTCGATCTGGCCGGGTTGATCGCCGAAAGCACCCGCCGTGCCGAGATACTTCTCGCACAGCGCGGCGATCCGGTCGGATTCCGCTCGCTCGATGGCACCCGCCAGGCCGTCGCACGGAATGATGTGGAAATGGGCCCGCGCCGCGAGCGAGCCATGCAGCGCTTCGAACTTGCGACTTTCCAGGGTCACGCGCGTGGCGATGACGGCGATGTGCCCGGTCTTGCTCAGCGCGACTGCCGGCTTGAGGGCAGGTTCGACGCCGATCACGGGCAGGGTGGGATACGTGGCGCGCACCTGATGGATCGCCGCCGCGGTTGCCGTGTTGCAGGCGACGACGAGCGCCTTGATCCCGTTCACGTCGATCAGGTGGCGTGCGATCGCCGTAGTCCGCTTCGCGACGAAGGCATCTCCGCGCTCGCCATACGGCGCATGGGCCGTATCGGCAAAGTAGACAAATCGTTCATGCGGCAGTTCGGCACGCAGGGCGTTGAGGACGCTCAAGCCCCCGACGCCGCTGTCGAAGACGCCGATCGGTCGATCGGCGTCCGACGAGCTCACTGCCGCGCCGGCGCTCAAGCCGGTTCCAGCGTGATGGTCTTGAACTCGCCGCTGGCGATGCGCTTCTGCCACTCGGCCGGGCCGGTGATGTGGGCGCTGGTGCCGCCGGCGTCGACCGCGACGGTGACCGGCATGTCGACCA
>JAGIAI010000034.1 GCA_017744935.1 Variovorax sp.
CGAGCTTGTTCACTCGAAGGAGACGCAAGCTGCACCGCGGCCAGCCAACCGGATCGGCATGCAGTTCACCAACCCGCCTGCACGCTGAAGTTTGAATCAATCGAAAGATATAAGGAGACAAGCATGCAGAAGCATTTCACGCGCGCAAGACGCGCGGTCCTTGCCGCCGTCCTGACGCTGGGCGCGGTGTTGCCGGCAGCGGCGCAGAGCGCGCCCTTCCCGAACAAGCCGATCCGCATCGTGATCCCCACGGCGCCGGGCGGCAACATGGACGCGCTGGCGCGACTCTATGCGGCCAAGCTCACCGAGGCCTGGGGCCAGCAGGTCATCGTCGAGCCGAGGCCGGGCGCCAACACGATCCTCGCGACCTCGTACGTCGCCAAGTCGCCGGCCGATGGCTACACCGCACTCTTCACGATCAGCGGCTTCATTCAGAACCTGGTGTTGCAGTCGAATCCGCAATACAAGATGACTGATCTCGCCCCTGTGTCGCTGGTGGCGAGCTTCCCGATCGCGCTCGCGGCCAACGCGGCGCTGCCCGCCAATGACCTGGCGGGCGTCATCCAACTCGCGAAGCAGGACCCGGAGAAATACACCTTCGGGAGCTATGGCGTGGGCTCCGGCGCGCACCTGATTGGCGAGGGCCTGAACAAGGCCGCCGGCATCCGCATCAAGCACGCCGCATACAAAGGCGAGGCCGCATCCTTCACCGACGTGGCGAGCGGCGAGATCGCGCTGGCCTATGGCTCGGTGGGCTTCTATGCCAACCAGATCACCTCCGGCAAGGTCAAGCTGATCGCGGTGGCCTCGCCCAATCGCCTGAAGACCTTTCCCGACCTGCCCACCTTCGCCGAGCTTGGTTATCCGGACATCAACCTGCCCGGCTGGGGCGCGATGTTCCTGCCGGCCGGCACGCCGGCGCCGATCGTGGACAAGTACGTGCAGGAGATCCGCCGCATCACGGCGTTGCCTGACGTGCAGGCAAAGATCTATCAGCTCGGCTACGAGCCGGTGGCCAACACCAACACCGAGTTCGCGCAGTTCCTTCAGGAAGACCTGAAGCGCTGGACCCGCATCGCGCGCGAGAACGACATTCGCCTGGACTGAAGAAGACATGAAGAACCGCATCACCGAACTGCTGGGCATCCGCTATCCGATCATCCAGGGCGGAATGCAATGGGTCGGCCGTGCCGAGATGGCCGCCGCCGTATCCAACGCTGGCGGACTGGGCACGTTGGGCGCGCTGACCCAGCCCACGCCCGAGGACCTCGCCCGCGAGATCGAGCGCTGCCGCGCGATGACCGACAAGCCCTTCGGCGTGAACGTCACCATGCTGCCGACCGTGAACCCGCCGCCCTACGAGCGCATCTTCGACGTGATCGTGGAAGGAGGCATCCGCATCGTGGAGACGGCCGGCAATGTGCCCGCAGCGGTGTTCGATCGTCTGCGTGCCGCCGGCATCGTGATCGTGCACAAGTGCACCTCGGTGCGCCATGCGCTCGCGGCCGAGAAGCGCGGGGTGCACATCGTGAGCATCGATGGCTTCGAATGCGCAGGCCATCCGGGCGAAGAGGACGTGCCCGGCCTCGTGCTGATTCCGGCCGCGGTGTCGGCGCTGAACGTTCCGGTGATCGCCTCCGGCGGCATCGCCGACGGGCGCGGCATGGCAGCGGCGCTGTCGCTCGGCGCGGAGGGCGTGAACATGGGCACCCGCTTCGTCGCCACGCGCGAGGCACCGGTGCATGACAACGTCAAGCGGGCACTGGTCAAGGCGCGCGAGAACGAGACGCGGCTGATCATGCGCACCCTGCGCAACAGCTCGCGCGTGCTTCTCAATCCGGTCTCCGAGGAAGTGCTCGAGCTGGAGCATCGGCCGGGCGGGGCGGCCTTCGAAGTGCTGCGGCCGCTGGTCAACGGGCAACGCGGGCGCGCAGCGCTGGAGAGTGGCGACACCACCAATGGCGTGATCTGGGCCGGCATGGTGGCGGGATTGATCGACGACGTTCCTTCGTGCGGCGAGTTGATCGAACGCATGGTCGCGCAGTGCCGCGCGCGGCTCGCTGCCGCAGCGGCTTTGGCAGCGGGATGAACGACGAGCAGACGCGCGACGCGCTTGCCGCCGTATTCGCGCGCAATTGCGGTCGCGGCGAGGTGCAGTCGCTGGCGCGGCTCACCGGCGGCGCGACCAAGACGACGTGGTCCTTCGACTGGATCGACGACGAAGGCCGTCGTCCTCTGATCCTTCAGCAGACGCCCCCACGCATGCACGATGCGGAAGCATCCGCGCGCCGGCCGCCCAAACTCTCGGGTGAGGAGGACGCTGCATTGATGATCGTCGCGCGCGAAGCAGGCGTGCCCGCGCCGCGCGTCAGGCATGTGCTTTCGCCCGCGGATGGACTTGGCGGCGGCTACATCACCGAACGCATCGAGGGCGAGGCACTCGGCAAGCGCATCGTGGCCGATGCAGCATTCGACGCCGTGCGTCCTCGGCTCGCTGCGCAGTGCGGCGAGATCCTCGCGGCCATCCACCGCATGCCTGCGGACAGGCTCCCCTTCCTGTCGCGGCTGAGCCCGACCGACGAGCTCGCGATCTACGCCGGCTTGCTCAAGGAACACGCCTTTGTCCATCCCGCGCTTTCGTACGCGCTGCGCTGGATCGGCGAACGCCTGCCGCCCGACGACCAGGCCTGCGTGGTGCATGCCGATTTCCGCACCGGCAACCTGATCGTCGATCCGGCCGAAGGCGTGCGCTGCGTGCTCGACTGGGAGATCGCACGCATCGGCGATCCGATGCACGACCTGGGCGTGCTGTGCATGCGCAGCTGGCGCTTCGGCGGCAGGGGCGAAGTCGGCGGCTTCGGTTCGCGCGAGGACTTGTACACGGCCTATGAGCGCGCTTCGGGCATGCCGGTCGATCCGCGGCGCGTGCGCTTCTGGGAAGCGATGTCCAACCTCAAGTGGGCCATCTCGTGCGTGCGGCGCGGCTTGGCACGCGGTGCGGACGGAAAGCCCGCGAGCAGCGAGCTCGCCGCCATCGGACGCCGCCTGGAAGAGCCCTTGTGGGACTTCCTGACGCTCGCGACCATCAAGGACTGAGGAGAACGACCCATGCCCGCCTTCGTCCCGCCCGCCTCGACGTTGCTGCAGGCCGCAGCCGACGACCTCGAACGCGATGTGCTGCCGGCACTCGCCGGCTTCCCGCGTTTTCGCACGCGCGTGATCGTGAACGTGCTGCGACTGCTGACACGCGAACTCGCGCTGGGCGACGCGGCCGATGCTGCAGAGCACGCGCGGCTGCAGGCGCTGCTCGACACGGATGACAAGGACCTGCCCGCGCTGCGTGCGGAACTGGCGCGGCGCATCGAGTCCGGCGCCGTCGACCTGGCCGACGAAGCGCTGATGCGGCACCTGCACGAGACCCTGCGCGAAGCATTGGCGATCGACAGCCCCACCTGGACGACCGAACGCGCCTGAACACCAAGGAGACAAAGCATGCAAAACGCCACCCGACGCCGGGCCCTATGCGCCCTGGCCGCTGCTTCGTTCGCATTCGCCGGCGCTGCCGGTGCGCAGGACAGCGCCCGCTGGCCCGACAGACCTCTGCGCATCGTCATTCCCACGCCGCCGGGCGGCGCATTGGACGGCACGGCGCGCCTGATCGCCGAGCGGCTCGCGGCTTCGCTCGGGCAGCCGGTAGTGGTGGACAACCGCGCCGGCGCCAATGGCGCCATCGCCTACGGCGTCGTTGCGAAGGCGCCACCGGATGGCAACACGATGGTGCTGACGCTCAGCAGCCTGATCCTCACCAGCCTGATGGTGAAGTCGCCGGGCTACACGCTTCAGGAGCTCACACCTGTATCGCTGGTAGCGATGCTGCCCAACAGCTTCGCAGTTGCCAGGCATGTGCCCGCCACCAGCCTGCGCGAGTTCATTGCGTGGGCGCGCAACCGCAAGGAAGGCGTCGACTACGGCACCAGCGGTCCCGGCAGCTCGGCCAACATCC
Source organism: Variovorax sp. (assembly GCA_017744935.1). Classification (GTDB taxonomy): domain Bacteria; phylum Pseudomonadota; class Gammaproteobacteria; order Burkholderiales; family Burkholderiaceae_C; genus Variovorax. The sequence goes on from JAGIAI010000034.1 coordinate 4,004, forward strand.
TGGGCAGCATGTTCGCGCAGCAGGCCGGCATCAACATGGTCCATGTTCCCTTCAAGGGCGAGGCGCCTGCAGTGCAGGCGGCACTCGGCGGGCAGATTGCCGTCGTGATCGGCGCGGCGGGCACGCTCGCCGCCCAGGCGCAGGCAGGGCAGATGAAGCTTTTGGCCGTCGCGCTGCCCAACCGGTTGAAGGACTTTCCGGACGTGCCTACGTTCGGCGAGCTGGGCTATCCCGCAGTGAGCCTTTCGGGCTGGTCGGTGATGGCAGTCCCCTCGGGCACGCCCAAGCCGATCGTTGACCGGCTGTCGTCCGAGATCACGCGCATCGTCCAGACACCCGAGATATCGGCGCGCATCTTCGCCTACGGCTTCCAGCCCGAGGGCGGCACTTCCGACGCAGCCCGCCGCTTCGTGCAGGAAGAGACCACGCGCTGGACCGACGCCATCAAGGCGACCGGCATCACGATGGAGTGAGAAGGCCTTCGCGGGCCCAGCGCCTGCCCGCGAGGCGCCCCGAGCGCGACAGCGTGATGTACGCGTCGCGCCCGCCGGCGCCGCCGAAGCAGATGTTGGTGGTGGAGCGGTCCGGCATCGGCACTCGCTCGACCAGTGCACCGTTCGGGTCGATCACCGTGATGCCTGCAATACCCGGTGCGCCGATGGTCGCGACGCATACATTGCCCCCCGCCTCCACCGCGAGCGAATCGAACATGCAGTAGATGGGCGAGACGAACAGCATGTCGCCCGGCGTCAGCGCCGGCCATCCGTGCAGCGCCAGTTCGCCCGGCCCGCTGACCGCAAAGCGCCACACGCGCGCGGTGACGGTCTCTGCCACGTACAGCCACTGGCCATCCGGCGACAGGCCGATGCCGTTGGGCGTGAGCATCGGGAACACCACCTCGCGGATCGATGATCCGTCGGCCCGCGCGTAGCAGATGCGGCCGCGATGGAGGGCATCGTGTCCCATCGACCCCAAATCGGTAAACCAGAAGCCGCCGTGCGCGTCGAAAACGATGTCGTTGGGGCTTTGCAGCGGCCCGATGCTTGTGCGGTCGTACAGGCGCTCGACGCGGCCGCTTGCGAGATCGATGCGCTCGATGCGGCCGCCTGCGTAGTCCGCTGCCCGGCCATGCGGGTAGAGGCCGCCGTTCGGATCGGTGTGCCACTGCATGCCGCCGTTGTTGCAGACGTAGCAGGCGCCGTCCGGTCCGATGGCCGCGCCATTGGGGCCGCCGCCGGGCGTGGCAACGGTCTCCACGCGGCCGTCGGGTCGCAGGCAGCTCAGGCGTCCGGCAGCGATTTCCACGAACAGCACGGAGCCATCGTCGAGGGCCACCGGCCCTTCGGGAAACTGTAGGCCGGTGGCCAGGATCTTCAGGTCTTCATCCATGTTCGTGCTCCTTCATGCGCCAGTCCAGCGCGGTGCTCGGTGCTCGGCGAATGCACGCGGGCCTTCGCGTGCATCGGCACTCGCCATGACGTCGCGACCCGCCGCATCGGCTGCGGCACGCAACACCGCATCGTTCAGGTCGAAGGCACGGCGCGCGAGCGCAAGGCTGGCGCGCAGGGCCAGCGGTGCATTGGCCGCCGCCAGGGCAGCCACACGCATCGCTTCGGGGATCAGGTGTTCAGGCGCCGTCACCCGATTCACCAGGCCAAGACGCAGTGCCTCGGTGGCATCGATAGGCTCGCCGGTGGCGATCATCTCAAGCGCCGCGCCTCGCGGAATGCTGCGCGGCAAACGCCACACGCCACCTGCAGTCGCAGCCAGGCCACGCTTCACCTCCGGCAGGGCGAACACCGCATTGACCGATGCGATCGCGAAGTCGCAAGCCAGCATGAGCTCGAAACCGCCCGCGACTGCCGCGCCGTTCACCGCCGCGATCCACAACTTCTCGCGCGGGGCGTGCACGAAGCCGGCGAAGCCGCCTTCGGAAGTGGAGCGTCCGCCAGGCGCGGAGCCGCTCGCCAGTTCCTTGAGATCGGCACCGGCGCAAAAGGCCTTGTTGCCGGCACCGGTCAGGATCGCAACCTGCACCGAAGCATCGCGCTCGACATCGGCCACGATGCCGGCGAGCGCGAGCGCAGCCTCGGCGTTGATCGCATTGCGCGCCTGTGGCCTGTTGATCGTGATGAGCGCGACGCCGTCGTGGTCCTCGCGCAGCGCCACGCTCATTTCACCGCTCCGCCCGCGCGCAGGCGCGCGATCTCGTCCTCCGCATAGCCGGCCTCGCGCAGCACCTCGTCGGTGTGCTCGCCGATGACGGGCGCGTGTCGGGGGTAAGTCTTGTCTGCACCGTCGACCTGAAACGGGCTGCTGACCGTCAGGCCGGTGCCGGGGATGCCTTCGCCCGGCACGAGCGCGCCACACAGGCGCATCTGCTCATCGCCCAGCACATCGCCGCTACGCGCGACCACGCCGACCGTGAGCCCTTCGTCGCCGAAGCGCGAAGTCCATTCCGCGCTGTCGCGCTCCTGGAAGACCTCATCCAGCAGCGCCGCGAGCGTTGGTGCGTTCTCGCGTCGCGCCGGCGTGGCGGCGAAGCGCGGGTCTTGCGCAAGCGCGGGACGTTCGATCGCGCGCAGAAAGGCCTCCCAGTCGCGCTCTTCCGTCACAAGGCTCAGGATGAACCATCGGCCATCGCGGCAGCGATAGAAGTTGGTGAGCGCATTGCGCGGCTGGCTGCGCGGCTGCCGGTACACCAGCCGTCCGCCGACCAGCATGCCCTGGATCGCCATCGCGTTGGCCCACGCGCCGTTGGCCAGCAGCGACGTGCTCACCATGCCGCCCTTGCCGGTGCGCTCGCGCGTGTACAAGCCAGTGACGATCGCCGCGAACAGCGTGACTGCAGTGGGCTGGTCGCCCAGGCCATTGGCCGGATTCGCGGGCGGGCCTTCGGCGTCGGGCCGCGTGAGATCGGCCAATCCGCTGCGAGCCCAGTAGGTGGTGGCATCGAAGCCCGGCTTGCCGGCTTCGGGGCCGGTTTCACCGTAGCCCGTGAGCGATGCATACACAAGGCGCGGATTGAGCTCGCGAATCGTCTCCCACGCCAACCCAAGGCGGGCACGCACCGGCAGCGGGTAGTTGGTGATCAGCACATCGGCCTCGCGCACGAGCCGATGCAGCACCGCCTGGCCTTCCCGCTTCTTGAGGTCCAGCGCGATGGCTCTCCGGCTGCGCGCGCCCTGCATCCAGAGATAGTTGTGCTCGGAGTACGCAAGGTTCGGATTGAGCACCGTCTTGCGAAAGCCATCGCCCTCGGGCACTTCGACTTTGATCACATCGGCGCCGAAGTCGGCAAGGATCGTCGCCGCCGCTGGGCCGGCGATGAAGCTTGCGACATCGAGGACCCTGAGGCCGTTGAAGACGCTCATTGCACGGCGTCCGCCTGCCGCTCCGAAATCGGCACGCCGTCGTTCATCAAGTCGCAGTACTCGGTCATGCCCAGCACGGTGTGTCCTTCGCAGGTGTACTGCGTCATGCTTTCCGTGATCCGCGTGTAGGTCTTGAAGTCGCTGGCTCCGACCTTCCGGTGGCGCAGCGGCACGGTGGTGAGGATGCGGCCCTTCATCACGTAGGTCTTGCGCTCGGTCGTCACCCACGCGGTCAGGCCCTTCGGAATCCACGCCTCGTCGTACTCGGTCTCGATGCGGCCGTCGATCACCGGCTCGTAGACCCCATCGCGAAGCACGTTGCCGCTGATTCGGTTGGGGCCACCCTCCGGTCGCCCCTTGATCGACAGCAGGATGCCGAAATCGCGCGAGAAGGTGACCGGCAGCCACTTGTACCAAAAGAAGCTGTGCCAGTGCCGAGGGCCCCAGGACTTGTCGCGATAGCCGGTCCCGCCGACGAGATCGTGCTTCACGCCATCCACGGTGATGTGCCCATTCACCGCCATGTTCTGCTCGGTGTGTCCGCGATATACGGCGTGCTCTGGGTCCAGCTCGATCGGACGCCCCTGCATGTCGACGATCTCGCCGCCGTGCATGGGCGAGACGCCTTCGAAGTCCAGCGCGATCGACGCGGGCCGCTTCGGATAGCGCTTGAACGCCGTGCTCGGGTCCGACATGGCGAGCGGATCGTCCATCACCAGCAGGTCGCCCTCGTAGGTCACACGATGCCGCTTGAACGGCTCGATCACCTCGAAGGTCATGCCTGCAGCCGACATCCGTTCGTTGCCGGTGATGCCGGGACGGGCGAACATGAAGCCTACCCGCCCGTCGGGCAGGTAGACGCAGCAGGTCATCTCCGCATGGCCTTCGTTGGGCCGGTTGCCGACGCGAACCCATGCGCCGATGCGGCGCGCGGAATCGAAGGCATTGAAATACATGCTCTCGTTGTAGTTGCCCACCGATTCGGGCGGGTGCGTGTATTCGTCGCGGGGGTCCAGCCTGAGCCGGGTATCGGGCGGCATGTACATGAGGGGAATCCTTTCAATGGGTCGCCAGCTCGAGGCGGGCGATCTGGTTGCGATGCACTTCGTCAGGGCCGTCGGCAATGCGCAGGCCGCGCGCCTGGGCATACGAGCGCGCGAGGATGAAGTCCTGCGACAACCCCGCCGCGCCATGCGCCTGGATGGCCCAGTCGATCACCTGGCAGGCCATGGAGGGCGCGGCGACCTTGATCATGGCGATCTCCTTGCGCGCGCCCTTGATGCCGACGGTGTCCATCTTCCAGGCCGCATGCAGGGTGAGCAGGCGCGTCTGGTCGATCAGCACGCGCGCCTGCGCGATGCGCTCCATGGTCACGGTCTGGTTCGCGATCGGGCGGCCGAAAGCGACGCGCTCCTTCGAGCGGGCGCACATCAACTCCAGGCAGCGCTCGGCGCGGCCCACCAGCCGCATGCAGTGGTGGATGCGCCCCGGCCCGAGGCGGCCCTGCGCGATCTCGAAGCCGCGGTCTTCGCCGAGCAGGATGTTCTCCACCGGCACGCGCACGTTGTCGTACACCACTTCAGAGTGGCCGTGCGGCGCATCGTCCCAGCCGAAGACCTCCAGGTTGCGCACGACGCGCACGCCGGGCGTGTTGCACGGAATCAGCAGCATCGACTGCTGGCGGTGCTTGTCTTCACTCGCGGCATTGGTCTTGCCCATGAAAATGATGAGCTCGCATCGCGGGTCGGTGATGCCGGAGGTCCACCACTTGCGGCCGTTGACCACGTAGTGATCGCCGTCGCGCCGGATCTCGGCTTCGATGTTGGTGGCATCGGAAGACGCTACTGCCGGTTCAGTCATCGAGAAGCATGAGCGAATCCGGCCCTCCAGCAGCGGCATGAGCCAGCGCTCCTTCTGCGCCTCGGTGCCGTAGCGGGCCAGGATCTCCATGTTGCCGCTGTCCGGCGCGGAACAGTTGAACACCTCGGGCGCGATCGGCGATCGCCCCATCAATTCGGCCAGCGGTGCGTAGTCCTGGTTGTTCAGGCCGGCGCCGTGCTCGCTGTCCGGCAGGAACAGGTTCCACAGGCCCTGCGACTTCGCCTTGGCCTTCAGTTCCTCGATGACGGCAGGGTCGTGCATGCGCTCGGCCGGGTAGACGTTCGCATCCATGAAGGCGGCAAGCCGCTCGCGCAGCTCGGTGGTACGGGGGCTGTGTTCAAAGTCCATCGTGTTTGAAGAAGTGCGGCCGCAGTCCGGGGCGCGGCCAGTCGACCGCGGCGAGGCGCCCGGTGGAGGACAGCGTGACGTACGCCGTCTTCATGTCGGGCCCGCCGAAGCAGAGGTTGGTGGTGAAACGGTCCGGCACCGGCACGTGTTCGATCGTGCTGCCGTCGGGCGAAATGACGGTGATGCCGCCGTTGAAGAGCGTGGCCACGCAGATGCGGCCGTCTTCCTCCACCGCCAGCGAGTCGAAGAGCTGGTAGCCGGACAAGCCTGCGACAAGCGTGCCGCCGTGCGGTGCCGGTGAGTCCGGCGCACGAGCAATGCGCCCCGGCTCGACCACGTCGAAGGCCCATAGGCGGCCTGGTGCGGTCTCGGCGACATACAGCCGCCTGCCGTCGGGAGAGAGGCCCACACCGTTGGGCGTGTTCATGGGAAAGATGACCTCCCGGCATTCGCTGCCATCGGGCCGCGCCCAGCAGATCGCGCCGTGGTCCATGTCGCGCTGGCGGCGCTTGCCGAGGTCGCTGAACCAGAAGCCGCCGTCGGCGCCGAACACGATGTCGTTGGGCCCCTTGAGCCGCGCCTTGTCGCTATGCGTGTAGAGGACTTCGACCTTCCCGGTGCGCAGGTCCACACGCTGAATGCGGCCACCGGAATAGTCCGACGGCTGCAGTCCCGGCGTCTGCGTTCCGTCCGGATGCTGGTGCCATTCGAAGCCACCGCCATCGCATACATAGCAGGCACCGTCCGGACCGATGGCGGCACCGTTCGGGCCGCCGCCGGTCTTCGCCACGACTTCGCGACGGCCGTCGCCGAACACACGGGTGAGGCTTCCCGATTCGATCTCCACCACCAGCAGCGAGCCATCCGCGAGCACGACGGGGCCTTCGGGGAAATCCAGGTTCTCTGCAACGATCTTCATTGGCGGTTCCTCTTGCAGCGCATCTACAGGCCGAGGTAGGCGGCGCGCACATCCGGATGCGCAGCCAGTTCACGGGCGCTGCCGTGCATCACGACCTCGCCGTTCTGGAGCACGTAGGCGCGATCGGCAACGGACAGCGCCATCTCGGCGTTCTGCTCGGCCAGCAGCACCGAGACGCCGGTCGAACGGATGTGCCGGATGAAGGCGGCGATCTCCTGCACGATCAGCGGCGCAAGCCCCAGCGTGGGTTCGTCCAGCATCAGCACGCGCGGCTGCGCCATCAGCGCGCGGCCGATCGCCAGCATCTGCTGCTCGCCACCGGACAAGGTGCCGGCGAGTTGCTGCCGACGTTCGCGCAGTCGCGGGAACCAGCGGTACACCGTCTCGCGTCGCTCACGCCGCGCGACCGAATCGCGGCCCAGATCGCCGAGGTCAAGGTTCTCCTCGACGGAGAGATCCGGAAACACACGCCGGCCTTCGGGCGACAGAGCGAGCCCCGTGGCGATGCGCTCGCGGGTGGGCAATGTCTCGATGCGCTTGCCTGCCAAGTTGACTGCGCCACTTGCCTGCGGCACAAGCCCCAACAGCGCATTGAGCAGCGAGGACTTGCCCGCGCCATTGGCACCGACCAGCGCCACCACTTCGCGTGCGCCGAGCGTCATGCTCACGTCGACGAGTGCACGCGTTTCGCCATAGCGGACATCGAGGTTTTCAATCTGCAGCAGCGGAGAAGTCATGCGGCCAGCTCCTCGACTGGAGCGGCGGGCGCGCTACCGAGATAGGCCGACACCACATCGGGCATGCGCGTCACGTCACCCGGTACGCCATCGGCGATCTTCACGCCGTGGTGGAGCACCACAACGCGATCGACGAACGACATCAGCATCTTCAGGTTGTGGTCGACCACGATCAGCGTCATTCCCTTGTCGCGCAGGCCGCGCAGCACTTCGGCGAGACGCGTCGCTTCGACTTGATTCAGGCCGGCGGCCGGTTCGTCCAGCAGCAGGAGTTCGGGCTGCGCAGCAAGCGCCATCGCGACGCCGAGCAACTTCTGTTCGCCGTAGGGCAGGCTGCCCGCCAAGTCGTCGCGGCGTGCCAGCAGGCCGACTTCGGCGAGACAGCCCAGCGCGTGCGCGGTGCGTTCCCGCTCGCGCGCATGCCAGCCCGGTGTGCGCAGCAGCGCACCCCAGAAGCCGCCGGGCCGATGCAGGTGGCTGGCGATCGCCATGTTGGCAGCGACGGTCTGGCCCGCACAGAGCGCGGTCTGCTGGAAGCTGCGCACCACGCCCAGACGAGCCACCCGATGGGCGGGCCGCCCTGCGATGTCCTCCCCCCGCACGCGGATCGCGCCAGTACTCACTGGCAGGAAACCCGACAGCATGCTCAATAGCGTGGTCTTGCCGGCACCATTGGGACCGATGAGCCCGAGGATCTCGCCCGCGCGCACATCGAACGACACATCCTGCACCGCCTTGAGCCCCTTGAAATGACGGCTCACGCCGGCGACTTCGAGCACCATGCCTTCACGATGGTGGCGGATTGCAAGAGGCTCTGGTTGCGGGTCTTCGGATGCATGCGCTGAGTGCGACGCGCGCCAACGAGCAAAGGCCGGTCGGTCGACCAGCCAGCCCACGAGGCCACCCGGGAGCAGGCGCACCGCGAGCAGCAGCGTCAGCGCGAAAGCCGCGAAGTTGAGATCGCCGAGAAAGCGCAGGCCCTCGGGAATGATCGCGAACAGCGCCCCGCCCAGTACGGGGCCCACCAACGTTGCCCTGCCGCCGAGGATCACGCCCAGGATGCCGGTGGCCGAGTAGGTCACGCCCAGCAGCGAGGGCGAGAGCACGAACACCTTGGGAATCAGAAGCGCCCCGGCCAGCGCGGCAACGCCGCCTGATACCGCGATGTTCAGCACCCGCGAGCGCACGGTCGCGATGCCGAGCGATTCGGCCAGCGCCGGCGCCTCGCGGATTGCGCTCCAACTGCGCCCGGTTGCACTGCCACGGAGGTTGCGCAGCAGCACGAAGGCGATGGCGAGCGCTGCGATCACCGCGAAGAGGTAACCCTGCTGCGGATTCCAGCCCACGTTCTGCGCGAGCGGCATTGGCGATGCCGTCACCATGAGCCCCATGGGGCCGCGCGTAAGGTCCACCCAGTTGACCACGAGCAGCACGAGGATCTCGGCCACCACCAGCGTTGCAATGGCGAAGTAAGCCCCGCTCAGCCGCGCCGACACGATGCCCACCAGCCCGCCGAGCAACAGGCCGGGCACGATGCCCAGCGGCACAGCAGCCCAGTAGTTCCACCCGTGCTGCGTCACCAGGATGCCGACGGTGTACGCGCCCAATCCCAGGAAGGCCGCATGCCCGAAGCTCACGTAGCCGAGTTGGCCGAAGGTCACAGACACACCGAGCACGAAGATCGCGAGCACTGCGGCGTAGGCGGCGACGTCCAGCAGGTACGGTGAGCGAATGACGCTTGCCAGCAGCGCCGCCACGGCGATGCCGATCAGCATGTCACGCAAGGTGCGGATCATCGTGCCGCTCCTGCGAGGCCCTGGGGCCGCACCAGCAGCACCACGAGCATCAGGGAATACACCGTGGCTGCGGCCATGCCCTCTTCCATGACGAGGCCGAGCATCGCTTCGATCACGCCCACCGCGAGTGCGCACAGCACCGCACCGCCTGCGCTGCCGAGGCCACCCAGCACCACGATCACGAAGGCCTTGATCAGAACCGCCTGTCCCAGCATCGGCGAATACGATGTGATCGGTGCCAGCAGCGCACCGCCGAGGCCGCCGACCACCGCGGCGAGCAGGAATGCGCGCGTGCCCACCGACTTGACATCAATGCCCACCACGCGCGCGGCGTGCTCGCTCTGCGCGAGTGCGCGCATCTCAACCCCGAAACGCGTGCGGCGTGCCAGCAGGTCCAGCACCACCAGCGCGGCAATGCTCGCGACGATGACGAAGATGCGCTGCGCACTCAGCCCCACGCCCGCAAGTTCGATGCGGCCCTGCAGCCCGTCGACGCGCGCCGGCGCCGGTCCCCACACCGAGAGCACGGCCTGATTGAAGAGCACGCCGACTGCGAAAGTCGTGAGCAGGATGTCGGTGCGCCCATCCGCCCGGCGCAGCAGCGGCGACACCGCGAGCCAATCGAAGACCCACCCGACGATGGCGCCCACCAGCATCGCAAGCGGCAATGCCGCGAGATAGGGCAGCCCCAGCAGCTTGTTCGCCAGCACCACGGTGAGGGCGCCGAGCATCACCACTTCCCCGTGGCCGAAGTTGATGATGTGCAGCACGCCGAAGGCGAGCGTGAGGCCCAGTGCGATCAGCGCATAGCCGAAGCCGATCGACAAGCCATTGAGCAATTGCTGAAGCAGCGCTTCGGTCATGGCTTCGGTGTCGCGTTCTTCGACTTCAATCGCCCGAGGAGGCGATCTTTCCGTCCTTGACCTCCAGCACGACCCATTTGTCGGACGTCGCCTGGTTGCCCGGGAAGCGAACCGTGCCGCGCGGCGAATCCCATGTGCCATCGCGCAGGGTCGAGGCGAGCTTGGCGGTGTCGGTCACCGTGCCGGCCTTGCGAATGGCCTGGCCGAGGATCCACATGCTCTCGAAGCCGAGGAAGTCCACCTTGCCGGGCATCGCCTTGTACTTGGCCTGGTACGCATCGACGAACTTGCGGTTGGTCTCGGTGCTCATCGTCGGCGCCCAGATGTCGAGCGTGAACGCACCTTCCGCCGCCGACCCGGCCACCTGCAGCAGCGCAGGCGTCACCGACCCGGGCAAGATGCAGCGCTTCGCATTGACGCCCGCTTCGGCCAGCGTGCGCAGCAGGCTGCCGCCCTGCTCCGGCGCGGAGAAGGCCATGCACACCACATCGGGGTTGGCCGCCTTCACGCGCGCGGCAACCGTGCTGAAGTCCGTCTGCTTCAGGATCTCGTACAGCTCGGTCGCGACGACCGCGTTGCCGAAGCTGCTCTTCATGCTAGCGATGATCGAGCGGCCGTAGTCGCCGTTCTCCACCACCACGGCCATGCGCTGCGGTTTCACCTTGTCCTTGAGGTACTGGTTGAAGACCTCTCCGTCGGTGGACACCAGCGGATTGAAGCGGAAGGCGCGGTCGTACTCGGTGACCTGCGGCGCCTTCGTCACAGCGGCGAGGAACATCGCCCCGCTCTGCTGCGCGACCTGCGTCACGCCGAGCGACACCGCAGTGTTGATCGCACCGACGATGACCGGCACCTTGTCTTCGCTGAGCAGCTTGCGCGCCGCAGCCACGGCATCGGCGGGCTGGTAGTTGTCGTCGTACACCACCAGCTTGAGCTGTCGGCCGTTCAGCACGCCGCCGCTGGCGTTGATCATGTCGGCGGCGATCTCCGACCCGTTGCGGCCCTGCTGGCCGAGCATGGTCTTGATCGGATAGAGCACGCCGATCTTGACCTCTTGCGCGAGCGCGGGCGCCCCCGCGAGAAGCCCGGCAAGAACACCTGCGCCGACGAGGCCGCGCATCGCGGAAGAAAGAATGCTGCGCATCACGCTTGTCTCCTTAATGGTTCTACCATTAAAGTATTGAATCGACGGCCATTGAATCGGGGTAAGTACCGAGAGGCGCCGCTAGTACGGAATCCGAAGCCACGCCTTTCCCACTGTGGAGCGGCCTTCGAGCGCAGTCAGGGCTGCCTGCGCCTCCTCGAAGGCGAACGAAGGGCCGGGCATGAGCCGGATTCGGCCTTCGGCATGCCAGTCATAGACCTCGCGCGTGAGCTGCGCGGCCAGCGCAACGTCGCGCTTGCGCACCTCGCCCCACAGCACGCCGATCGCACTTGCGTTGTGAAGCAGAAGCCGGTTGGCCGGCAGCTGCGTGAGCGTGCCAGCCGCGAAGCCGATGACGAGGTAGCGCGCGCCGAACGCAAGACAGCGCAGGCTCTGCACACCGATCTCGCCGCCCACGGGGTCGTAGATCACGTCGGCGCCGCCGGGCGCGAGCTTGCGAAACGCATCGACCCATTCGGGATCGCGGTAGTCCAGCGCAGCGTCCGCGCCTGCGTCGAGACAGGCTTGCACCTTCAGCGGTCCGCCCGCGGTGGCAATCACGCGTGCGCCCATCAACTTGCCGAGTTGCAGCGCCGCGCTGCCGACACCACCGGCCGCGGCATGCACGAGCAGTGTCTCGCCAGGCTGAAGACGCCCCGCCATTCGCAGCGCAAACAGCGACGTCGGGTAGTTGCTGCGCAGTGCGAGGGCATCACCCGGATCGATGTCCTGAGGAATCGCGATGGCTTCGCTGCGCGGCACCAGCACGTACTGCGCGAAGCCGCCCTGCCGGGATGAACTCGCCACGCGCGTGCCCACCTGAATATCTCCCTCTCCCGCCACGATCGTTCCCAGGACCTCGGAGCCGGGTGTGAAAGGCAGCGGTGGCTTGACCTGATACTTGCCGCGCACGATCAAGGTGTCCCCGAAGGCGAGGCCGGCGGCCTCGACGCGCACCAGATACTGGTCAGGTCCGGGCCGCGGTACGTCCACGTCGCGAAGATGCATCTCGCCGCGTTCGCTGATCTCCTCGACGCGCCAGGCGCGCATCGAGGGTGGCAGGTTGCTTGTCATCAGGACTCCTTCGTCGCCGCCCAACCCGCTTCTGCAGTGGATTGAACGCGCGCAGCCACCGCGGCTGCCCGACTGTTGGCCGCGTTTCCGTCCAGCGCGCGCCGGGCCACACCCTGCTGGATGGCAGCGAGGCGGAACATGTTGAATGCGAGGTGGTAGTGCCAGTGCGCAATGCGCGCATCGCTGCGACCACCTGCACGGCAGTAGTCGGCGACATGCTGCGCCTCGGTCGGAATGCCCTCGGGCAAGACGTCGAGTCCCGCGAGCGTACGATGGGTTCCGAGCTGCAGGCGCCATGCAAGGCAGTGATAGGCAAAGTCCGCCAGCGGATCACCCAGCGTGGAGAGTTCCCAGTCGAGCACGGCGACGATACGCGGCGCGGTCGGATGAAACACGAGGTTGTCGAGCCGGAAGTCACCGTGCACGAGCGACGTGCTTTCCTGCGGCGGCACATGCGCAGGCAGCCATTCGATCAGGCGCTCCATCGCATCGATGCGGGCGGTCTCGCTCGCGCGGTACTGGCGCGTCCAGCGGTCCAACTGGCGCTCGACATATCGGCCCTCGCGGCCATAGTCGGCGAGGCCGCGCGAACGCCAGTCCACCGCGTGAAGCGCAGCCATCACGCGGGCCATCTCGGCGTAATGCGCGCGGCGCTCACCGGCAGTCATTCCGGGCAAAGTCTGGTCGGTGAGGATGCGTCCTTCCACGAAGTCCATCAGGTAGAAGGTGCTGCCAAGCACCGACGGGTCTTCGCACAGCACACGCGCACGCGGCACCGGCACGTCCGATCCCTCCAGCGCGCGCAGCACGCGGAATTCGCGCTCCACCGCGTGCGCCGAAGGCAGCAGCACGCCTGGTGGCTTGCGTCGCAGCACGAGCCGCCGCGCACCTGCATCGACGATGAAAGTGGGGTTGGACTGCCCGCCTTCCACCTGCCGCACTCGCAGCGCGCCATCGAAGGCGCCGACCTCGCGGCGAATCAACGCATCGAGCGCGCTCGTCTGCGCCGCGTCGAACGCACTTGCTGTCGTGAATGTTGGGGTGGATGAATTGTTCACTTTGTCGTTTAATCTATGGTTGAACCAATGATCTCGACGAATCGTATAGCACCCGAATCCATCACACAAGGAGACATCGCAATGAAGTTCACTCGACGCCAGACGCTTGCTGCAGCCCTGGGCTCGCTCGGTGCGGGCGTGCTGCCGCTCGCGCAGGCGCAGACGCAGCCCTTTCCTTCACAGGTCATCAAGTTCGTGATTCCTACGCCGGCGGGCGGAGGCCACGACACCATGATGCGGATCATTGGCCAGAAGCTGACCGATGCCTGGGGCCAGCCCTGCATCGTCGAATCCCGGTCCGGTGCGAGTGGCGCCATCGCCGCAGCCACGGTGTCGCAGGCACCGGCCGACGGATACACGGTGTTGATCGGCTACAGCGCGCTTCTCAGCAACACGGTGTTGATGCCGAAGCCGGGCTATCGGCTCGAAGACCTGCAGCCGGTCGGCATGCTGGCGCTCACGCCGATCGCACTCGGCGTTCGCGAGAGCCTGCCTGCCTCGACGCTCAAGCAATACGTGGCGCTCGCCAAGACACGGCCCGGCAAGCTTTCCTATGGCTCCTATGGTCCAGGCTCGGGTGGTCACTTCGTCGGCGAGTTGTTCAACATGGCGGCCGGCATCGACACCGTGCATGTGCCGTACAAGGGCGAGACGCCCGCGTTGCAGGACCTGATCGGCGGACAGATCGACGCGGCAGTGGCGTCGGTCGGCGGCGTGAACCGCTACCCCGGCAAGATCAAGCCGCTCGCTGTTGCCAGCGCCACGCGCTTTCCTGCGTATCCCGACGTGCCGACCTTCGCCGAACTCGGCTATCCGGAAGTCGACATGCCGGGCTGGGGCGCCGCCTTCGTGCCGGCCAAGACGCCGAAGGCGATCGTGGACAAGCTCAACGCGGAGTTGGGCCGCATCCTCGTGATGCCGGATGTGCGCGCGAAACTGCTGGAGCTGGGCTTCGAGCCGGCACCGTGGAGCCCCGACAAGACGCAGCGGTTCATGAAGGACCAGCTCGCACTCACGCAGAAGCTGGTCGATGCGGGGCGCGTGAAGCTCTAGTCCTCAGCGCCTGACCAGCAGGCGCGCGTTCAATCGTTCGCGCGCTTGCTGATCGAGACCGAGCGGCCCTTCCAGGTACGCGTCGAACGAGCCCCAGCGCTTGTCGATGTCATCGAACGCGCATTGCAGATAGTCGGCGTGCACCGTGGCCAGGAGTGCCCAGTCGGCGGAAACACCCTGTATGGACCAACGCCCGTTGCTCGCCAGAAAATCGTCGAGCACGGCTTCGCGCGGCACCCCAAGCGCAAGCAGCAGCAACGCCGCAGCCCAGCCGGTGCGATCCTTTCCGGCGGTGCAGTGAATCACCAACGGCAGCGGCGTCGCCTCATCGGCGACCAGCCGCAGGAGCGAGGCGAAGACAGGCGTGTGCTCGTTCACGAAGCGCCGATAGACCTCGAACATGATGGCGGCCAGCGCGGACTTGTCGGGTTCGCCCGCCTCACGCAGTTCGCGCAGCGCGCCCATCGCGCGCGGCTCGATCGGCAGATGCACCTCGCGGATCCCGACCTGTGCCAGGCGCGACGGCGCGCGCATCCGCTCGTCCGTGCCTCGCAGATCGATCATCGAACGAAGTCCAATGGCGCGCAGCGCGTCCAGTTCGTCGTCCGAGACCGAACCGAAGTGACTGGAACGCCAGAGTCGACCGGGTGCAATGACATGGCCCGACGCGGTGGCGATGCCGCCCATGTCGCGCAGGTTCGGCACGCTGGCCGCGACCAGCCCCGTCATCAAGCCCCCAGGACAGCGCGTCCGTTGGCCAGCACCTGCACGCCGCGCTCCTTCACGCTGGCACGGAAGGCGATCTCCTCCGAGCCCAGTTCCCAGCAATCAAGCACCAGCGTTTCGCCGGGATAGACCGGCGAAGTCAACCGCGCGCGGATCGACTTCATGCGCGAGGCATCGTGCCCGCAGAACTTCGCCAGGATGCCGCGGCATGCGTTGCCATAGGTTGCGAGGCCATGCAGGATCGGCCGCGGAAAGCCGGCCTTTGTAGAAACTGCAGGATCGATGTGCAGCGGATTGATGTCGCCCGAGAGTCGGTACAGCACGGCGGCATCCGCGCGGGTCGGCATTTCGATCGTCACATCCGGCGCCGCATCCGGTGTCGCAGGCGCAGCAGGCGCGGGCTCGTCGCCACCGCCGTTCTTCGAGAACCCACCATCGCCGCGCAAGAAGAGCACCATCTCCGCAGTGGCGACCGGCCGTCCGCTCGCCTCGTCGGTGAGCGTCTTCTCCACATGCATCGTCGCGCCCTTGCCCTCGCCCTTGTCGACGACGCGGGTGACGCGGCTCTGGCCGATCAGCGTGCCGGCGGCAGGCAACGGCGAATGGATCGTGACGCCCTGCTCGCCGTGCACCAGCTTCAGGTAGTCGATGCCAAGGTCCTTGCGGTCGCGCATCCAGAAGCCGGGCGAGGCCAGGACCGCGGCCATCGTCGGCACGGCCTGCAGTTCCTTCTCGTAGACGAAGCGCAGTTCTTCCAGCACCAGTGGATCGGCGGCGAAACCCACGCCGAGGGCATAGAGGATGGAGTCGCGCTCGCTGTATGTGTGGCGCACCGGATCGGAACGCCAGGCCTTGGTCTTCTCGTAGTCGATCATGCTTTCAATCCTTGTTCGGCCAGCGGAACTGCGCCGGCTCCTTGGCTGCGAAGCGGCGGATCGCTTCGCGGAAGTACGCACTGGACGAGGCAATCGCCTGGGATGACGCTTCCATGTCCAGCATGGTCTCCAGATCGCTCTGCAACGTCGAGGCCAGCGCGCGCTTGGAGAGGCTGAATGCCGTTGGCGACGCACTCGCGAGACTGCGGGCCAATTCCATTGCGCGCGGCAGCAAGGCCTCTGGCGCAAGGACTTCCAGCGCGAGGTTCATGCGCAGTGCCTCTTCGGCAGCGAACTCGCGGGCCGAGTAGATCAACTCCTTGGCACGCTGCAATCCCACCACACGTGGCAACTGGTACCAGGCGCCCACGTCAGGCACGAGGCCGATGCGATGGAACACCATCGCGAGACGCGCGCGCGTGCTCACCAGCACGAGGTCGGCATAGAGCGCCATGCTGAGTCCCGCACCGAATGCGACGCCATCGACAGCAGCAACCAGCGGCTTGTCCAGCGACGCCAACGCGCGCGCAAGTTCGGCATAGCGAGCCATGCCCGCGCGGCGCTGCTCGACGGTCCGTGAGCCGCCATCGGACATGCCCTTGACGTCACCGCCCGCGCAGAAGTCGCCGCCCGCACCCGTCAGCACGACGGCGCGGATGTCGTCGTCGGCACGCAGCGCGCGCAAAGTGGCCACCAGTGCGTCGGTGGTCGGGATGTCGATCGCGTTCTTCGCCGACGGCCGGTTCAGCGTGAGGACGGCCACGCCGTCCGCGCGCTCCAGGAGGACGCTGTCGCCCGTCATGTCAGAGGCTGATGTGGAAGCCGCCGTTCACGCCCAGATGCTGGCCCGTGATGTAGCTCGAGCCATCCGACAGCAGGAAGCAGACGCTCTTCACCACCTCGCCCGGCGTGGACCAGCGGCCCAACGGAATCTGGGCGAGCATACCGTCGCGGAACTTCTCGCCGCGCACGACTTCGGTCATCGGCGTTTCGACCACGCCGAAGCAGATCGAGTTGGTGCGGATGTTGTAGCGGCCCCATTCGCGTGCGGCCGTCATCGTCATGCCCAGCATGCCGGCCTTGGCTGCTGCGTAGTTGATCTGGCCGATCGAGCCCTTGCGGCCGGCGTCGGACGAGATGTTGACGATCGATCCGCCCGTCTTGTCGCCGCCTTTGGCCCGTTCGACCATGTGACGGCCGGTGGCACGCATCCAGTAGAACGAACCGGTGAGGTGCACGTCGATCACCTCCTGCCACTTCTGGTCGGTCATCTTGTCGATCATGGCGGGGCGGATGATGCCGGCGTTGTTGACCAGGCCGTGCACCGCGCCGAACTTGGTAACCGCTTCGGTAACCGCACGATCGGCCACAGCCGGGTCTGCCACGCTGCCTTGCACCGCGAGCACGCGCGCCTGCGGCAGCGGGGAGACCGCGGCGTCAAGCGTCTGACCGTTGAGGTCGACGGCCACCACGTTGGCGCCGAGGTCGATGGCCAGTTCCACAATGCCCTTGCCGATGCCCTGGCCGGCCCCGGTGACGACGATGGTGCGCCCTTGCAGGCTGACGATGGGATCCACTTTGATGCTCCTTGTTTGCTTGTTCGATGGTTGAACCAATGATATCCTACTCGCGAACAGTGGCTGGAGCAAACACATGACCATCAAACGCAAGGCCTGCATCGCAGGCGCCTATGAACACCCGACACGCAAGGCCCCCGACAAGACCGTCGCGCAGTTGCACGCCGAATGCGCGCGCGGCGCGCTGGCGGATGCCGGGCTCACCCTGCAGGACGTCGACGGCTACTTCTGCGCCGGCGATGCGCCCGGCCTCGGTGCCAACAACATGGCCGACTATTTGGGCCTCACCAAACTGCGCCATGTCGACACCACCGACACCGGCGGTTCGGCCTACCTTATCCACGTGTCACATGCGGCGCAGGCGATCGCCGCCGGCAAGTGCGATGTCGCGCTGGTGACGCTCGCAGGCCGCCCTCGCAGCGAAGGATCGAGCGGCGTTGCGCCCCGGCTCGTCACGGCCAACACGCCGGACGTGCCCTGGGAGATGCCCTACAGCCCCGTCACCGTCAACATGTATGCGCTCGCCGCGGCCCGCCACATGCACGAGTACGGCACCACCAGCGAGCAGCTCGCATGGATCAAGGTGGCCGCCGCCGCCCATGCGCAGCACAACCCGAACGCAATGCTGCGCGAACCGGTGACGGTGGAAGAAGTGCTCGCTTCGCCGATGATTTCCGATCCACTGCGCAAGCTGGACTGCTGCGTGGTGAGCGACGGCGGCGGCGCACTGGTGGTGGTGCGGCCCGAGATCGCTGCGCGCCTGAAGCGCCCGGTCATCAACATCCTCGGCGCGGGCGAAACCATCAAGGGCCAGCTCGGCGGGCAGGTCGACCTGACCTGGTCCGGCGCGGCGATCTCCGGCCCGATCGCGTTCAAGGAAGCGGGCGTGAGCCCCGCCGACATCCAGTACGCATCGATCTACGACAGCTTCACCATCACCGTGCTGATGCAGCTGGAAGACCTGGGCTTCTGCAAGAAGGGTGAAGGCGGTCGCTTCGTGGCCGACGGCAACCTGATCTCGGGCGTCGGCAAGCTGCCCTTCAATACCGATGGCGGCGGCCTGTGCAACAACCATCCGGCCAATCGCGGCGGCATCACGAAGGTGATCGAGGCCGTGCGCCAGTTGCGCGGCGAAGCGCACCCGAAGGTTCAGGTACCCGATTGCACCCTGGCTCTGGCGCAAGGCACCGGCGGCCTGCTCGGCTCGCGCCACGGCAGCGCCACCCTGATCATGGAAAGGCAATAAGCGATGACCACTCCCTACACCGACCGCCCACTGGCACCCGTGACCGTCGACGCCGCCACCGAGCACTTCTGGACGCAGGCCAAGGAAGGCCTTCTTTGCACGCGGCGCTGCACCAGTTGCGGCAAGGTCCACTGGTATCCACGCGCACTCTGCCCCTTCTGCATGGGCGACACCGAGTGGTGCAGCCTCTCGGGACTGGGCACGATCTACAGCGTGAGCGTCACGCGACGCGCCGGGCCCATTCCCTACGCAATCGCCTACGTCACGCTCGATGAAGGCATCACCATGCTCACCAACATCGTCGACTGCGACCTCGACGATCTGAAGATCGGGCAACGCGTCGAGGTGACCTTCAAGCCGGCAGAGGGCGGCGCGATGGTCCCGATGTTCAAGCCGGCCTGAGCACAGTGCAGATGGAGACGCTCGACTTCTCTGTGGAGAACGCGGTCGGCTGGATTCGCCTCACCCGGCCTGAGATCCACAACCCGCTGGATGTGCCGCTGCGCACCGACCTCATGACGGTGCTGGAGCAAGTGCGCAACGACCCTGCCGTGCGCGTGCTCGTTTTGACCGGCGGCGCGGGCGCTTTTTGCGCCGGGGGCAACCTCCATGCGCTGCAGGAGCATGCGCATGCGGGCCCCGCCTACTGGCAACGCCGCATCAACGCGGGACTTCGCCTCACCGACGATCTGCTGAACGTGGGCTGCCCCGTGATCGCCGCGATCGACGGTCCCGCCATCGGCGCCGGCTTCGCGCTGGCGCTCTCCGCGGACATGATCATCGCCAGCCCGCGCGCGAAATTCGCCATGGCTCACTTGCGACTCGGACTCGTGCCGGACCTTGGCGCGCTCTATCTGCTGCCGCGTGTCGTGGGGCTCCAGCGTGCGAAGGAACTGGTGTTCTCCACCCGCGATGTCAGCGTCGATGAAGCCCGAGAACTCGGCATCGTGATGGAAGTGCACGCCAGCGAAGCGCTCGAAGCACGTGCGCGCGACATGGCCGAACGCATGGCCCGGGCCGCGCCGACCGCAGTCGCGCTTTCCAAGGCGATGCTGAATGCCTCTCTCGACAGCGACAGGCAGAGCGCCTTCGCGCTGGAAGCCGCAAGCCAGGCTGCCGCTTTCGCGGCGCCGGAACCGGCCGCGCAGGTCGAAGCGATTCTTGGAAAGCAGCGTCCGGCCTTCAGCGGCCTGAAGTCCGCGCGAGGCTGACGCCCTCAGCCGAAGTGCGATGCGAAGAAGGCCATGGCCTTCTCCGCTGCACGTCGCGCGCGCTCGCCTCCCGGCAGCGCGGCGTCGGGCATGACGGGCGTTTCCAACTCAATCTCCGCGTCCGGCGGCAAGGCTTCCACAAGCCCTTTCAGATCGAGCCCCCCATCGCCCAGGTGCATGCGGCCCGACATCGCTTCGTCGAACAGGGTCGTTTCAGCCGCCCGCACGGCGGGCGCATCACAGAGTTGCGTGAGATAGATGCATCGGGGGTCGAGCGTACGCACGTCCGCGCTTCCGGCGCCCGAACGCGCGAGATGGAGCGAGTCGATCAGCAGGCCCACGTTGCGCGCACCGCTGTCGGCAATCACGCGCCGCGCATCGGCAATCGTCCTGAGCGAGCTCATGGGCATGAACTCGAGCGCAATGCGTACGTCGGCATCGGCTGCGACTCGCGCGTAGTCACGCAGCAGTTCGGCCACGCGCGACAAATCAGGCTCGAAGCATCCCTGCGAGATCAGCGGCGCACCGACGCGGCGTGCGGCTTCCACGTTGGCGAGCAGGTGCGACAGGCTCGTCTTCTCCGACATGTAGTAGCCGGAGATGCTGGAGATGCGGATCGAGAGCGCCTCGGCTCGCACGCGTATGTGCTCGAAGCCATCGCCCTCGGCATTCGGCTGCGGCCACGGATCACCGGGATTGCGACCACTGACACGCAAGCCCACAGCGCCGAAGCCTGCTTCGGCTGCTGCCGAGAGCACATCCAGCGGCGCCGCATTGGCACCGAGCGAAAGAAAGCCGAGCGTGAGCGCGCGAACTTCGCGGCGACGTGGATTGCCGCTCATGGCGGCAACACCTCGCTGGCCTGCAGTTCGCGCAGGCGCTGCACCAGCGTCGAATCGGTCTCGATGCAGTCGTGGAAACCGGCGCGCCGGATCTTCGCCGTCGCCAGCACGATGTCATGCGACTGGCGCAGCATGTAGTCCATCCATCGCCAGTCGACGATCTTGCCGATATCGATCGTCCGCAGGCCATGCCGGCGCGCGATCCGATCCCACACGGCCTGCTGGGCCGGCATCATGTCCGCGAGCGGGAGGGTCTTCGGCTCGGCGAAGGGCATCCCGAGCGCTTCCGCGAGCGCGGGCCACGTCTGGCGCCAACGCGCCGGGTCGCCGTTGGTGACATTGAAGACCTCATCCTCCGCTGCTGACGCATCCGCCGCCCAGGCAGCGGCCGCCCCGATCTGACGGGCGTCCGCGATCTGGTGCAGGGCCTCGTAGGCGCCCATGCTGCCGGGAAAGCGCAGTGGCATGCCAAGCTCCTTGCACACGGCGGCATAGAGGCCGATCCCCAGCACCAGGTTCATCGGATTGCCCACTGCATAGCCGGAAACGAAAGGCGGAATCAGGTTGACCCAGCGCCACCGCGCGCCCCGGCTGGCTTCGCGCAACCAGTCCTCCTGGTCGTAGTAGAAGTTCGGCGGCAGTTGCCTCGGGTCGCTCTCGCGGCAAGGCGTCGGGCTCTCGCCCCACTGGATGCCGTAGAACTTCGCGCCCGTGACGAGTACCACCTTGCGCAGTGCCGGGGAGGCCTGCTGCACCGCCTCGACCCCATTGCGCAGCATCGTGAGGTTGGGCGGCACTTCGGCCGCTCGACTGGGCGCCGGTTGAAAGGCCGCATGGAACACATGCGTGATGCCGGTGTGCGGCGCCACAGCCCTTGCGCAGGCCTCGGCATCCAGTAGGTCCACCGCCACACCTTCCGTACCCGGCAAGTGGCCGCCACCCGAGCGGCTCGCGCACAGCACGCGCCAGCCATCACCGACCAGGCGCTCGGCAATTCCGCGCCCCACGATGCCGCTCGCGCCAGCGATCAGCGCCGTCTTCTTCTCTTGCATGCGGACGCCTCAACTGCTGAGCGTGATGCCCAGTCGCTTGATGAGATCGCCCCATGTCTGGCTGTCGCTCAGCGCCTGCTTGCGAAAGGCCTCGCCATGCACCAGGGAAGGCACGCCGCCGGTGCGGCGCACGGACTCCTGGAAGGCGGGATCTGCCTGCATGTCCGCGACGGCCTTCAGAAGCTTCGAGGTCACCGGAGCCGGCATATTGGCCGGCCCGACCATGCCGAAGAGCTGATCCGGAATCCGCACCGGCAGTCCGGATTCACTCAGGTTGGGCACGTTCGGCAAAGCCGGATCACGGCCCTCGCCCGTCACCGCCAGCACCTTGATGCGTCCGGCCTGGATGAGCGGCAGCGAAGTGGCAAGCGAAGCAATCGTGTACTGCACTTCGCCGGCAATCATGGCCGTGTCGGTCTCGTTGCCCGTCTTGAAAGGCACGTGCACCGCCTTGATGCCGACGGCCGCGTTGAACTGCTCCACCGCCAGGTGAATGCTGTTGCCCACCCCGCTCGATCCGAAGTTGAGCGTGCCGGGCTTGGCCTTGGCCAGTGCGATGAAATCCTGCAGCGTTTCTACGCCGAGCTTGGGCGACACCGTCAGGACCTGGCGCGATGTCTGGATCAGGCCGAGGTAGGTGAAGGACTTCTCGACGTCGTAGCCCGGATTCTTGATGAGGTGCGGCGCGGAGGTCAGCGACGTGGTCGTGCCCATGCCGATCGTGTAGCCGTCGGGACGCGCGCGAGCCACCGCCGCCATGCCGATGGTTCCCGAGCCGCCGATCTTCTGTTCCACGATCACGGTCTGCCCCAGCCGGCCGGTGAGGTCGGCGGCGATCAGGCGCGCCAGGATGTCGACGGCACCGCCGAAGGGGGTGATCAATGTGATGGGCCTATCTGGCCAGGTCCCCTGCGCGAACAGGCGATCGGGCGAAACGGCAAGGGCGGCGGCACCCGCCGCGATCCGGAAAAGCGCGGTGCGACGGCCGCAGCGTGTCGTGGGCATGACAGGACTCCTGAGGAAACGAAAGATCTGCTCAAAAGCATAATGGCCAGACCAATGGATCATTCCCCGGTAATACCCCGAGTCGCAATGCTTCGACCCATCTTTCGCTTTGTCGAGTTCACGATTAGAATGGTTTAACCAATAATCCAATCAAACCTCATTTCACGGAGCCGCCATGCTCTCCACTGAAGACAACGAAACGCTCGTGCGCGTCGGCCCAGGCACCCCCATGGGCAGCCTGATGCGCCTGTACTGGATTCCCTTCCTGCCCACCAGCGACCTGCCTGCAGGCGGCATGCCGCAACGGGTGCGGCTGCTGGGCGAAGACCTCATCGCCTTCCGCGACAGCGAAGGCAGGCTCGGCCTCGTGGACCACGCCTGTCCGCACCGTGGTGCGCCGCTGGTCTTCGGTCGCAACGAGGATTGCGGCCTTCGGTGCGTCTATCACGGCTGGAAGTTCGGCACCGACGGCCATGTGCAGGACATGCCGGCCGAACTGCCCGAAAGCCGGCTGAAGGACAAGGTCCGCCTCAAGGCCTACGCCTGCCGCGAACGAAACGGCGTCGCTTGGGCCTACATGGGTCCGCGGCAGGACAACCCGCCGCCGCTGCCCGACGTGGAATGGAACCTCGTGCCGGCCGAGCGCGTTCACGTGAGCTTCCGCGTCCAGGAATGCAACTGGCTGCAGGCGGTGGAAGGCGAGATCGACTCCGCCCACGCGCCGATCCTGCACGGCCGCATCGATGCACAGGGCGCCATCAGCGACTGGATCGCCAAGCGCGACCTGCGGCCCACCTTCCAATGCCAGCGCCAGCCCTTCGGCATGAGCATCGCCTCGCGCCGCAAGCTCGACGACGAGACCAACTACTGGCGGGTGAACCAGTTCCTCCTGCCCTTCTGGACATTGGTGCCGCCGCAGTCGCAATACCCTGAACTGTCAGGTCATGCGTGGGTGCCGATCGATGACTACAACTCGCTGTGCATCATGTTCTCCTACCACCCCTCGGAGAAGCTCTACGACAAGTCGCGCGCGCTGTTCGAGAAGGGCCACGCGGGCCGCGAGACCGGCCATGCCAGCCACGACGCCTTCGAGCCGCGACCGGCCACCGAACCCTTCGCCAAGTACTGGACGAAGTACAACCGGCAGAACGGCTATCTCTTCAACTACGACGCGCAGACCAAGACGTGGTTTTCCGGCCTGCCGGGCCTGTGGGTGCAGGATGCGGCCTGCCAGTCGGGCGTGGCCGCGATCTACGACCGCAGCAAGGAACATCTCGGCATCAGCGACACCGGCGTCGCGATGACGCGGCGCCTGCTGCTGGACACGGTGCGCAACCTGCAGGCCAGCGGCACGGAGCCGCAGGGCGTGGCCGACCCATCGACATACATGGTGCGCGCCGTGTCGCTCACGCTGCCCGCGGCAGTGCCGTGGCAGGAACACGCCGAGCACATGACCGCGCGGCTGGACACCGGCTTCGGCTACACGCCGTGAGCGGGCCGCAACTGCTGCTGCGCCAGCTTCGTCGCGAAGCGGAAGGCATCGTCTCGTACGAGTTCGTTTCCGCCAGCGGCGCGCCGCTCCCGGCCTTCACTGCGGGTGCGCACATCGACCTGCAACTGCCCGGCGACCTGCAGCGCAGCTATTCGCTGGTGAACGACCCGAGCGAGCGCCATCGCTACGTGATTGCGGTAGACCGCGCGGCGGAGAGCCGTGGTGGCTCGGCCTGGATGCACGGCACGCCGCGGCCGGGCGATGGTTTCGCGAGCAGCGTCCCGGTCAATGACTTCCCCTTGTATGAAGACGCGCCGCTTTCGATCTTCATCGCGGGCGGGATCGGCATCACGCCGTTCATGGCCATGGCCGCGCGCCTGAACGCGCTGGGCCGTGCCTGGCGCCTGCATTACGCCGTGCGCTCGCGGCAGCGCGCCGCCTACGTCCAGGAACTCAACGCGCTGGACCACAGCGGCGCGGCAGTGAACCTGCACTGCACCAGCGAGGACAAGGAACGCCCGGACATCGCCGCCATCGTGCGCGAAGCGCCGGCAGAATCGCATCTGTACTGCTGCGGACCGAACGGCATGTTGGACGCATTTGGCAGCGCCTGCAGCGGCCTGCCGCCGCATCGTGTGCATCTGGAGCGCTTCAGCGCCAGCCAGACGGCGGCAACCGACGGCGGGTACGAGGTGCGGCTCGCTCGCAGCGGCAAGACTTTGAACGTGGAAGCCGGAAGAACGCTGCTGGACACCCTGCTCGACGCTGGCGTCACGGTCCAGTATTCCTGCTCGCAGGGAATTTGCGGCACCTGCTGCACGCCCGTGCTCGAAGGCAGGCCGGACCATCGCGACGACTACCTGACGCACGAGGAGAAGGCGGCCAATCAGGCCATGATGGTCTGCTGCTCCGGCAGCCTCTCGCCGCGGCTGGTGCTCGATATCTGACTTCACTGAAGCTGGGCGTCGATCGCCTCCCGCGACCATTCGGGCGCGACCATCTGGATGAAGTCGAACGCGAATTTCTTCAAGAGGTGATCCCGTCGCAGGCTGACCATCGCGCTGGACGATGGAAACAGATGGTCGACGGGGATGGAGCGCAGGTCCTTGTCCAATCTTGCGCTGAACGCCATCTTCTGCAGAACCGCGACACCGACGCCGGCCGCGACGTAGGCCTTGATGATGCTGGCGTCCATGGCCCGCATCACGACCCACGGCGTGATGCCGTGCCTGCGGAACTCACCCTGCACCACTGAGCCGGATGTGAAGCTGCTGTCGTAAGTGATGAGTGGCCATCGCGCGATCTGCTCCATCGTCACCTTCCCCGTCTTCGCCATCTTCAACAGTGGATGACGCGGCGGCACGATCAGGCACCGGTCGATGTCGTAGGCCTTGACCGAGACAACGCCCTTGGGCACGGTATCCGGGAGTGTGCAAAGGCCGATGTCGATGGTGCCCGCCGTCACGCCCGCCAGGATCTGCGACGGCGGGCCGATCGTGAACTCGAGCTTCACCTGCGGATAGACGGCGAGGAACCGGCGCGTCACCTCGATCAGCGAATAGCGCGCGTGGATGTGCGTGGTCCCCACGCGCAGGGTGCCTTCGCTCTCGGCGGGCGAGTCCTGCTTCAGGCGCCTGAGCGCCTGCGCATCCTGAAGCACCCGCGCGCACAGCGAGAGCGCTTCTTTGCCGGGCTCGGTCAATCCCGTCAAGCGATTGCCGGCCCGGGTGAACAACTCGACGCCGATCTCCTTTTCGAGCAAACGAATCATCTTGCTGACGCCGGGCTGCGTCGTATGCAGCGATTCGGCCGCGCGCGACACGCTGAAGCCGCTTTCGACCACCTGGCGCACGCACTGGAGTTGCTGGAAGGTGATTGGCAAGGTCTTCTCCACTATTCCTTTGAAGGAATGATGATCGACTAAATATTCATTTCACACAATGATGCGCAAGGCGAAGAATTGCGGTCATCAAGGCATCGTTCCCATGAAAAACCTCCAACCCACCGCCGAGCCCCACGACGTGAACGCTGATTTCCGCGGCGGCGGGCGCTCCGTCGAATACCTCGACCAGATAAACAAGGCCTCGATCGTCGCGCTGGCCGAGGCACGCATCGTGTCGCAGGATGTCGCCAGCCGGATCGCTGCCGGCGTCCTCACGTTGATCCGAGCCGAGCGCGACAGGCCGCGGCAATGGTCCGCCGACTACCTCGACTACGAACCCAAGCTGCTCGCCATCGTGGGCGCCGACGCCTCGCGATTGCATTGCGGACGCAGCCGGCAGGACATCTCGGCGACCATCGCGCGCATGAATCTGCGCGAGGGCTTGCTGGACGAATGCGATGCGCTCGTGCAGGCCAGGGAGGCGCTTCTTTTTCTTGCCGCGCAGCACACGCGCACCATCGTGCCGGCCTACACGCACGGTGTGCAGGCGCAGCCGACGACCTTCGCTCACTACCTGTTGGCCATGGATGGCGCGCTGACGCGCAGCACCTCCCGCCTGCGCGCCGCGTACGGGCACGTCAACCAGGGTCCGCTGGGTTCGGCGGCCCTGACGACATCGAGCTTCGCGCTCGATCGCCACCGTCTCGCGTCGCTCCTGGGCTTCGACGGCTTGGTCGAGAACGCCTACGACGCGAACCATTTCGCGCCGGTCGATACCAGTCTGGAAGTGGCGGCCGCACTCGGTATCGCAGCCGTGCAGATCGGGCAGTTCGCACAGGATCTTCACGCGCAATACGCGGCGCCCGAACCGTGGATGACCCTGCAGCGAGGCGAGCTCGTGGGGGTGAGCAGCATCATGCCGCAGAAGCGCAATCCGGCTGCCCTGGAGCAACTGCGCGTGCAGAGCAGCATGCTCCTCGGCGACATGCAGGCCGTCTCTCTGCTGGCGCACAACGTCCGCAGCGGCATGTTCGACTACCGCGCCTACGACCCCGTGCCGAACGCCCGCGCCCTAGCCCTGTTCGAACTCCTGCGCAAGGTTCTCGGTGGTCTCGTCGTCGACAAGGAACGCGCGCTGGCCGAAGTCCATGCCGACTATTCGACCGCAACGGAGATCGCCGACGCACTGCTGCAGCGCGCGGACGTCCCCTTCCGCATCGGCCATCATTTCGCGTCGGCACTGACCGACTACGGCCGCTCGCGCCATCTCGCCCTGCGCGACATCCCCTATAGCGAAGCCGCGCGCATCTACGAATCCATGGCATCGCAGTCCTTTCCACTGGACGCGCAAGCCTTCTCAGAAGTCACGAGCCCCGAGTACATGGTGTTCGGCCGCAAGGGAGCTGGGGGCCCGCAGATCGCGGAGGTGGATCGGATGCTTGCCCGGCAGCGCGAAGACCTCGCGACTGATCTTGCCTGGACGCACTCGCGCCGCGCGCACCTGTCGCTTGCCGAAGCACAACTCGATTCCGCCGTCGCGGCGATCGCAGACGGCGTGACCGCATCTTCCCCCATCGTTTCGAACCCGGAGACAACATCATGAAGAGACTTCTCTCGCTGTTCGCGGCCCTGGCCGTTTCCTTGTCGGCCATGGCCGCGTCCTACCCGGACAAGCCGGTGCGCATCGTCGTGCCCTACTCGCCCGGCGGTGGCGGCGATGTGGTGGGCCGCCCGCTTTCGCAGGAACTCGGAAAGCAGCTCGGCGGTTCGTTCTACATCGACAACCGGGGCGGCGCGGGCGGCAACATCGGCATGGAGTACGTGGCTCAATCGCCGGCCGACGGCTACGCGGTGGTGCTCGCCCTCACCTCGCAACTGGCCATCAACCAGGCCCTGTACCCGAAGCTGCACTACGACGCGCTCACCGATTTCGTTCCGATCACGCTGCTCGGATCGGCGCCGTATTTCCTCGCGGTCAATGCATCGCTGCCGGTCAAGAACCTGGACGAGTTCATCAAGCTCGCGAAGTCCAAGCCCGGCGGCATGTCGTATGCATCGACGGGCAACGGCAGTGGCCTGCATCTGTCGATGGAACTCCTCAAGTCGATGGCAGGGATCGATCTGGTCCACGTGCCGTACAAGGGCGGCGGCGCTGCGCTGACCGACCTGCTGTCAGGCAACGTGCAAGCGATGTTCGTCAGCTACGGCACCGGCAGCGCCCAGATCAAGGCCGGCAAGATCCGGGTGCTTGCCGTCACCTCCAGCCAGCGCTCGTCCGCACTGCCGGACGTCCCGACCATCGCGGAGGCCGGCGTGCCGGGCTACGAATCCGGTGTCTGGTATGCGCTGCTCGCGCCGCGCGGAACGCCGCCAGAAATCGTCAAGCGCCTGCATGACGGCTCGGTGGCCGCGCTTCAATCCAAGGACCTGCGCGAGCGCTTCGCCGCCGACGGCGTCAAGACGATCGGCTCGACGCCGGAGGAGCTCACGAAGTACATCCAGTCCGAGCGCGTCAAGTGGGCCGAGGTCGTGAAGCGGTCCGGCGCCACGGTCGAGTAGAGGCCAACGGGGCGCCCACCCTAAAACCGGGCACCAAGCAGCCGATAAGTCCGATAGGCGTCGCATGGCGCGCCTGAAAGCCGCCCCTCGGCATACCGGGCAGGGCGGATTCTTCACGGGATCTAAAGGACTTGGAATTGAAAGCAAACAACAAGAAGCGCTTGGCTCTGCTCGCGCTGAGCGCCCTGACAGCGGCCGCAATCACAGCATGCGGAGGCGGCGGCAACGGCGGCTTCGCCCTGCCCGTCGCGACCAGCTCGCCGACCACCACCACACAGGCCGACACCACCACCGTGACCGGCGTGGCTGCAACGGGTTCTCCGATCGCCGGCAGCGCCGTGGAACTGAAGTGCGCTTCGGGCGCGACGGCCTCCGCTACGACTGACGCCGACGGCGTCTGGACGGCAACGTTCAAGAGCACCGACTACCCATGCGTCGCACGCGTGCAATTCGTGCAGGTCAACAACGTCTACACATCGCTCTACGCGAACGCCCTGCCCACCACCACGACCACCTGGATTCATTCCGTGGTGGCGGCACCCGGCACGGCGAACATCACGCCGCTTACCGACCTGATCGTGGGCATCCTCGGCAACCAGGATCCCGCCACGTGGTACGCGGCGGCGACCAACGGCATCCTCGGCGGCGCAATCACATCGAGCGCCCTGGCCGACGCACTGGCCAAGCTCAAGACGACGCTCTCCACGCTCCCGGGCAAGCCGTCCCTGCCCGATGGCTTCAACCCGTTGACTTCGTCGTTCAGCGCGAAGAAGGGCGACGCGGGCGACGACATCCTCGAAAGCTACAGCGCCGCGCTGCAGGCATCCGGCCTCACGCAAGCACAGGCCGCGACGCATGCGGCCGCAGGAGAAGACCTGACGCAGGAGTCCTATGTGGCGACGGCGTTCACCACGCCGAACCTCACGGCATTCCGCGTCGGCGCGGCGAAGACCCTGGCAGGTCAATACGCAGTGGCCATCCCGGACCCGAACCGCGGAACGTCATGGGCCACCGGCGGGCTCACCAACGGCAATCTCACCAGCGTGGAACTGGGTCCGTACGTCGGCGTCGTGAGCAAGGATCAGAACCGGGCCGTCGAGCTGTGCTCGTGGACCGGCGGCGCACAACGCAGCCAGTACGTCTTCGTGGCCGAAGACCTGGTTCCGGTGACGGATCCGACCGAACTGCAGGGCCAGTACTTCATCGAGTACGAGAACTGCACCGCCACCGGCACCTCCCTTTTCCTGCAGGACGGCTCCTTCGTGTTCACGCCCAACGGCGGACCCAGCGATGCGCCCGAAGCGAACATTGCACAAGCCTTCACCGAGGCAGGGCTCGAAAAGGAAGAGACGGGTGGGCTTGCCGTGCGGCGCGCCAAGGCGTTCAAGTACACAGTGGATGGACTCACGAAGTACGTGTACGTCGTGGTCAACACCCGCAAGGACTCCACCACACCGGAACTCAACGGCGATACCGACTTCGTCCTGATGGGCGTCTCGCAGATTCCGAACTGACCGTCGGCCTCGTGCAACCGCGCTACTCGGCGCGGATGCCGGCCTGCTTGACGACGCGACTCCAGCGGGCCACTTCTTCCTTCACGAGTGCGTCGACCTGCGGGCCGGTCCTGAAGTCGCCTTCGAGCCCCAGCGCTTCGATCCGCGGCTTCACGTCGGACCTGGCCAGCACTTCGGCCACGTCGTCCGACAGCTTCTTCAGGATGGACTCAGGCACTTTCGCCGGTGCCAGCATCGCGAGCCACGTGCCCACGTCGAACCCCGGCAGGCCGGCCGCCTCGGCAATCGGAGGCGCCTGCGGCAGCAACGACGAAGGACGCGCGGTCGTCACGCCCAGTGCCACCAGCTTGCCTGCCTTGATGTAGGGCAGCGCAAGCGAAGTCGACATCGGCATCATGTTGACGCGCCCGCTCAGCAGGTCGCTGGTCGCGTCAGGCTGCCCTTTGTACGGCACATGCGCCAGCTCCACCTTCGCGGACTGCGCAAGAAGTTCGCCCGTGAGATGCGATGAAGTTCCCACACCCGAACTCGCATAGGTCATCGGTTCCTTGCTGCTGCGCGCCAGCTCGATGAACTCCTTCATGCTTTTCGCCGGCACGCTCGGGTGCACCACGATCACGTTCGGGATCACCCCGAACCCCGCCACGCCGCGGAAGTCCCTGACGGGATCCCACGTGATGCCTTTCTGCAGCGACGGCGCGACCGCATGGCTCGGGGACACCATGAGCAGCGTGTAGCCATCGGGCGGTGCCTTCCCCACCACGCCGGTGCCCAGCGCGCCGCCGGCGCCGGGCTTGTTCTCGACGATCACCGGCTGGCCGTACTTCGACGACAGCCCCTGTCCGACGATGCGCGCCACGCCGTCGACGACGCCGCCCGCCGGGAACGGAACGATGATGCGGATCGGCTTGTCGGGGTAGGTGCCCTGCGCACCGGCAGGTCCTGCAGCGGCAAGGCAGGCGATGCTGCCGAGCGCGGCGAGTAGAGGTCGGAACGATGTCATGAAGTCTCCATTCATTGGTGTCGGATCGGGTGGCCAGCTAGCGAACACGCATGGCCTCTTCCAGCTCGCGCACCGCATCCTTGAGCAGCGGCACGACCACGCGGACCAGCTTGTCTTCCGCTGCGCGGTGCGAGTAGAGCGAGCAGTTCATCGCGAGCGCGGGGTCTCCGGGCCGGTGTCCGATGGGCATGGCAACCGCATGGATCTCCTTGCGCCATTCGCCCAGCGCCATGCAGTAGCCCTCGCTCGCGAAGAGCTTGCGGTTGTGCTCGAAGGCTTCGCGGTGCTCATCGAACTGCCCGGGGTCGTGGACCTTGAGGTAGTTGACGATCGCGGTGCATTCCGCGGGCGGCGACGCGAAGATCAGCGCCCGGCCGATCGAGCTCGCCAGCAGCGGCCGCGTGGTCCCGATGTCCGGCAGATGCGAATTGGCCCTGTCGGCGCGCACCGAGTCGACATACACCACACTCGCGCGATCGCGGACGCCGAGGTTCACGGTGCATCCGGTCTTGCGCGCAAGCGTCTCCATCATCGGCTTGGCAAGTTGGCGCACCTGCATGCTCGCGAGCAGCGGATGACCGAGCGAGAGCACCCCGGGGCCGAGACGGTACTTCTGCAGCGCCAAGTCGCGCGAGAGGTAGCCCAGCAAGGTCAGCGTGTAGGTCAGCCTCGACACCGTGGCCTTGGGCAGCCCGGTGCGGTCGGAGATGTCGCGATTTCCGAGCACGGGCGTGTCGGCCGTGAAGGCACGCAGCACCTCCATGCCTCTCGCGAGGTTCATGGAGAACTGCCTGTCATCCGCGAGGTCGTGCGGATCGACGAGGCCGGGAAGTGCGATGGCGCTCATGCTGCGTGGTGCGGTGTTGCGTGACTTCATGTTCCGTTCTCCACACTGTTTCCGTCAACGAAATCGGCTCGCAGTTTCGCGTATCGAAACAGCCGTTGTAGTCCTGATCCGCATCTGCCACAAACCATGCCTCGAGCCACAAGCAAGCTGCCAAGGAACAAACCGTGCCGACGACTCACAAGCCCCAAGGTGCGCTGCATGGCGTACGCATCCTCGACATGGCCACGGTCCTCGCCGCGCCGCTCGGCGCCACTTTGTGCGCGGACCACGGCGCCGATGTCGTCAAGCTGGAGCTGCCGGACGGCAGCGACGCGCTTCGCGGCCTTCAGCCGGTGAAGGACGGCGTGCCACTCTGGTGGAAAGTCGCCAACCGCGGCAAGCAGGGCATCACGCTGGACGTGCGCACGCCCGAGGGGCGCGAGCTCCTCCTGTCGATGCTTCCGGAATTCGATGTGCTGGTGGAGAACTTCAGGACCGGCACCATGGCCCGGTGGGGCCTGGACACCGAGACGCTGCATCGCGCCAATCCGCGCCTGATCGTCATCCGCCTCACAGGCTTCGGGCAGACGGGCCCGTACCGGGAGCGCCCGGGCTTCGCGCGAATCTTCGAAGCCATGAGCGGCTTCACCAACCTCACGGGCGAAGCCGGCGGGCCGCCCCTGCACAGCAACTATCCGATCGGCGACTACATCGCGGGGCTCTTCTGCGCCTTCGCCATCGCGATGGAGGTCGCGCGGCTGCGCGGCGACCCCGATGCGCCCGGCACCGAAGTGGACCTCGCGGCCACCGAAGCGCTCTTCAGGCTGCTCGACCCGCTGCCGGTGGAGCACGAGCAGATGGACTACGTGCGCGGGCCGTCGGGCAATCGCGCGAGCTACACCGCGCCGTCCAACATGTACCGCAGCCGCGACGGCGTGTGGCTGTCGCTGGTGGCATCGTCGAATGCCATCTTCGCGCGCACCTGCGACGTGGTCGGTCTTTCCGGCTGGGCCACCGACCCGCGCTTTGCCACCAATCCCGCGCGCGTGCAGAACCTCGATGAACTCGATGGCGCACTGGGCCGCTGGTTCGCCGCGCATGACTACGCAGACATCGCAGGCAAGCTCGAAGCGGGCGGCATCCCGTTCAGCAAGGTCTATTCGATCGAGGACATCCGCAGCGATCCGCACTTTGCCGAGCGCGGCGCGATCGTGCGCATGGCCGATCCGGAACTGGGCTCCGTGCCAGGGCCCTGCATCGTGCCGCGCGTCGTGGGACACGAGCCCGCCATCCCTCGCACCGGACCCTCGCCCGGCGAACATAACGAAGCCGTCTATGGCCGCTTCGGCATCGGCCCTCAAGAACTCGCGCGCCTGCGCGAGCAGAAAGTCATCTAGCCCAGGAGACCCGTTCATGAAACCCATCCAGCCACCCGCACGCCTTTTCGGAGACCACTTTCTTCGCCAGTTGAACAGCGCGGAACGGACTGTCGTCGATCGCGTCAGAGGTCTCGCTTCCGAAGTCCTGGGCCCGTCGGCCGCGGATGTCGCAAAGACCGACACCTTCGCGTGGGACACCTTTCGCCTGCTCGCTCGCGAGGGCATCGTCGGCACCGCCTTCCCGCGCGAGTACGGCGGCAGCGATGCGCGGCAGGCCTTGCGCGTCCGCATCATCGAGGAGCTTGGGCGGGTGTGCAGCACGTCCGCGTCCCTCATCACCGGCACCGACCTCTCAAGCCGCGCCATCGTCGCGGGCGGGTCCGCCGAGATGAAGGACAAGCTGCTGCCGCGCCTCTGCACCGGCGAGTTGCAGGCGGCCTTTGCGCTCACGGAGCCCGATGCCGGTTCGGACGTGCGCGGCCTGCAAACGCGCATCAGACGCGAAGGCGGCCGGTACGTGGTCAACGGACGCAAGAAGTTCATCACCCGCGGAACGACCTCTGACTGGTTCGTCACGGTCGGCCGCGCCGAGGAAGATCCATCGGTCTTCATCGCTGTGCTGGTGCCACGCGATGCCGCCGGCTTCACCATCAGCCCCGAAGTCGGCAAGCTGGGCTGGCATGGCGTGCCGATCTCGTCGCTCGAATTCCGCGACGTCGAGGTGCCGCAGGGCCACCTTCTCGGGGCCGAGGGCGAAGGTTTCAATCTTGCGCAAGATGCCCTGCTCCGCGCCCGCATCGGGCATGCCGCCATGGCGCTGGGCCGCGCCATCGGTGCGATCGAGATCGCAGCCACCTACATGTCGGATCGCAAGCTGTTCGGCAAGGCACTCGGAGAGCACCAGGGGCCGCAATGGATGCTGGCGGACATGGTGACCAAGATCGAGGCGACCCGCGCACTGGTCGCGCTCGCCGCCGAGAAGTACGACGCCAGGGATGCGGACGTGGCGATCTTCGCGTCGATGGCAAAGCTTCAGGCAACCGACCTGTGCATGTCAGTCGTGACGGACGCGCTCCAGTTGACCGGCGGGCGCGGCTACCTCCAGGACTTTCCGCTCGAACGCTTCTTCCGCGACGCCAAGCTCAACCAGATCGGCGAGGGATCGAGCGAGGTGCACAAGACCGTGATCGGCCGCGACATCATGCGGCGCGCGCGCACCGCCGATCGCAACCCCTGCTTGCGTCCGGGCTCGCTGGTCGAGTATTGAACAGAAGGCACGTCACGGAGATGAAATACGAGGCTGATAGCGTCGCGGGCTTCGTCAATCTCACAACCTCTTACACATTGTGAAGACCGCACGCTCGACCCGAATTCAATCAATCCTTGTTTCTTCGATCCTGGCGGCCAGCCTGGGCGCATGTGGCGGCGGTGGTGGAATTACCGGCGCCGTTGTTGGTGGCACCGGCACCAACAACACGACTGGCAACAGCAGCGGCGGCGCTGTTGACGGAAAGCCCGTGCTCTCGTTTGCCGATCCCAAGAGCACCTACGACCTGAACAACTACACGCAGACGGCCAGCTACGCGCTCCAGTACGCGACCAGCGGCACGAACCTGCTGAATGCCGAAGCATCCGGCGTGGCCTACGACAAGGACGCCGATTCCTTGTTCGTCGTCGGCGATGGCGGCACCTCGGTCGTGCAGATTGCAAAGAGCGATGGTCATGTTCTCGATTCCATGACGCTCAACGCCGGGGACTTCGTGGACACCGAAGGCATCACCTATGTCGGTGGCGGCAAGTTCGCCCTCGTGGAAGAGCGCCTGCGCCAGGTGGACCTGTTCACCTACGTTGCCGGTGGAACTCTTCGCCGGGCCGACGTGCGGTCCGTCAAGCTGGGCGCGACGGTCGGCAATGTCGGTATCGAGGGCATCACCTTCGACACCCGGACCGGCGGCTACATCGCCGTGCGCCAGTCGCAGCCGACCAACATCTTCCAGGCGGCGATCGATTTCTCGGGCGGCACGGCGACGGCGTCGGACGGCTCGCCGATCCTGTCGACCACCGACAACCCACCGGTGCTGTTCGATGCGGCCAAGACGGGCCTCTCCGCATTCAACGACGTGTTCTCGTTCTCGAACATCGTGCCGAGCAGCGCACCGGACTACGACAACGTCATCATCATCGGCGCACCGGACGGAAAGATCGTCAAGACCGATCGCACCGGCAAGCTGGTGAGCAGTCTGTACATGAGCGCGACCGCCCAGAACGAAGGCGTGACGATGGGCCCGGACGGCACCATCTACGCCGTCGGCGAACAGGCTGCCGGGCCAAGCCTGCCGGGGCTGACCATCTTCAAGCCGACCAACGGCAAATCGAACGTCGGCATCGGCAGCAACCTCTACCTGACGTTCAATCAATCGGTCAAGGCCGGTTCCGGAAACCTGGTTCTCAGCAATGGCGCCGGCGACACGCGTGCCATTCCGGTGAGCGACATGTCGCAGGTGAGCTTCGACGGCAGCGTCATGAAGATCCGTCCGAAGTTCTTCATGGTGGCCAACACCAGCTACAGCATCACGTACCCGGCGGGCGCGATCAGGACCGCAGCAGGCAGCGACACCGCTGCCGTGTCCGATGCATCGACGCTCTCGTTCACGACGATCGGTACGCTGGACCAGACCGCCCCGACGTTGACCAACACCGCGCCGGTCGATGGCGCGACCGGCATCACCGGCAGCCACGTCACGCTGACCTTCAGCGAGATCGTGCAGGCAGGTGCCGGCAACATCGTCATCAGCAATGGCTCGGATACGCGCAACGTCTCGATCGACGACACGACGCAAGTCAAGTTCAACGGCGGGCGGGTGAGCATCGCCCTGACGACGCCCCTCCAGGCCAACACCCGCTACACCGTGCAGCTGGCCAGCGGCGTGATCACTGACCTGTATGGCAACGCCTTCGCCGGCACGACGAAGAGCTTCACCACCGCAGCCGCTGGTTCGCCGGCACCGACCGTGCTGGTCACGGAGGTGAACTCGAACGCCGACGGCGGCCAGGACTTCTTCGAGCTCTACAACTACGGCGGCGCCGCCATCGACCTGACCGGCTGGAAGTGGGGTGACAACCATGCCGACGTCAACGATGCCAACAACAGTGCCGCATTCGTGGCCGGCACGGTTCTCGCGCCGGGCGCACGCCTCGTCGTTGTTCCGGGCGTGCCGGGAACGGACGAGAACGTGTTCCGCACGACCTGGGGTCTTGCAGGCACGGTGCCGGTCGTTGCGATGTTGAACGTCAACAACGACCCGGCCAATCCGATCGGCCTGGGCAAGGGCGATGCCGTGATCGTCTATGACGGCAACGGGAATGTCGTGGCCGCGATGAACTACGGCACTCCGGTCAGTGCAACCCAGGGCGACGGAATGCTGAAGGCGATTCCGACGGCCACGGGTGCGGACGCCACCCTCGTTGCCGCCGGAAACCATGCGGGCGCCATCTTCGTCGGCGGCAATGCGAAGGTGTCCGCGGTGTGGGACACCGTCTCGACCGCCACGCCGAACTATGTCGAGGCGGCGGTGGGCACGAATGGCGGCATCTCCCAGCCCTCCAAGCCGGCGTCGATCGGCTCTCCCGGACAGTGAGGCGACGCCCCAGGCGCTTGACCTAGCGAGTGGCGCGGCTCTGGAACGCAGCGCTATTCGCGCGTCCGGGAGATGGACATCACGACGCCACTCGTGAACAGGGATGCAAGCGCAAAGACGCCGACGGCCACCCATGTCTCCAGGGTCTCACCGCCCTCCGCCTGATCGAGTCCGAACAGGGAGCCAAGCCATCCCGGTTGCAGGATCGTCGCCACGCAGATCGCTGCACTCAAAAGCATCGACAGGAAGGCGCTGACGATCCGTACCCGCATTTGCCATGTCTCTCGAACGCGCGCTCACTCCGCCTCGATCTGCAGACCGGTGATGAAGCGCTCTCGCCTTGCGAGTGCCTGCAAGGCGCCCTTTCCGAGTTGAGTCGCGACAAGGTTCAGCAGCCCCTCGCAGAAGATCAGGTAGGCGCCCATGCTGTTGCTGAAGAAGCTGCTCTCGTGCGGCACGAAAAACGCGTGGCGCGCGGGCGGCACCAGCGGCGATGCGCGCGTGTCGGTGATCGCGATCACCGTGAGCCCCGCATCCGCAGCGGCCTGCGCCACCTGGCCCACGCTGCGGGTATAGGGCTCGACGCTCGTGACCACGACGACGTCGCCGCGCTGCAATTGCGCAAGGCCCTCGGCCGCGCCAAGGCCCTGAGGGTCGAGCAGGCCAACATCAGCGCGAATCAGGCCGAGACCATAGACCAGGAACCCTGCCAGCGTGCTGAACTGCCGCAAACCGTGGATGCGCACGCGCGGTGCTTCCGCGAGCAGCTTTGCGGCGCTGCGCAGATCGGCCGCTGACAGTTGTGCGAGGAAGACCTCGACGTTGTGGATCGACTCGCGCGCCAGCTGCACCACGGTCTGGACTTCGACGGATTGGGTCTCGGCGCGTCCGAGTGTGCGCGCCGTCGCGCCTGCCACCAGGCGCTCCGCCTGTTGGCTATAGAAGTGCCGGTGACGCTGCGCCAGGCTGTCGCGAAAAACGTTCTGGAAGTCCGTGAAGCCTTCATAGCCGAGCCGCGTGGCGAGGCGCGTCAGTGTCGACGCATTGACGCCGAGGCCCGCTGCCAGGTCGGTGATGGTGCGCACCGCCACTTCCTCCGGCCGCTCGACGAGCTTGGCGAGCACGGCGTGCGCCTTCCCGCCCAGTGTCACTGCGGTGTCGCCGCGTCCGATACGCACGGCGAGTTCACGCAGGGCTTCGACGCTGCGCGGCGCTTCCATTGCCCTTGCGTTCTCGGACGTGGCTGCAACGGATGCCGGCGGGTCATCGGCCTTGCGCCCTTGTCGGGGTCTCCTGGAGGTGTCCATCGATGAATTCGAACCGGGCCGGGCCACGGGGGTGTTCATGGACCCGCCAGTGTATGTGCGACGTACCAATCTCCATATCGGCAGTCGCGAGCGTGTTCTCGTCGTCGGTGTCGGCCGGGTTCAGGCGAAGAATCGGGAATTCCGCATTGCCGGTGTCGCCGAGTATGGCGAGCGGATCGACCGGAAGATCTTGCCCCCGCGCGTCGTCGAGCAATGCATCGCCGCGCACCTGGCGGTGCCCGGAAGACCCGGTGATGATCTGCGGCAGGTTGCGCATCGACGGATGGATGGCGTGATTCGCATGAAGCGATGGCGCCGCGACAAGACGCACCGAACAAGCCAGCGAGCTGAACTCGACGCTCAGAAGATCGGTGCTTCCGACGTGCCCGAGCGTGAGGTGAAAGCCTCCCGCACGCGGCTGGCCGCGAAGCACGGAGACGGCAGCATCGAGCGTCGGCGCATCCAGCAGCGCCCTTGTGAGAACCATCCGTGGCACGCCGGGGCCGACATGCAGTTCGCGCAGGTTGTTCACCGCCATCGCGAGGCCCGTGTCCGTCACGGCGAACGTATGGCCCGGCAGCGAGCCCGGATAGACGAAGGAGACAAACCGCGGACCGCCCTCGACCTCGCACGCAGCAAGCGCACAGTGGCCCGCGAAGCCGGGGTCGCCGTCTTCGTTGTGCGTGATCCGCCGCTGCTTCGTGCCGGGCATCTGGACCGTGGTGCAGCCGTCCGGCGCCATCGCCCACAGGTCGCCGCGGCAGTTCCACAGGAAGACATCGTCGAGCGGCAGGCCCAGGCCTTCGGCCAGGCCTTGCAGTTCCGACCAGATGTTTGCGAACCGCTCGCGGACCAGCGCGCTCATCACGGCAGCGCGTTCGCTGCCGCGCCATTGCATGACCCGAGCCCAAGCCTGGGTGTGCAAGAGGTGCCCGTGCACGGCGGCCGCTCCGAACTGCCCGAGCGCGCGCCCGGTTTCCAGCGGCGTCCCCGCGATATTGATCAACGACAACTTGGACATGTCACTCGACGTGTTGAAGAAATTCGCGCAGCCGCTGGTTCGGCGGGTTGTCCAGCAGCTCCGCAGGCGGACCATCGACCGTGATGTGGCCGTGCTCCATGAAGATGAGGCGGGTGCCCACCTTGCGCGCGAAGGCCATCTCGTGCGTGACGACGATCATCGTCATGCCTTCCTCCGCGAGCGCCTGCATCACGCGGAGGACTTCCTGGCGCAGCTCGGGGTCCAGCGCGGAAGTCGGCTCGTCGAACAGCATCAGCTTCGGGCGGACTGCCAGCGCCCGCGCGATGGCCACCCGTTGCTGCTGGCCGCCCGACAGCTCGCTCGGGTAGTGACCGGCGCGCTCGGCAAGGCCGACCTTCGCGAGCAGCTCGCGTGCCTGCGCCTCCGCGTCGGGGCGCCGTGTTCCGCGCACCTGCCGCGGGCCGAAGGCGACGTTCTCCAATGCCGTCATCTGCGGAAACAGATTGAACTGCTGGAACACCATGCCGGCTTCCTGTCGTATCTCGCGCACCTGCGCCTTGCTGCCGCGCACGCTGATGCCGCCGACACGCAGGTCCCCGTCATCGATCTGTTCGAGCGCGTTGATGCAACGCAGGAGCGTCGACTTGCCCGAACCCGACGGACCGATGAGGACGACGACCTCGCCCTGGCCGATCTGCAGATCGACCTCTTCCAGCACGACCGTCTTGCCGAAGCGCTTGGTGACGCCCGTGAACTCGACCATCTTCATAGGATCCTCATCCGGTTCTCGACCATGCGCAATGAGAAGGTCAGCACGCCGATCAGCGCCAGGTAGATCAGCGCCACGGCGGACCAGACCTCGACGGCCCGAAAGTTCGCCGCCATGATCTCCTGGCCCTGGCGGGTGAGCTCGCCCACGCCGATCACGATGAACAGCGACGTGTCCTTCAGGCTCACGATGAACTGATTGCCCAGCGGCGGCGTCATGCGGCGGAACGCGACCGGCCCGATCACGAAAGCCAGCACGCGCCATCCCGGCATGCCGAGCGCAAGGCCGGCTTCGCGCAGCCCGCGCGGCACCGACAGGAAGCTGCCGCGCACGATCTCCGAGATGTAGGCCCCCGAGTTGACAATGATCGAGGTCACGGCAGCCGTCATCGGATCGACGCGGACCCCGAGCAGTACCGGCAACGCAAAGTAGATGAACATCACCTGCACGACGATTGGCGTGCCCCGCACGAACTCGACGTAGATGAGCGCGATGCTGCTCACGAACCGATTGCCGTAGGCGCGCATCAAGCCGAACAACAGGCCCACCGCCACACCGCCGGCGAGGCCGACGACGGTGATGAAGACGGTGAGCTTCGCCCCCTGCAGCAGCGCCGGCATGGAGCTGCCAATGACGGACCAGTCAAATTCCATGATGAATGCGGCTGGTGTGCGTTCAGGGCTTCGGCGGTTCGGTGCCGAACCACTTCTTGTAGATCACGACGTAGCGACCGTCCGCCTTGATCTTCGCGAGCGCGCCGTTGACTTGCGCAACCAGAGGGCTCCCCTTCGGAAAGCCGATGCCGTACTGATGCGCCATCATCTGCGTGCCGACCGCCTTCACCTTGCCCTTGCCGGCCGTGGAGATGTAGTACAGCACGTTGGGCGTGTCGTGCATTGCTGCGTCGACGCGGCCGGTCTGCAGTTCGAGGTAGGCGTTGTCGATGTTCGGGAACTGGCGCAGTTCCGTTCCAGCGAAATTTGCCTTTGCATAGTCGGCCGCGGAGGTGCCGGTCTTGACGGCGAGCTGCTTGCCCTTGAGGTCGGCGGCGCCCTGGATCGGGCTGTCGGCTGGCATCATCAGCATGAAGCCGCTGTCGTAGTAGCCGTCGGAGAAGTCGATGGCCTTCTTGCGTTCGTCCTTGATCGTGATGCCCGCCAGGCCGACATCGACGTTCTTGGTCTGCAGCGCCGGCAGGATGCCGTTGAAGTCCATCGGCTGGAGCTTGTAGTCGAGCTTGAGTTCCTTCGCGACGGCATCCCACAGGTCGATGTCGAAGCCGACGTACTTGTCGCCTTGCTTGAACTCGAAAGGCACGAAGGCAGTATCGACCGCGACGACGAGTGTCTCGGCGCGGGCGGCCTGCCCGAGAAGCGCGAGCGCACCGAGCGCAGCGACGGCGAATCTGGCGAGTAGCTTGTTCATGGACGTTCCTTTGTCGATGGTGAAGTCAGCGACGAAGATGTGCAATCTGATTTGCTTCATTCATCGTGACGCAAATATACTTGCGTCTTCACACGAATGCAAGTTTCTTTTCAGGAGACCCGCGGTGAGCTACGAAACCATCCTCTATTCCGTCGCGGACGGTGTTGCCGAGATCCGGCTGAACCGTCCGCACCGCCTGAACGCGGTCACGCAGCAGCTCTACGACGAGCTGAACGATGCACTGGGCGCTGCACAGGACGATCGCAACGTGCGCGTCGTCCTGCTCACCGGCGAGGGCCGCGCCTTCTGCGTCGGCGCCGACCTCAAGGAGCACAAGGCCGGCCGAAGCGCCTTCGACCGGCGGCAGTACCTGCAAGGCGAGCAGATCGTCTGCAAGCGGCTGATGACGTTGAAGCAGCCGGTGGTCGCCGCCGTGCAAGGCTACGCGCTTGGTGCCGGCGCGGAACTCGCGATCGCCTCCGACTTCCTGCTGATGTCCGAGAGCGCGCAAATCGGTTTGCCGGAGATCAGCATCGGCAACTTCCTGGGTGGCGGCGTCACCGTGCTGCTGCCGCGACTGGTGGGCCTCGCAAAGGCTCGCGAGCTCGTGTTCCTCGGCGAACGCATCGGCGGCCAAGAAGCGGTCCGGATCGGCCTGGCAAGTCGCTGGTTTCCCGATGCGGGCTTTCCCGACGACGCGCGCGCGTTCGCGAAGCGCATCGCGACCAAGGCGCCGTTCTCGATGCAACTGGCCAAGGAGCAACTGAACTTCGCGGCCGAGAGCACGCTCGACGCCGCTCTTCGCGCCGAACTGGAAGGCATGGTGTTCGTCGGCACGACGCGCGACTGGCAGGAAGGCGTGGACGCGTTCGCCGAGAAGCGCACACCGGTGTTCAGGGGTGAATGACGATGAACCCCTTGAACCCCATCTTCTATCCGGCGTCGATCGCAATCATCGGCGCGTCGAAAGACCCGACCAAGCGCGGCTTCCGTTCGATCCAGAAGCTGCTCGAAGACGGCTTCCAGGGCGAGATCTACCCGGTGAACCCGAAAGAAGTGAGCATTCTCGGCAAGCCGGCCTATCCGGCGCTCGCCGCGATCCCGGGCCCCGTCGACCTCGCGCTGGTCTGCACGCCGGCGATGAGCTTGCCCGACGTCATCGAGCAATGTGGCGCCAAAGGCGTGAAGGGCGCGGTGGTACTGGCGGGCGGGTTCGCCGAAGCCGGCCCTGAAGGCATCGAACTGCAGGCACGAATGGTGGAAGCGGCTCGCCGCCATGGCGTGCGAATCGTCGGACCGAACACGTCGGGCATCTTCAACACGCACGCGCACAGCAACATCGTCGGCTTCTCGAATCTGGCGGCAGGCGGCATCGGGCTTCTGTCGCAGTCGGGGAACATGGCGCTCTCGCTCGTGACCGAAGCACAGGGCAACGGGCACATCGGCCTGTCGACCTACGTGGGCATCGGAAACGAATCCGACATCCGGTTTCACGAGTACCTTCAGTACATGCGCGACGACAGCAACACCAAGGTGGTGATCGCGTACGTCGAGGGCATGCAGGAAGGCCGCCGCTTCCTTGACGCGCTGCGCAGCGTCGCACGCGAGAAGCCGGTGGTCATCTACAAGTCCGGCCGAACCAATGCGGGCCGTAGTTCCGCACAGTCACACACTGGCGCACTGGCCGGCGACTACGCGGTGAGCGAAGGCGTGCTGCGCCAGGCCGGCGCGATCATCGCGCGCAAGTCCGACGAGATCCTGTCGCTGGCCGAAGCGCTCTTGCTGCAGCCCCCGATGCCGATGCGTCGCGTTGCCGTGCTCGCCGATGGCGGCGGTCACGCAACCATCGCCGCAGACGTGCTGACCGAGCAGGGTTTGTCGATCGCA
The DNA here is from genome assembly GCA_017744935.1 of Variovorax sp. Taxonomy (GTDB): domain Bacteria; phylum Pseudomonadota; class Gammaproteobacteria; order Burkholderiales; family Burkholderiaceae_C; genus Variovorax. The sequence continues at coordinate 47,448 of JAGIAI010000034.1, forward strand.
AAGCTGGCCGAGCGGACCAAGCAGAAGCTAGCGGCGATCCTGCCGTCGTCGGCCTCGGTGGCCAACCCGGTCGATGTCGCTGGCGGCACCGACTCGAATCCTGCGGTGTTCGCCGAGTGCGCGAGCCTCCTGCTGGCGGACCCGGGTGTCGACGCGTTGCTCGTCACAGGCCTCTTCGGCGGCTACGGGGTGCGTTTTTCTCCGACCTTGACGGACGTCGAGATGGAGACGTCCCGGCGCATCGCGGAACTGCATCGCGAGTTCGGCAAGCCGGTGCTGATTCACAGCCTCTACGGCAGCCTGCACGGTGACCTGCGACCGAAGCCGCTGACGCTGATTCGCGAACTCGGCATTCCAGTCTACGACTCGCTCGAACGTGCAGTGCGTTGCGTTCGCGGGCTCGCCGAGTTCGGCGAAGCGCAACGTCGGGCGATGCCGATCGGCGACACACCACCCGTGCGCGCCAAGCGCTTCGCGGAGGTGCTGCGTACCTGTCGGCGCGAAGGTCGCAACGTGGTCCTCGAACCCGAGGCACGTGACGCGCTGGAAGACGCGGGGGTCGAGATGCTGGCACCGGCCATCGTCGCGCGCACCGCGGACGAAGCGGTCGAGGCCTACGAACGACTGGACGGGGTGCCTGTCGCGATGAAGGTCGTCTCGCGCGACATCGTCCACAAGACCGATGCGGGCGGTGTTCTTTTGAACCTGACCGACGAGGCCGGCGTGCGCGCGGCGTTTGACCGGATCGTCGAGAGCGGCAACAACTACACCCGCTCACAGCTCGGGCGCGAAGCCGACCTTACGGGCGTGCTGGTCACGCCGATGGCACCCAGAGGCGGCGTCGAAGTGATCATCGGCGTCGTGCGCGACCCGAGCTACGGGCCCGTACTGATGTTCGGGCTCGGTGGCGTGCTCGTCGAATTGCTGAAGGACGTCGTCTTCCGGTCCCTGCCGCTGACCGAGGACGATGCACGCTCGATGCTGACGGAAATCCGCGCGAGCAGGATTCTCGACGGCGTGCGCGGAGCGCCGCCGGTGGACAAGGAAGCGCTGGTTCGCCTGATGCTCGGCGTCTCGGCGCTGTGTGCCAACTACCCGGAAATCGCCGAGCTCGACCTGAACCCGGTGCTTGCGTATCCGAACGGTGTCGGCATCCTTGATGCGCGCATCCTGCTCGAAGATGCGAACGCTGCCTCGAGGAAGTGAAGGACATGACCACCGGCACCGAGGTCGAGCGCTGGTTGAACCGGAAGTACGGGCCTGACAGCGAGCTCTACCAGACCCTCGCTCACCTGATCCGGACCGGCGTGAACGATGGCTGGGCCGCGAACATCGAGATCGACGGCCCGACGTACCGCCGCAGTCGCATCGCAGCGCCTTCCGAGCGAACGCTCCACTTCAGCATCACCGCCGTGTACATGGACAGCACCGGGAACAGCCAAGGTCATGCCGATCACCGGTTCCGCGGGCAATACCACGGGCACCCTTACGGCGAGTTCAACATGGTCGTGCCGCTGCATCCCGGGGCCGCCCTCAATGGCCCGAATGGCTGGTGCGCCAGCGGCTGGACCGCGCCGTCGCCTGGCAGTCAACACTATCCGGAAGCAAAGGGCGGTGCGGTCATTGCGCTGTCCTTCCTGCCCTCCGGACGGATCTCGTACCACGACGCACCGCAGGAGTGATGCCATGACGCAGACAGCGAACTCCTGGCCCCAGGAACGCATTGCCGAATGCGTTTCAAGCGTCGTGCGTTCCCGGCGCTCGGTTCGTGCATTCAAGTCGGAGCCGCTACGTCGCGAACTCGTGGAAGAAATCTTGGAGGAGGCAGCGACCGCACCGAGCGGAACTTCTCATTCTTCGGTGCACCCGTGGGCCTTGTCTTCACCATCGACCGCAGACTGAAGCCGCACAGCTGGATCGACCTCGGCCTTTTCGCGCAGAACGTGATGATTGCCGCGAAGGCGCGCGGCATCGATACCTGCCCGCAGGTAGCCTTCGCGCCGTTCCACGACGTGATCGCGACGCATCTGAATCTGCCGCCCGCAGAGGTGACCGCCTTCGGCATGTCCATGGGATACGGCGATCCGGATGCCGAGGTGAATCAGGCGGGCATGCCCCGGGAGCGCGTGCATGACTTCGCGCGGCTGGTGGGCTTTCCGGAAAGCCTGCACTGAGAAATCGACCGGGCCCAGGTTCTAGCGCCCAAGATCCTTCGCACTCACACCCGCGATGCCCCAGTTCTCCTTGGGCACGTCTTGCAGCCACACGCGCACGTTGGCCTTGGGTGCACCGACGGCCTCGACGATGGCCTCGGTGACCTTCTCGATCAACGCGCGCTTCTGCTCCTCGGTTCGTCCTTCGATGAGGTAGATCTGTGCGAATGGCATGGTGTCCTCCTCATTCCACGAAGCGCAGGCCGACACTGCCCATGCCTTGCACGCGCAGCGTGACGGAATCGCCCGCCGCAACGGCCACCGCCTCCGTGATGCCGCCCGAAAGGATCAGCGTGCCCGCCGGAATCTCCTCGCCACGCGCGCCGAGGTGATTGGCCAGCATCGCGATCGCAGCCGCCGGATGGCCCAGCACCGCCGCACCCGCCCCGAAAGCGACGGGCTCGCCGTTCTTTTCCAGCACGATGCCGATGGTGCGCAGGTCGACTTCCGAGGCCGGTATCGCACGGCCGCCGACGACGAAGCGTGCCGCAGAGGTGTTGTCCGCCACGACGCTCTTCAGGTCGAACTTGAAGTCGCGGTAGCGGCTGTCGATGACCTCGATGCCCGGCAGCACGAAGTCCGTGGCCGCGAGCACCGCGCCGATGTGGCAGCCGGGCCCTTTCAACGCGCGTCGCGTGACGAAGGCGATCTCCGGCTCGACCTTGGGATGAATGAGTTCGCTCACGCGGCACTCTCCGCCCTCGGGCACCGCGAAGTTGTCGGCCAGGAAGCCGAAGACCGGCGTCGCCACGCCCATCTGCTTCATCTTGGCGTGCGAGGTCAATCCGGCCTTCAGGCCGATGATGCGGGTGCCGCGATCGGTCTTGCGCCGCCGGATCGCATCCTGGATGGCGTAGGCGTCGTCCCAATCCATCTGCGGATGCTCGTCGGTGATCTTCGGCGTGTCGCGCGCTTCGATCTCGCAGGATTCGAGATGCGCGGCGAGGCCGGCAATGGTTCGTGCGTCGAGTTTCATGCGTGTACCTCCTGCTGCGCAGTGCGCGTACGGGCCAGCGTGATGGCCGTGTCTTCGATCATGTCTTCCTGCCCGCCGACCATGCCGCGGCGGCCCAGCTCGACGAGGATCTCGCGTGCGGGAACGCCCCACTTCTGCTCGGCGCGCCTCGCGAACAGCAGGAAGCTCGAATACACGCCCGCATAGCCGAGCGTGAGCGAGTCGCGATCGACGCGAATCGGCTGGTCCATGATCGGCACCACACGGTCTTCGGCCACGTCCTGAATCGCAAAGACGTCGACGCCGGTGGCGATGCCCATGCGGTCGCACACTGCAACGAAGACTTCGAGCGGCGTGTTGCCCGCACCTGCACCCAGGCCCGCCGCGGCCGCGTCGATGCGATTCGCGCCCGCCTCGACGGCTGCAACCGAGTTCGCCACGCCCATGGCGAGGTTGTGGTGGCCGTGGAAGCCCAGTTCCGTCTCGGGCTTGAGCACAGCGCGCACTGCTGCGATGCGCGCCTTCACGTCGTCCGGCAGCATGTAGCCCGCCGAATCAGTCACGTAGATGCAGTTCGCGCCGTAGCCTTCCATCAGCAGGGCCTGTTCCACCAGCTTCTCGGGCGAGGCCATGTGGGCCATCATCAGAAAGCCGACCGTGTCCATGTCGAGCCTGCGCGCCATGGTGATGTGCTGCTCCGACACGTCGGCCTCGGTGCAGTGCGTTGCGACGCGGATCGTCTGCACCCCGACGCCGTGGGCCATGCGCAGGTGGTCGACCGTGCCGATGCCGGGGATCAGCAGCGCCGAAACCTTCGCCTTCTTCATGCGTGGAATCACTGCGCAGAGGTATTGCTCGTCGCTGTGCGCCGGAAAGCCGTAGTTGACCGAACTGCCGCCGAGGCCGTCGCCGTGCGTGACTTCGATCAACGCCACACCCGCTGCATCGAGGCCGGTCGCAATGTCGATCATCTGTTCGATCGACATCCGGTGGCGCTTGGGATGCATGCCGTCGCGCAGTGTCATGTCGTGGAGAGTGACCTGTCTTCCTTCGAGTGCCATGGGGTGCTCCTATGCGGTGACGGCGTCGGCCTGCGCGTCGCTGGCCAGCATGGATTCGCCGAACATCTCCGCCGTTCGTGCAGCGGCGGCGGTCATGATGTCGAGGTTGCCTGCGTACTTGGGCAGGTAGTCGCCCAGACCTTCGACCTCGAGGTAGATGGAGACGCGCTTGCCGTCGAACACGGGGCCGTTCACCAGCTTGTAGCCCGGCACGTAGCGCCGCACCTCGGCAATCATGCGATGCACCGACGCGGTGATCGCTTCCTGGTCCGGCTCGTCTTCCGTCAGGCAATGCACGGTGTCGCGCATGATCAGCGGCGGCTCCGCGGGGTTGATGATGATGATGGCCTTGCCTACCGCGGCGCCGCCGACGCGCTCGACCGCACCCGCGGTGGTGCGCGTGAACTCGTCGATATTGCGCCGCGTACCGGGGCCGACCGATCGGCTCGACACCGTGGCAACGATCTCGCCATAGCCCACCTTCTGCACGCGCGAGACGGCCGCGACCATCGGGATCGTGGCCTGTCCACCGCAGGTGACCATGTTGACGTTCATGGGGCGCTCGCCCGCGAGCTGGTCGCGCAGGTTGACCGGCGGAACGCAGAACGGCCCGATGGCCGCCGGTGTGAGGTCGATCATCAGCACGCCGAGCGCATTCAGCTTGGTGCTGTTCTCCGCGTGCACATAGGCGCTGGTCGCATCGAAGGCGATGCGGATCTCGTCGGCCTCCACGTGCGGCAGCAGGCCATCCACGCCATCGGCGGTGGTTTTCAGGCCCATCTCGCGGGCGCGCTTCAGGCCGTCGGATTCGGGGTCGATGCCCACCATCCACACAGGTTCGAGCACCGGACTGCGCTGCAGCTTCGCGAGCAGGTCCGTGCCGATGTTGCCGGGCCCGATCAGGGCGCACTTGATCTTCTTGCTCATGGGTGAGTCCTTCTCAATGGAAACGGACCGAGCAGCCGCCAAGGCCCCCGATCGAAACGCGGAAGTTGTCCCCGGCCGCAGCAGGGAACATCGCTGCGAGCGCACCCGAGAGCACGACTTCGCCGGCCTTCAGGCCGATGCCCAGCTTGCCGAGCGTGTTGGCGAGCCATGCCACGGCATTGACGGGCGAGCCGAGCGCGGCCGCGCCGGCGCCGGTGGCGACGATCTCGCCGTTCTTCTCCAGCACCATGCCGCAGGTGACGAGATCGATGCGGCGCGGATCGACGGCGGTGTCGCCGAGCACGAAGACGCCGCAGGAGGCGTTGTCGGCCACCGTGTCGGCAATCTTGATCTTCCAGTCGCGGATGCGCGAATCGACGATCTCGAAGCACGGCATCACGCATTCGGTGGCCGCGAGCACGTCCGCATTGCCGATGCCGGGCCCCATCAGGTCGCGCTTGAGCAGGAAGGCGATCTCGCCTTCCGCCTTGGGCTGGATCAGTGTGCGCGTGTCGATGGATTCGCCCTCGTTCACCACCATGCCGTCGAGCAGGTAGCCAAAGTCGGGCTGGTACACGCCCAGCATGTTCATCACGGCGCGCGAGGTGACGCCGATCTTCTTGCCGACGATGCGCTCGCCGGCTTCGAGGCGGCGCGCGATCATCCGTTGCTGCACACGATAGGCGTCCTCGATGCCGATGCCTTCATGGCGATTGGTCAGCGGCTCCACGACCTGGCGGTCGCGCAGCGCGGTGTAGAGCTCGTCGCCGAGCTTCTCGATGAGTTGGGAGTCCATGGTTCTTTCCATTGCGATCTGCGATGAATCAAAGGTCTTCGGCCAGGAAATCGCGCACCAGCCGCACGAATCGCGTGCTGTGCTCGATCTGCGTCCAGTGCCCGCATCGGCCGAACACGTGAAGCTGGCTGCGCGGAATCCACTGCGCAAGCGTGAGCGAGGTCGCGAGCGGGATCACCTCGTCTTCGCGGCCGTGGATCAGCAACGTCTCGTGCGGCAGCGCGCGGATCGCGGCCTCGGGGCTCGCCATGGCGTCGACCCAGCGCTGGCGCGGCGCGGGGAACATCGCGGCGAAGGCCTCCTGGAAGCCGGGGCGAATGCTCGCTTCGTAGCGCAGCTGCGCGAGTTCGTCCGTGACCAGCGTTCGATCGAAGGCGAACACATCCATGATGCGGCGCATGTTCTCGAACGAAGGCGTGTAGCCCCAGACCGCATCGAGCCCGGGCGTGATCGCGAACGGCACGCCCACGCTGCCCATCAGCACCAGTCGCCGTACGCGATGCGGTGCGCGGATCGCCAGTGCCAGCGACAACGCACCCCCGAACGAGTTGCCGACGAGATCGGTGCGCTCGATGTCCAGTGCGTCGAGCAGGTCGAGCGCCTGCTGCACCCACGCGTCCATCGTGTAGACCGCGCCGGGTGCGCGCTCGGTAAAGCCGAACCCCGCCATGTCGGGCGCAATCACGCGCCGCGTCTTCGCAAGCTCGGGCAGCACCAGCCGCCAATTGGCCCACGCGCTCACGCCGGGGCCCGAGCCGTGGATGAAGAGCACCGGCGCGCCCTCGCCCATGTCGTGCACGTTGGTGTCGAAGGCGCCGGTGCGCAGGCTGCGCGCAATCTCGGGATTGCTCATCGTGCCCACCTCAGAGCTTGATGCAGACGTTGCGCAGCTCGGTATAGAACTCGAGCGAATGCACACCGCCCTCGCGTCCGATGCCCGAGGCCTTGGCGCCGCCGAACGCAGTACGCAGATCGCGCAGGAACCAGGTGTTGATCCAGCAGATGCCGACCTCGACCTGCTTTGCGACGCGGTGCGCGCGGCCGAGGTTCTGCGTCCACACGGTGGTGGCGAGGCCGTAGTCCGTGGCATTGGCGAGCGCGATCGCCTCTTCCTCCGTGTCGAACGGCGCGATGTGGCAGCACGGGCCGAAGATCTCCTCGCGGATGACGGCAGCCGATTCGGGCAGGCCCGTCCAGATGGTCGGCTGCACCCAGTGGCCTTCCGCCAGTGCGCCCTTCATCACCGGTACGCCGCCGCCGGTGACCACGGTCGCGCCTTCGCGCACTGCCTTCTCGTAGTAAGACAGCACCTTCTGCCTGTGCTCCTGCGAGATCAGCGGGCCAATGCTCACACCGGCTTCTTCCGAAGGTCCGGGCTTGAGCGTCTCGGCCTTCTCCTTGAGCGCAGCCACGAAGCGATCGAAGATCGGTCGCTCCACGTACACACGCTCGGTGCCGAGACACACCTGCCCGCAGTTCTCGAAAGCCGAGCGCGTGATCCCGGCCACCGCCTTGTCGAAGTCGGCATCGGCGAACATGATGCCCGCGTTCTTGCCGCCGAGCTCGAAGGACACCGGCCGCACGCCCTTGGCCGCAGCGGCCATGATGGCCTCGCCGGTGCGCGTCTCCCCGGTGAAGGTGATGCCGTTCACGCCCGGGTGCCGGGTCAGGAATTCGCCGGCCGAGTTCGGTCCGAAGCCATGCACCACGTTGTAGACGCCCGGTGGAATGCCGACTGCATTCATCACCTCGCCGAGCAACGTGGCCGTAGCGGGGGTCTCTTCCGAGGGCTTGACCACCACGGTGTTGCCGCAGGCCAGTGCCGGGCCCACCTTCCACGTCATCAGCAGCAGCGGCAGGTTCCACGGGCACACCACGCCGATCACGCCCACGGGCGAGCGGATCGCGTAGTTCAGCGCCTGGCCACCATCGGGCGTGGTCATCTCGAAGCTCTCGGTCGGCACGTTCTTGACGATGTCCGCAAACACCTTGAAGTTGGCCGCGCCGCGCGGGATGTCGACATGCGACGCAAGCGCATGCGGCTTGCCGGTGTCGGCCATCTCGGCCTGCAGGAAGTCGTCGAATCGCCGGTTGATCTCGTCGGCCACCGCGTGCAGCAGCTCGACGCGGCGCGTGACCGTCATGCGGCCCCACTCCCCATGGAGCGCGTTGCGTGCCGCACGCACCGCCGCGTCGACCTCTTCCGCACCGGCCTCGTGCACGAGCCCGAGCACACGGTTGTCCACCGGCGCGCGGTTCTCGAAGGTCTTGCCGGTGGCGACGAACTCGCCGCCGATGAAGTTCATGTACTGCTTCATGGCTGCGCCCTCAGGTCAGCACCGAGAGGAAGTTCTCGTTGAGCTTGCGGTCGTGATAGAAGATCGCGCGCCCGAGTTCGTCATCGGTCCACACCAGCGCCGGCTTGTCCGGGTAGTAGATGTAGCCGCCGGAGAAGACCTCGTTGCGATTTCCGCTCGGATCGAAGAAGTAGATCGTCTCGCCGCGCGTGATGCCGTGGCGCGTGGGGCCGATGTCGAGCGACACGCGCTTCTTGGTGATGATGTCGGCCGCCTTCAGCACCTCGCCCCAGTTGTCGAGCATGAACGACGCGTGGTGGAACTTGTTCTTCTCCGGATGGCGGATGAAGGCGATGTCATGCGGCTTGGTCGAGCAGGTGAGGAAGGCCGCGATCAGCATCTTCTCGGGGCCGGCCACCACCTTCTCGGCCAGTTCGAAGCCAAGGATCTCGGTGAACACTTTCACGGTGCCATCGAGGTCGTCGCCGTAGAGCAGGCAATGGTCGAAGCGCGAAGGCGCCATGCCCTTGAGGTCGTCGGGCGAAACCTCCGGGTTCTCGTAGGGCATGCCGTTGCCGACCTTGTCCTTCTCGGCATAGAGCTCCATCACATGGCCGGTCGGCACCGTGAAGCGGAAGCGCCGGCCGGTACGCACATGCTCGCCGGCCTCCACCCAGCCGGTGTCGGTCGCAAGGCCACTGGCCTTGAGGTCGGCGGCGAGCTTTTCGAGCGTCGCGTCCGAGTCGACGCGGAAGCCCATGAAGTCCATGCCGGCAGTGTCGGCCTCGCGCAGCACGACGCTGTGGTGGTCATGCTCGTCCCAGGCCTTGAGGTAGATGCGGCCCTGCGCGTCGCGCGCCGTCTCGATGAGGCCGAGCACGTCGCGGTAGTGCTTCAGCGAGGCTTCCATGTCGAGGACGCGAAGTTGAACGTGGCCGGGTCGAAGGACGCCAGTGAGTGCCATGGTGAGTCTCCTTGGTGGTTTCAGGGGTGGGGATGGGGTTGCGCCAGATGGCGTTCGATGCAGCGGGCCATGCGCGGGGCGGCGCGCAGCTCCAGGTCGCTCTGCGGATAGGCGCGGCAGGCGAGCACGAAGCCCTGCGCTTCCTCGTCGGCGCTCACGTGGCAACGGCTCATGCGTTCGCAGCGCGTGCGGCCCGATTCGATGCGGACCTTGCACACGCCGCAGCCGCCGCCACGGCAGCCGACCGGAATGCCCTTGCGGCCGAGCTGTTCCATGCCGCCCAGCAGGGTCTGGTCGGGACGGCAGGTGTAGCGCTCCTGCGTGTTGCCGATCGCGACGGAGAAGCTCGTCGTCATCACAGGGCCTTGAACAGCGGGCTGCGCGGCGCTGCCGAAGCGGCATCGGCGGCGGTGAAGAACTTCTCGGTGTAGATGTCGCGCTCGAAGAGCCGGCCCTGCATCAGCGTGGCG
>JAGIAI010000035.1 GCA_017744935.1 Variovorax sp.
GCTTCGCGCTCTTCAAGATGAAGATCGGCTACGGAACCATGGCCGACGACATCGCGATGGTGCACGCGGTGCGCGACACGGTCGGCGCCGACGCCTATCTCACCATCGATGCCAACGGCTTCTGGAACTACGAGAAGGCGCTGCACATCATCCGAAAGCTCGACCCGTGCGGGTTGGACCTGATCGAGCAGCCGCTGCCGCACTGGGACATCGAAGGCATGGCCCGCCTGCGCGGCCAGGTGAAGACGCCGATCTACGCCGACGAATCCGCGCAGGAGCTGCATCACCTCAAGGAAATCGTGGACCGCCGCGCGGCCGACGGTCTCTTCCTCAAGTTGCAGAAGGCCGGCGGCCTCGTGAAGTCGCAGCGCTGGCTCACGATGGCGCGGCTCGCGGGCCTTCCGGTTCATTGCGGCTGCATGATCGGCTCGGGCCTGGAGCACAGCCCTTCCGCGCACCTCTGGACCAGCAACGAGTGGGCGACGCAGGGCCTCAATGAATCGATTGGACCGCTGATGATCCACGGCACGATGGAGAGCAAGAACATCGAGCCCGGCACCGACATCGCGCTGAACATCCCGCGCTTCGAGGGTGGACTGTGCTACCCGAACGAAGGACCGGGCTTCGGCGTCGAGCTCAACGAGGCCTTCCTCGTTTCGCACGCCACGCCCGAAAAGCTGTCGCGCACGATCGCGCTCTGAGAGATGACAGCCGCTGCACGCAAGGGGCCGCTCGCCCATCTGACGGTCGTCGAGTTCGCGGGGCTTGGACCCGCGCCTTTCGCGGGGATGATGCTGGCGGACCAGGGTGCGCGTGTGATCCGGATCGATCGTCCCCCCTCGAAATCGGGTGGCGACGGCATGGCTGCGCTGACCGCACGCCGCAGCGATGTGCTCTCGCGCGGGCGCGAATCGATCGCCCTCGACCTCAAGCAGGAGGCCGGCCGTGAAGTCGCCTTGCGCCTCATCGAACAGGCCGACGTGCTGATCGAAGGCTTCCGCCCCGGCGTGATGGAGTCGCTGGGCCTCGGCCCGGACGAATGCCTGCGCCGCCGGCCCGCGCTGGTCTACGGGCGCGTGACTGGCTGGGGACAGGATGGGCCTCTCGCGCAAGCAGCGGGCCACGACATCAACTACGTCGCGCTGTCCGGCGCGCTGCACTCGACTGCGCGGCAAGGTCAGCCACCCACGCTCACGCCCGGACTCACCGGCGACTTCGGTGGCGGCGGCATGCTGCTCGCTTTCGGCGTGCTCGCGGCAGTGGCGCATGCCCGGCAAACCGGCGAGGGCCAGGTGGTCGATGCGGCGATCTGCGACGGTTCGGCGCTCCTCGCATCATTGGTCTACGGCTGGCGTTCGGCGGGCCTGTGGAATGCAGAGGCCGGCACCAACAACGGTGACGGCGGCGCGCACTTCTACGACACCTACGCCTGCGCCGACGGCAAGTACGTCAGCGTCGGCGCGATGGAACCGCAGTTCTATGCGCTGCTGCGCGAGAAGTGCGGCCTTCAGGAGCCGGCCTTCGACGCCCAGTGGGACGCCGCGAAGTGGCCGCAGCTCAAGGAGCGGCTCGCGCAGGTGTTTCGCGGCAGGACGCGCGCCGAATGGTGCGCGCTGCTCGAAGGCAGCGACGCGTGCTTTGCGCCGGTGCTCGATCTGGATGAAGCGCCCACCCACCCGCACAACCTTGCGCGACACACCTTCGCGCAGGTCGACGGCATCATCCAGCCCGCGCCCGCGCCGCGCTTCAGTCGCACGCCTGCGGCGGATTGCCAGCCCGTGCGGCCTGTGGCGGCCGACAGCCGGAGCCTCCTCGCCGAACTGGGCTATGCGTCCCCCGAGATCGATGAGTTGCTCGCAGGCGCGGTTCGACAGGCGGCCTAGTTGCCGCCGAAGGTGTAGCGAAGGCCGCCGCTGAACGCCCAGTTGCGCCAGCCCGCCGTGCCGCTGTTCGTCTGCCAGGTCACATCGGCATACAGCGAGAGCTGCCGGTTGACCATGCCGCTGACGCCACCGCCAACCTGCCAGGAGTTGCCGAAGCTTCCGAGCTGGAAGGTGGTACCGCCGACGTAGATGGACCCCGGGTTGCTCGCGCCGTAGAGGTAGTTCACCCTTAGGTAGGGCGTGAACCGCGTGCCGTTGCCCGTTTCCATCGGACGGGTAAGCCGCGCGCCGACCCGCCAGATGCTCTGGCTCTGGTTGCCCATGCGGGTCCGGATGTCGTCGTCGTCGTAGAAATCGTCGAAGCGCGCCTGCTGCCAGACGTACTGCAGCTGCGGCTCGATCTCGAAGCCGGTCGATCCGATCGCGAAGGGGTAGCCCACCTCGACGGAAGCCGCCAGCGACCGGCCATCGAAGCTCGCGACTTCGCCGCCGAAGTACGCGGCCGTCTTCGAGGTCGAACTGAAGGTGCCGCCGGAGAGGATGAAGTCCGCATACCAGCCCTGGCGGTCGAGATAGGTGGCGATGGCCGCAAGGCTGCGCGTGTCGGTGTCGGTCTGGCTGCTGCCGTCGATCGGCGAGGTCGGCGTGAGTTGCGAGCGTCCGAGGCTGAGCGCACCGCCGAGGCGCCACGTGCCGGCATCGTCCCGGCGCAGGATCCTGCTGCCGCCGACCTGCAACGCGGCGTAGTCCTGCTTGGCCCCGAAGCCGAACGCGCTGAAGCCCAGGTCGGTGCGGTAGTCGTACGAGCTGCCATATACCCGCGCGAATCCTTCTCGATCGTTGGTCGATCCCAGGCGTTCGGTGTCGCGGACATCGCCGAGGCGACGGTGCAGGCTGTCGATGTCCTGCAGGCCGGCGTTGAGCATCGCGCCCGGCAAGGTGAGATACGACGGCACCTGCGGCGCGACCAGCGGGCGGCTGTTGTCGCTCGTGTCCGGCTTGGGCGACGGTGCCGGCGGAATCACGTTCGGCGCTGGAGGTGGCGCCGGTGGAGGGGGCGGCGGGGGTGGCGGTGGCCCCGGTGGGGGTGGCGGCCCGGGCGGAGGCGGTGGGGACGGTGGGGGCGGTGGCGGCGGAGGCGGCGGTGGCGGAGGCGGCGGCACTACCTCCGCGATAGGCCGCGTCAGTCGGTAGTCCCAGTAGCTGTCGGCGTTGCCGACCAGGTTCTGAGTGACCGATGCCGCACCGTTGGCCGAGCCGGGCCCGAACGCGTACAGGCGGTACTGGTACGCGTGCCGCCGGTCACGTAGCCGTGCTCGAGCGTGAAGGTCTGCGCCGTCGCGGTGCCGGCCACCTGGATGATCGAGACGCCAGTGTCAGGCAGCACGACATCCTGGCCGACTTGCTGTCCGTCGAGCAGCACCCTCGTGGTCGAGACCTGCGTCCGGTTCGCGGCCGCCGCGATCGCGGCCTGGATCGCCTGGAGCGAATCGATGCGCGTCACCACGTTGACGAAGGTGTGCCCGCTCGCATTGCCACCCACCAGCAGGCGATCCGTCACCTGCTTGTTGAGCGGTCCGAGGAAGTCATCGTCAAGCAGGGTGCCGAGAAACAAGGTCGAGACCCCGGTGCCCACGTAGTTGCCGCTGACGCGGAAAGTGTTGCCCCACGGCGCGCCGCCGCTCAACGCGATCACCTGCGAATTGGTCATCGATCCGTTGAGCAACACCGTGGACGGCTGCGTGGCGCCCGGATAGGCCAGGCCGGCACCGATGAACACGGCTCCGTTGTTCGTGAAATTCCCGCTCAGCACGCTGTCATAGGCGGCGAGCGCGGCACCCGGGTTCACCGTGATCGTGTCGGCCACCAGCCTCGCGCCGGGCGAGCCCGGCTCGCCGATGGCGAGCAGGCCGTTGCTCACGGTGCTGGCCTTCGCCTCGGTCCGGCCGAGCAGCGTCCAGCGGTTGCCAGTCATGTCGAGCGCGCCGAAGCTCAGGAAATCGTTCTTCGCGGTGCCCTCCCCCTGGAACACCACGCGGCTGGTGTTCCCGCCGTAGGCTGGCCCGTTGAGCAATGCGCCCGTCTGCATGGTCAGCTTGCCGTTGCCGGTCTCGAACTGGACCGAATAGGTGCTGCCGCTGATCGTGCCGGCGGTCGTGATGTCGGCGCTGCCATTGCGCGTGTGCACGCCGATCGTCCCGCCGCTGATCGACGCACCCGCGTTGTTGACCAGCGTGCCGCCCGCGCCGAAGTCCACGCCGACCCCTGTCGATGCCGTCACCGTGCCGCTGTTGGTCATCGACTCGGCACCGTTGACGAACTGCACGCCGTAACTGGTGCCGCCGACGTGCGCGCCCGCGTTGTTCACGAAGCTTGTGTTGCCGCCTTCGAGCCGCACGCCCGCACCGTTGGTGGCCGTGATCGTGCCGCTGTTGGTGGCGCTCTCGCTGGCGTTGAGCAAGTAGATCCCGTAGGTGCCCCCGGTGATGGTGCCGCCCACATCGTTGTTCACCGTGCCGCCGGCCCGGAACATCACGCCGGGCCCCGTGGTCGCGATGATCGAGCCGGTGTTGGTCAGCGACCCGGAGGAATTGACCATCGTGACCCCGCCGCCGTTGCCCTCGATGACACCGGAGTTGGTCACCTGGTTTCCGTTCTGCAGGTGCACGGTGAAGTTGTTCGGGTCGCTGCTCGCGAGAAACCCCAGGTTGAAGACCTGGAAGGTCTTGTTCTGCCCGTAAAGCGCCTGCCCACCCGAGACGCTCACTGTGACGCCCGACGGCACCGTGATCGCATTGCCGGTGCCCGTACCGGGCAGGCTGTCGAGATTGACGGTGACCCCGCCGCTCTGGATGACCGCGTCGCCCCACGCATTGAACGAACACGCCACCATGGCCGCCGCGACGGCGACCGCGCGCCTCTCTCCAACCCTTCCGACCCGAACCGATTCCTTCATGCAAATTCCCTCATGCAAGACCTGTTCATGTCGCGCCGATCTCGCGGCGCCCGACCCCGACGCAGCTTAGCTGCCCTTTCGTGATGGCACCACCTCTTGTGAGACTTCCGGCGATGCGATAGGGTGCTCGCCCGCACCTTGTGGAGATTTCACGATGACCCGTGTCTTCAACTTCAGCGCCGGCCCCGCCACGCTGCCCGAATCGGTGTTGCGGCAGGCCGCCGCCGAGATGCTCGACTGGCGCGGCAGCGGCATGTCGGTGATGGAGATGAGCCATCGCGGCAAGGAATTCATCTCCATCCATGCCGAAGCCGAGCGCCGTCTGCGCGAGCTGCTCGCGGTGCCGAAGAACTACAAGGTGCTCTTCCTGCAGGGCGGCGCGATTGCTGAGAACGCGATCGTGCCGATGAACATGCTGCGCGGCCGCGAGAGCGCCGACTACATCGACACCGGCGAGTGGTCGAAGAAGTCGATCAAGGAAACGAAGAAGTACTGCAAGGTCAACGTGGCCGCCAGCAGCGAAAAGGACGACTACACCCGCGTGCCGAGACAGGAGACGTGGAAGCTCGACCCCAAGGCCGCCTACGTGCACATCTGCTCCAACGAAACCATCGGTGGCGTCGAATATCACTGGACGCCTGACACCGGCGACGTGCCGCTGGTGGCCGACATGTCGAGCAACTTCATGTCCAAGCCGGTCGACGTGAGCCGCTATGGGCTCATCTACGGCGGCGCGCAGAAGAACATCGGACCGGCGGGCGTGACCGTCGTGATCGTGCGCGACGACCTGATCGGGCAGGCGCTGCCGATCACGCCTTCGGCCTTCGACTACAAGATCCAGGCCGACAACGATTCGATGTTCAACACCCCGCCCACCTATGCGATCTACATCGCGGGGCTGGTGTTCGAATGGATCGAGCAGCAGGGCGGCCTCGCAGCGATCGAGGCGAACAACCGGCGCAAGGCCGCGGTGCTCTACGACCACCTCGAAAGCACCTCGTTCTTCTACAACCCGGTGGCGCGCGAAGACCGCTCGCTGATGAACGTGCCCTTCAAGCTGCGCGACGAATCGCTCGACGACGCGTTCCTCAAGGGGGCAGATGCGCGCGGCATGCTGCAGCTCAAGGGACATCGCTCGGTCGGCGGCATGCGCGCGTCGATCTACAACGCGATGCCCATCGAAGGCGTGAAGGCGCTGGTGGCCTACATGAAGGAGTTCGAGGCGAGCCATGGCTGAGCGCCTCAAGATCCTGGTGCTCAACCAGATCTCCTCCAAGGGGCTGGACCGCCTGCCGGCCGAGCACTACGTCACCAGCACCGACGTCGCCCTTCCCGACGCAGTGCTGGTGCGCTCGGCAGACATGCACAGGATGGAGATCCCCTCCAGCGTGCGCGCCATCGCCCGTGCGGGTGCCGGCACCAACAACATCCCGGTCGAGGCGATGAGCGCACGCGGCGTGCCGGTCTTCAATGCGCCGGGCGCCAACGCGAACGCCGTCAAGGAACTCGTGCTCGCCGGCATGCTGATGGCCGCGCGCCAGCTCTCGGGCGCACTGCGCTTCGTCGACGAACTCGACACAGCGCGGACCGATCTCGAAAAGACGGTGGAAAGCGGCAAGAGTGCCTTCGCCGGCTTCGAACTCGCGGGCCAGACGCTAGGTGTGGTCGGGCTCGGCAAGGTCGGCTGCCTCGTCGCCGACGCAGCGATCAAGCTCGGCATGAACGTGCTCGGCTATGACCCCGAGATCACCGTCGATGCGGCATGGAGCCTGCCCTCGCAGGTGAAGAAGGCCGGCAGCGTGACCGAGGTGCTGCGCAGCGCACATTTCGTGACGCTGCACGTGCCGCTGATGCAGGCCACGCGCAACCTCGTCAACGTCGACAACATCGGCATGATGCGCGCCGGCACCGTGCTGCTGAACTTCTCGCGCGACGGTGTGGTGGACAATCCGGCGGTGCTGGCATCGCTCTCGGCCGGGCACCTCGGGCACTACGTATGCGACTTTCCGAGCGCACTGCTGCATCGGCATGCACGGGTGATCTGCCTGCCGCACCTCGGCGCATGCACGCGCGAGGCCGAGGAGAACTGTGCAGTGATGGTGGCCGACCAGCTCAGCGACTTCCTCGAGAACGGCAACATCGCGAACGCGGTGAACTTCCCCGGCGTGACGATGGCGCGCGAGTCGGCCTACCGGGTCGCGATCGCGAATGCCAACGTGCCCAACATGCTGGGGCAGATCTCCACCGCGATGGCGCAGGCCGGGCTCAACATCCACAACATGGTCAACAAGTCGCGCGGGGACATGGCCTATACGCTGGTCGATGTCGACAGCGCGGTGAGCGGTGCGGTGCTCGATGACATCGGCGCGATCGAAGGCGTGCTGTCGGTGCGGTATCTGCCGCACATGAGCGGCTGAACCATTAGCTCGGCACGTATTGCGAGTGCAGTGCAGGCTGGTGCGGATTGAGCATCGCATGCAGGGCGTATGCCGCGCCTCCAACGGCGGTCGCAAGGTCGGAGTAGCGCGCCGTCTTCACGACGGGCGCCGTGAGGCCGGCCCTTTCCGCATAACGTGAAAGCACCTCGGTCGCTGCATCGAGAAGCGTGTCTCCGCCGAGAGTCACCGTCTCGCCGCCCAGCACGATCACCTGCGGATTGAAGGTGGTCCACGCGTTCTGTAGAAGCACACCCAGATACGTGCCGGCTTTCGCGAATGCCGCACGGGTCGCCGGATCGCGGCTGCTCATGCGCGCACGCAGCGCGCGCCGGTCGATCACATCGTCCTGAAAGCAGCCTGCGGCGGCTGCGATGGCCTTGAGGCCGATATACGCCTCTGCACAACCGAGGCGACCGCACGAGCAGGGTTGCCCTTCGATCACGAGCGTCGTATGACCGATCTCGCCCGCCGAGCCACTGGCGCCGGTGAACAGCGCGTGATTGAGGATGATCCCCGAGCCGACGCCGACGCCGCAGCTCACGTAGACCAGGGGATCGTCGACCGGCCTTTCGCAGAATTCGGTCTCGCCGACTGCCGCCAGGTCGGCTTCGTTGTGATAGTAGACAGGCACGTCCGCCAGGCCGGCCTGCGCGAGTTCGGCACCCAGCCGGCGGCCGATCTCGACATGGCGCCAGCCGATGTTGGGCGCGAATTCGAGCATGCCCGAACGCTTGTCGACCGGGCCATGCAACCCGACGCCGATGCCCAGCAGACGCGAGCCGCCGCGCGCCATCTTTGCGGAAAGCGCGGTCGCCATCTCGACGAGCTGATGGCAGGCCTCGTCCGGGTCCTTCGACCGAAGCGCGGCCTGGCTTGCTTCGAGGATCTCGCCGTGGATCGAAGTCGCGACGACCTGAACTGAATCCGGGCTGAGATCGACGCCGAGCAGGACCATGTCCTTGCCTGCGAGCTTCAGCGGCGTGGGCCGGCGCCCCACGGTGCCGGTGACGAACGCATCCGACTCGACCAGCCAACCTTCGTCGATGAGCTCCTTGATGAGCAGGCTCACGGTCGATCGCGTCAAGCCGCTGCGCTCGGACAGCCCCGCGCGCGAGATGCCGGCGTGCTCGCGAAGCAGCCGAAGCAGCGCAATGCGATTGATGCTCTTGACGAGCGCCTGATCCCCCTTCACTGGTGCTGGCGCGGGAGAAGGAACCTCTTCCTTCGGCACGCCCTTGCGCCTTATGACTGGTGGTCGAATCAATGCTCTTTCGTTTCGATTTTTCACATGGGACATGGCGTTCCTTGGCCGTCGTTGGCTCGGCGGACACAGGCGCAAGCGTAGCGCCAAAGGGGGAATCTAGCATCGTCAGCGTATTCCCTAGTGACCTTGCCGCGGCCCGATGGCACATTTGTTCGTCCATCAAACAAATAGGAGACACAATGAGAAGCATCAAGCTGGTTACTTCCGCGTTGCTCGCCGCCGGGATGTCGCTTTCCTCGGTCGGTGTCCTGGCCGCCGACACGACGGTTCGTCTGATGCACGTGGATCAGAACCCCGATACAGGCGCCTTCTACAACGACGTGGCCCGCCGTTTCGAAGCGGCGCACCCCGGCGTCAAGGTCGAGATCCAGTACCTCGAAAACGAGTCGTACAAGAAGAAGCTGACCACCCTCCTCCAGTCGCCCGACAAACCCAACATCCTCTATAGCTGGGGTGGCGGAACGATGCGCGACCAGATCAAGGCCGGCGTCGTCGAAGACCTCTCGGCGCCCATGGACGCGAAGTGGCGCGAGAGTTTCATGCCGGCTGCGCTGCAGGCCTTTACCGTCAACGGCAAGGTCTACGGCGTGCCGCTGCAACTGGGCCAGGTCGGGTTCTTCTACAACAAGGACCTCTTCGCGAAGGCCGGCGTCGATGCAGCATCGATCAAGACCTGGGACGACCTGCTCGGCGCAGTGAAGAAGATCAAGGACTCGGGCACCACGCCGATCATCGTTGGCGGCGGTGACAAGTGGCCGATGCACTTCTACTGGTCGCATCTGGCCCTGCGCATCGGCGGCAAGGCCGCATTCGACTCGGCCATGCAAGGCGAAGGCAAGGGCTTTGCGAGCGATACCTTCGTGCAGGCGGGCACGTTGTTCCAGCAGCTCACCGACTTGAAGCCATTTCAGCCGGGCTACCTTGGCGCGACCTTCCCTCAATCGTCCGGCCAGTTCGGCGATGGCAAAGGCGCGATGGTCCTTCAGCTGAACTCGATGCTCGGCTCGATGAAGGCGAACTCCGCGAACAAGCTCGGCATCCCCGAGGACAAGCTGGGATGGTTCCCCTTCCCGGCCGTGGCCGGCGGCAAGGGCGACCCGAGCGACACCCTGGGCGGCATGAACGGCTGGCTGGTCACCAAGGGCTCGCCGAAGGAGGCCGCCGAGTTCCTGCGCTTCTTCTCGGAAGCCAGCAACCAGCGCATCCCGGCTCAAAAGGGCTCCTACATCCCCGTGGTGAACGGCACGCAGGACGCGATCGCCAACCCGATCCTTCGCCAGTTGGCAGAGAACGTCTCGAAGTCGCACTACCACCAGATCTACTACGACCAGATGCTTGGCCCATCGGTCGGTGCGGTCGTCAATGACATCTCGGTCGATCTCGCGACCGGAAAGATGAAGCCGGCGGATGCAGCAGCTGCCGTGCAAGCCGCCTGGCAACGCGCCAACAGCACCAACTGAGCGATCGCGCGACGACGACTCTGGCGCAGGGAGTAATCCAACGTGACGACGATCGATCACAGCGCAGGCGCCATGCCCGCCGACCCGACGGGCTCGGCGCGGGCCTGGCGCCGCAAGCCATCCAAGCGGGTCGGCGGCACAACGACAGTGGTGCTGTTCTTCCTGCCGCCGGCGATCCTGCTGTTCACCTTGTTCGTTGCCTTTCCGATGGGGGCCGCTGGCTGGTACAGCTTCTTCAACTGGAACGGCTACGGCATCCCGACGAACTTCATCGGGCTGCGGAATTTCGTTGATCTCTTCCGCAACCCGGCGTTCCACACGGCGCTCGGCAACAATCTGCTGATCATCATCGGGTCGCTGGCTGTGCAGCTGCCACTGGCCCTGGCAATGGCGGTGCTGCTTGCCGACAAGGTGATCGGCACGACGACATTCAGGCTGATCTTCTTCCTGCCTTACATCCTCGCGGAGATCGCGGCCGGCCTGATCTGGCGCTTTGTCTACGACGGCGACTACGGCCTGCTGGCCAAGATCTGGGAAGCATTCGGAGCGAGCGCACCCTACGTGCTGTCAGAGCCCGACCTCGCCATGTACGCCATCCTGGTCGTGGTGATCTGGAAGTACTTCGGCTTCCACATGATCCTGTACATCGCCGGCCTGCAGCAGATCGACCGGAGCCTGTACGAGGCGGCCCGCATCGACGGCGCATCGCGCTGGCAGATCTTCACGCGCATCACGGTGCCGCTGCTGGGTTCGACGATCAGGCTGTCGGTGTTCTTCGCGATCCTGGGTTCGATCCAGCTCTTCGATCTCATCATGCCGCTCACCAAGGGCGGTCCGTCCGACAGCACGCAGACCATGGTGACCTTCCTCTACAGCTACGGTGTCACACGCATGGAGATCGGATTCGGCAGCGCCGTCGGCGTCGTCCTGTTCCTGATCTGCGTGGTCTTCGCCTTTGGCTACAAGCGGGTGCTGATGCGCAATGACTAACCACGATTCATCCGCGCCGAAGTCCGCGTCCATGTCGCCGCTCGTTCGCTATGCGGCGCTGTTCATCGTCGCCGGCCTCGTGCTGATCCCGCTGGTCGCCACGGTCCTTGGCGGATTCAAGACGCTCGGCGACCTGCGCACCAACCCCTTTGGCTTTCCGGCGCAATGGGAATGGCGCAACTACTGGGACATCCTCGGTGGCAGCCGCTACTGGCAACTGATGGGCAATTCCGCCGTGATCGCGGTGCTGACGGTCATCCTGACCGTCATGGTCTCGGCAATGGCGGCCTTCGTGTTCGTGCACATCAAGTTCTTCGGCTCGACCTTCCTCATCAACTACCTGCTTCTCGGGCTGATGTTCCCGGCGGCGACCGCGATCTTGCCGCTGTTCATCCAGATCCGCGACCTCGGCCTGCTCGACAACTACTGGGGCGTCGTCCTGCCGCAGGTGGCCTTCGGCCTCGCGTCGAGCATCCTGCTGTTCCGCAACTACTTCAAGCAGCTGCCGTCGGAGTTGTTCGAGGCAGCGTTGATCGACGGCTGCGGCTACTTCAGGTTCTTCTGGCACATCGTGCTGCCGCTGTCGCGCCCCATCCTCGCGACAGTGGCGGTGATCGTCTTCGTGCACAGCTGGAACTCGTACCTGCTGCCGCTGGTGGTCTTCAACCGCGAGACGCTCTACACCTGGCCGCTCGGGATCATGGCCTACCAGGGCGAGTTCTCGACCGACTGGAACCTGGTGCTGGCATTCATCACGCTCACGATCCTTCCGGCCGTGATCATGTTCTTTGCCGCCCAGAAGCACATCGTTGCCGGCCTGACCTCCGGCTCTGTCAAAGGCTGATATGAAACCCACCCCAGCCTCGCCCACTTCGTGTGGCTCGGGCACCCCCTTGCAGGGGGCAACCCCGGCGGCCCGGCAAAGCCGGTTCCGCGGGGTTCCTGGCCTCGGCTGTGCCGGTTTCATGCGATGCGGGATCGAAAACTGACAAGGATCAATCAATGTCTTCGGTGAGTATCAGAAGGGTCCAGAAGGACTATGGAGCGGTGTCCGTCATCCGCGGCGTCGATGTCGAGATCGACGACGGTGAGTTCGTGATCCTCGTCGGCCCTTCCGGCTGCGGGAAGTCGACGCTGCTGCGGATGATCGCGGGCCTGGAGGACATCTCGGGCGGCGAGATCCGCATCGGCGAGCGCGTGGTCAACGACCTCGAACCGAAAGCGCGCGACATCGCGATGGTGTTCCAGAGCTATGCACTCTATCCGCACATGACAGTCGAGCAGAACATGGCCTTCTCGCTCAAGATGAGTGGCGCGAAGAAGAGCGAGATCGACCCGAAGGTCGCACGGGCGGCGAAGATCCTCAGCCTCGAGCCGCTGCTGGGTCGCCTGCCGAAGGAACTCTCCGGCGGCCAGCGACAGCGCGTCGCGATGGGCCGCGCGATCGTCCGTGACCCCAAGGTGTTCTTGTTCGACGAGCCGCTGTCCAACCTCGACGCCAAGCTGCGCGTGCAGATGCGCACCGAGATCAAGGCGCTGCACCAGCGCCTCGGAACCACCATCGTCTACGTGACCCATGACCAGGTCGAGGCCATGACGATGGCCGACAAGATCGTGGTGCTGCATGACGGCGTCGTCGAGCAGGTCGGCGCCCCGCTCGACCTGTACGACCGACCGGCCAACCTGTTCGTTGCCGGCTTCATCGGCAGCCCCGCAATGAACCTCATCAAGGGCAAGGTCGAGCGCGAAGGCTTCGTGGTCGATGGGTCGGGCCTCACCCTCCCCTTCTCGAACGCGCCGACAGCCACACCGGGACAGGCGGCGGTCTACGGCATTCGCCCAGAGCACTTCATGCTCGACGACGCAGGCTTCCCGATCACGGTGGAAGTGGTCGAGCCGACGGGCTCCGAGACGCAGGTCATGGCGCAGATCGGTGGACAGCCGATTACCGCAGTCTTCCGCGAGCGCATCACCGCCGGACCCGGCGAAACCATCCGCATTGCCGCACAGCGCGAACACGCTCATCTCTTCGACGCGGCGACCGAGCAACGAATCAACTGATCAACAGGAGCAGGACAAATGGATTTTCTGAGTGTGAAGGGCAACCAGATCGTCGATGCGAAAGGGAAGAACGTGCGCCTGCGGGGCACGTGCGTCGGCGGCTGGATGAACATGGAAGACTTCATCAACGGGTTCTCCGGTGCGGAGCACACGCTGCGTTTCGAGATGGCTGAAGTCCTCGGCAAGTCGAAGGCCGAGTTCTTCTTCGAGCGGTTCCACGATCACTTCTTCAACGAAGCCGATATCGAGTACATCAAGAGCCTCGGTTCGACGGTGATCAGGCTCCCGTTGAACTACCGGCACTTTGAAGACGACAACCAGCCATTCGTCTACAAGGAAGCCGGATTCCAGCGGCTGACGCAGGTGCTCAAGTGGTGCGAGAAGCATGGCATCCACGCGATCCTGGACCTGCATGCGGTGCAGGGTTGGCAGAACGTGCATTGGCATTCGGACAACGCGAACCGGCACTGCCTGTTCTGGAACCACTCGCACTACCAGGACCGGTTCATTGCGCTGTGGGAAGAGATCGCCCGGCGCTACAAGGACGAGGCCGTCGTCGCAGGATTCAACCTGATGAACGAGCCTTGCGTGAACAACCAGTTTGGCGATCTGCCGTGGAACATCCACAAGAACTATCGCCCCGACTGGGACCTGATGAACGCGGTCTATCGGCGGGCCGTGGCCGCAGTGAGGAAGATCGATTCCAAGCACATCATCTTTCTCGAAGGTGATCGCTATTCCTACCTCTTCGCTGGCCTCGAAGCGCCCTTCGCGGACAACCTCGTCTACAGCAGCCACAACTACACGATCGCAGGCTTCGGCCCGGGCCAGTACCCCGGGACGATCGATGCGGGTCAGCCCCGAAGCGATGGCCCCGAACACTGGGACCTTGCGAGACAGGAGCTCGAGTTCACGAACCACGAAGGCACCGTGTTCACGAAGAAGCACAACGTCCCGCTGTGGGTCGGCGAGTTCGGCTCGGTCTACAACGGCGGGCTTGAAGCAGTGCCCGATCGCCTGCGCGCGATGGACGACCAGATCGGCATCTTCGAGCGACACGGCGCGCACTGGACCACCTGGACCTACAAGGACGTCGGCGTGATGGGTCTGGTGACTCTCGACCCCGAATCGGAGTACCGGCAGCGCGTCGGCGACTTCATTCGCAAGAAGGAACTTCTGGGCGCCGACGACTGGATGGTGTGGATGCCCCAGACCTCGGTCAAGCAGGAAACCGGGAAGCTGGCGCAGCAGATCTACGACGTCATCGGCGACGACGAGATCACCCAGGTCTACAACCGCAAGTGCTTCAGCTCGGCGGTGCTCTGCTTCTACACGAGCGCGCTGATGCAGCAGACCTATGCGCGCCTGTTCAAGGACCTGTCCGAATCGCAGATCGACAAGGTGCTCTCTTCGTTCTCGCTGAAGCAGTGCAAGGTGAACAACGAGCTCGCCGGCATCGTGAAGAAGTATTCCGCGTAGAGGATCGCTGCATGGACAAGGTTGGTATCGGCTTCATCGGCTGCGGAAACATCAGCGAGGCCTACTTGAAGGCCGCAGCGAAGTTTCCGATCCTCGACATCCGGGGCCTCGCCGACTTGAAGCCGGAAGCGGCGCAAGCGCGTGCCGCGCAGTTCGGGCTCAAGGCGGTCTCGGTCGATGCGCTTCTCCGCGACGCTTCGATCGAGATCGTCGTCAACCTGACGATTCCGGCGGCGCATGTCGAAGTCGGCCTCATGGCGATCGCCGCCGGCAAGCATGTCCATTCCGAAAAGCCACTGGGTCTCACGACAGCGCATGCGCGAACGCTGCTCGAAGCCGCCGACAAGCGCGGCCTTCGCGTCGGCTGTGCGCCTGACACTTTTCTCGGTGGAGGGCACCAGACGTGCCGCAAGCTCATCGATGAAGGCGCCATCGGCAAGCCCGTGGCCGGCACGGCGACCTTCATGTGCCCAGGCCATGAGCGTTGGCATCCGAATCCGGCCTTCTACTACGCCGCGGGTGGCGGTCCGATGCTCGACATGGGGCCTTACTACATCACGGCGCTGGTCAACCTCATCGGGCCGGTCGCGCGTGTCTCAGGCTCGGTCTCGCGTGTGCGCAGCGAGCGCGTCATCACGAGCGAGCCGCTCAAGGGCACGAAGATCGACGTCGCGGTAGCCACCCATGTCGCCGGCACGATGGAGTTCGCTTCGGGCGCCATCGTGTCGATCGCCACGAGCTTCGACGTGCCCAAGCACCGGCATGTGCCGATCGAGCTCTACGGCACCGAGGCCAGCATGATCGTGCCCGACCCAAACTACTTCGGCGGCACCATCCAGCTCGCCCAGGCCGGGCAGGAATGGACCGACCATCCCATCGGACATGCCTACGGCGACGGCAACTACCGAAGCATCGGCGTGGCCGACATGGCGCATGCGATCCGCGCCGATCGTCCGCATCGCGCATCCGGTGAACTGGCCCTGCATGTCCTCGAAGTGATGGAGGCTTTCGAAACCTCTTCGCGGCTCGGCCGCCACGTGAGCATCGAGACCCGACCCGAGCGGCCGCAGATATTGCCGACCGCCTTCTCGGCAGTCGGGCTCGGCTGAACCCATCAGTGAACTGAACAAGGCAACTCAAATGCGCGAAGCCATGATCGTGTGGGGCGGCTGGATGGGGCACGAGCCCGACCAGGCCGCGAAGATCGTCTCGGACATGCTGACGAAGCGCGGCTTCAAGGTCCGTGTCGAAAACTCGACGAAGGCGTTCGCCGATCCCGCCATTGCGCATCTGAGCCTGATCGTTCCGATCATCACGATGTCCAAGATCGAGAAGGACGAACTCGCCAATCTGACCACTGCGGTGCGCGAAGGCGTCGGCCTCGCGGGCTTTCACGGTGGGATGTGCGACGCGTTTCGCGATGCTGTCGACTACCAGTTCATGACAGGGGGCCAGTGGGTCGCCCACCCCGGGAACGTCATCGACTTCCGAGTGAACATCGCGAAACCGGACGATCCCGTGATGGAGGGCATCGGCGACTTCGACTACCGCTCGGAGCAGTACTACATGCACGTCGACCCCTCGAACGAGGTGCTGGCGACGACGAGATTCACCGGCGAGCATGCGCCGTGGATCGATGGCGTGGTGATGCCGGTGGCATGGAAGCGCCGGCACGGCAAAGGCCGCGTGTTCTACAGCGCGCTCGGCCATGTCGCCAGCGAATTCGAGGTGCCCCAGATGCGCACGCTGCTCGAACGCGGAATGCTCTGGGCGGCACGATGACTTCCTCCACGCCCCTCTACAAGGACCCTGCACAGCCGGTGGCGGTACGTGTGAGCGACCTGCTCGGACGCATGACGCTCGAAGAAAAGATCGCCCAGATGCACGCCTTCTGGCTGATCCTGTCCGAGACCGGTGAACACCGGGTGCGTCCCGGCGAGGCCTTTGTCGCTGCCAGCGATGCCGATTCGGTGCTGCGACGCCTGGCCAACGGCATCGGACAGATCACGAGGCCCCTCGGCACGCGCAGTGTCGAGGCGGGCAGCGGCTTGCGCGCACTCAACAAGCTGCAGCGCTATCTGAAGAACGAGACACGCCTGGGCATCCCAGCGATTTCGCATGAGGAGTGTCTCGCAGGGATGATGACCCGCGACGGCACGCTGTTCCCGTCTCCGCTGGCTCTCGGCGCCACCTGGAATCCGGCACTGGTCGAGCAGGTGGCCGAGAAGATCGGCTTCGAATGCCGCGAGTTGGGATGCCAGCAAGGACTGGCGCCCGTCCTCGATGTGTCGCGCGATGTTCGTTGGGGGCGCACGGAAGAGACCTTCGGCGAGGACCCGTATCTCGTCGGCGTCATGGCGACGCGCTACGTTCGCGGCATCCAGGGCCCCCGGCGCGACGTGCTCGCGACGCTGAAGCACTACGTGGGCCATTCGTTCAGCGAGGGCGCACGCAACCACGCCCCGGTGCATGTCGGCTGGCGCGAGCTGAACGACGTGTTCCTGCTTCCGTTCGAGATGGCCGTGAAGCAGGCGAACGCAGGCTCGGTGATGCCGGCCTATCACGACATCGACGGCGAGCCGGCCCACAGCTCTCGCCATTTGCTGACCGAAGTGCTGCGCGAGCAATGGGGCTTCGACGGCCTCGTGGTGGCCGACTACGTGGGGGTGAGCTTGCTCTACCAGCACCACGCGGTGGCGGCGGATGCGGCCGAGGCCGCGGCCCTGGCGTTCAACGCCGGTCTGGATGTCGAACTGCCTGCGGACGATTGCGCGCAGCACCTCGCAGAGGCGATCGAGCGCGGCCTCATCTCGATGGCGACCGTCGACCGCATCGTCTCTCGCGTCCTCACGGAGAAGTTTCGACTGGGCCTGTTCGAGAAGACCTTCGAGGACCCTGCGGCGCCGCCCGCGCTGCGTACACCGGAAGTCGTCGCGACGGCTCTGGAAGCGGCTCGTCAAGCGATCGTGGTGCTGGAGAACCGGAATGACCTGCTGCCGCTCAGCCCAGCCGGTACGCCCCACATCGCTGTCATCGGGCCGACGGCGGACGATCCGTTGGCGATGCTCAGCGGCTACAGCTATCCCGCGCACGTCGTCCTGCACAACCAGCTCGAAGACACGCGGCACATCGTGACGCCGCTGCAGGGCCTGCAAGCGACCTATGGCGCAAGCAACGTGCGCTATGCCAAGGGCTGCTCGATCATCGAAGTCCGCCAAAAGGGGGCACCGGTGTTCCCCGGCGACGTACGCGCGGGCACGGTCAAACCCACCTCCCCCGTTTCGCTTCGCACCGACCAGATTCCCGAGGCTGTCGAAGCCGCCCGCAATGCGGATGCCGCCTTCGTCTTCGTCGGCGACCTTGCAGGCCTCTTCCAGACGGGCACGATCGGCGAAGGCTCCGATGCCGATTCACTCGATCTCCCCGGTGTGCAGCAGCAGTTGCTGCAGGCCGTGGTCGATACCGGTACACCGACCGTGGTCGTGCTGACCAGCGGGCGCCCCTACAACCTCGGCGGATTGGAAGATCGGATCGCCGCCTTCGTGATGGCGTTCTCCGGCGGCCAGCAAGGCGGCACGGCCATCGCCGAAGTCCTTTCGGGCCGCGCCGAGGCCACGGGCCGGCTGACCGTCTCCGTGCCGGACAACGTCGGCGCG
Source organism: Variovorax sp. (assembly GCA_017744935.1). Classification (GTDB taxonomy): domain Bacteria; phylum Pseudomonadota; class Gammaproteobacteria; order Burkholderiales; family Burkholderiaceae_C; genus Variovorax. Next base: position 18,188 of record JAGIAI010000035.1, read on the forward strand.
ATGCCGTACTACTACAACCACAAGTTCAAGAGCGGGGGAACGCCGATCGCCCGCCACTTCGGCAGCCGATATCCCTTCGGCCATGGCCTCGGCTATACGCGCTTCGAATACCGCAATCTTGAAGTGGCGCCTTCTCCCACCCCCATCGAGGACGGCGAGATCGTGCTCAGTTTCGAAGTCGTCAACACAGGACTACGAAAGGGTGTGGAGATTCCACAGCTTTACGTGCGCGACCGACTGGCCAGTGTGGTGCGACCGGTGCGCGAAATGAAGGCCTTCGGACGTGTGGAACTGAACCCCGGCGAGGTCGCCCATGTGACCTTCCGCGTCCCGGTGGACATGCTGGCCTTTACCGGCATGTCCGGTGCGCGAATCGTCGAGCCGGGCCAGTTCGAGCTGGGGATCGGCGCATCGAGCGCCGACATCCGGCTGCGCGCGGAAGTCGATGTGGTCGGCAGCACGCGCACGCTCGAAAAGAACTGGCGCATGGAAAGCAGCTTCGAGATTCACCCCTCTCACCCCTCTCGCCCCGTTTTGCCGGAACCCCTCCAGTAGATCCTCCAATGCAATCGAACCTTCATTCATCGTTTCTTCCCACCGACGTCTCCAACGCCTTGCTCGTGGGCCGGGTCTGGCGTGCCGGCCCCGTCAACGGGCCTTGCGTCGTGCTGGTGCGCGAAGGTCAAGTGGTCGACATCACCGCTTCGGCGCCCACCGTGTCCGACCTTCTCGATCGGCATGACCTCGTGGAGTTCGTCCGCAACTGCCAGGGGGAATCGCTCGGCGCTGTGGCCGGTTGGCTCGACAAATCCGTGACAGCCTCGGCAGAAGCCGGCGCCGAGAAGCTCCTGGCGCCATGCGACCTGCAGGCCATCAAGGCATGCGGCGTCACCTTCGCCGTGAGCCTGCTGGAGCGCGTCATCGAGGAACAGGCCGGCGGTGACGCCACCAAGGCCGAACAGATCCGCATCGACCTTCAGCGCACGATCGGGTCGGACCTGTCGACGATCCGGCCCGGCTCGCCGGAAGCGGAAGCGCTCAAGCGCGAACTGATTCGCCAGGGCACGTGGTCGCAATACATGGAGGTCGGCATCGGCCCCGATGCCGAGGTGTTCTCGAAATCTCAACCCATGTCGGCGGTCGGATTGGGCGCCGACGTCGGCTTGCACCCCAGCTCATCGTGGAACAACCCCGAGCCCGAGATCGTGCTGGCCGTGAACAGCCGCGCACAGATCGTCGGAGCGACGCTGGGCAACGATGTCAATCTGCGCGACATCGAAGGCCGCAGCGCCCTCCTTCTGGGCAAGGCCAAGGACAACAACGGCTCCTGCGCGATCGGTCCGTTCGTGCGCCTGTTCGATGACGAATTCACGCTGGACACCATCCGCACATGCACCGTGAACCTCACCATCGAAGGCCAGGACGACGGCTTCACGCTGGAAGGCGCGAGCCGCATGGCCGAGATCAGCCGCGACCCCGCCGATCTCGTGCGACAGACCTGCGGTGCACACCACCAGTACCCGGACGGCTTCTTCCTGTTCCTCGGCACGATGTTCTCCCCCATCAAGGACCGCGGCGCCGACGGCAAGGGCTTCACGCACCGCCTTGGCGACCGCGTGACGATCTCGACGCCGTCGCTGGGCACGCTGGTCAATCAGGTTCAGCGCTCGGATGCGATCGCACCCTGGACCTTCGGCGTCAGGGCCCTCTACCGCAATCTGTCCTCCCGCGGCATTGCCGTTTCCTGAGACACGAACCCCCCAACAAGAAAAGGAACCATCCATGTCAGCCATCTATCCGAGCCTTTCCGGCAAGCGCGTCGTCATCACGGGCGGGGGCTCCGGCATCGGCGCGGCCATGGTCGAAGCCTTCGCCCGGCAAGGGGCCAAGGTGTTCTTCCTGGACATTGCGGACGAGGACGGCCGGGCGCTTCAATCGAAGCTGCGCGACACCGCGCACCCGCCCGTCTTTCACCGCTGCGACCTGACCGACATCCAGGCCGTGCAGGCGACCTTCGACGCGATCCAGGCATCGGGAGGCGCCATCAACGTCCTCGTCAACAACGCCGCCAACGACGACCGCCACGAAGTCGGCGCCGTCACGCCGGACTACTGGGACCAGCGCATCGCCGTCAACCTGCGGCACCAGTTCTTCTGCGCGCAAGCTGTCTCGGGCGGCATGCGCGAAGCCGGCGGCGGCGTGATCCTCAACCTCGGCTCCATCTCCTGGCACCTCGCGCTGGCCAGCCTGTCGATCTACATGACGGCCAAGGCGGGCATCGAAGGGCTGACCAAGGGACTGGCGCGCGACCTCGGCAGGTACAACATCCGCGTCAACTGCATCGTCCCGGGTGCAGTCCGCACGCCGCGCCAGATGAAGCTGTGGCAAACCCCCGAAAGCGAAGCGCAGGTCGTCGCCGCGCAGTGCCTGCACCAGCGCATCGATCCGGCCCATGTCGCGGCGATGGCGCTCTTTCTCGCCTCGGACGATGCGGCCCGTTGCTCGGGGCGCGAGTACTTCGTGGACGCAGGCTGGTACGGCGCATGACCGACGCTCCCCGCACCGCCCGGCGGTTCCGATCGCAGGACTGGTTCGCCAACCCCGACCACATCGACATGACCGCGCTCTATCTGGAGCGCTTCATGAACTACGGCATCACGCCGGCGGAACTGCGCTCGGGCAAACCCATCATCGGGATCGCGCAATCGGGAAGCGACCTGAATCCGTGCAACCGCGTCCATCTCGAACTGGCAAAACGCGTACGCGACGGCATCCGCGATGCCGGGGCCATTCCGATGGAGTTCCCCGTGCATCCGACCTTCGAGAACTGCAGGCGGCCCACGGCGGCGATCGACCGCAACCTGGCCTACATGGCGCTGGTCGAGATCCTGCACGGCTATCCGATCGACGCAGTCGTACTGACCACAGGCTGCGACAAGTCGACGCCCTCGCAGGTCATGGCCGCTGCGACCGTGGACATCCCCACCATCGTGCTGTCTGGCGGCCCGATGCTGGATGGCTGGTTCGAAGGTGAACTCGTGGGCTCCGGTGCGGCGATCTGGAAAAGCCGGAAGCTGCTGGCGGCCGGCAAGATCGACGAAGCGAAGTTCATGGACATCGCCACCGCATCGGCGCCTTCGGTGGGGCACTGCAACACCATGGGCACGGCCTCGACCATGAATGCGCTCGCAGAAGCATTGGGCCTGTCGTTGACCGGTTGCGCCGCGATTCCCGCGCCCTACCGTGAGCGCGGACAGATCGCCTACGAAACCGGCCGCCGCATCGTCGAACTGGCCTTCGAGGACCGGCGCCCCTCATCGATCCTCTCGCGCGACGCATTCCTCGATGCCATCGTCGTCAACGCCGCGATCGGCGGCTCCACCAACGCGCAACCGCATCTGATGGCCATGGCGCGTCATGCGGGCGTGGATCTGCGTCCGAGCGACTGGACCGAGTTCGGCTTCGATGTACCGCTTCTGCTCAACATGCAGCCGGCGGGCAAGTACCTCGGCGAGGCCTTCCATCGCGCGGGAGGCGTTCCAGCCATCATGTGGGAACTGCAGCAGGCGGGCCTGTTGCGCAGCGCGCGGCCGACGGTCACCGGCAAGACGATGGCGCAGAACATCCAGGATCGACAAAGCGTGAACCGCGAGGTGATCCGCGAGTTCGCGCATCCGCTCAAGGATCGCGCCGGCTTCCTCGTTCTCAGCGGCAATCTCTTCGACTTCGCGATCCTGAAGGCGAGCGTGATCTCCGCGGAGTTTCGCGAGCGCTACCTGAGCCGTCCTGGCGCGGAAGGCCAGTTCGAGTGCCGCGCGATCGTCTTCGAAGACTCCGACGACTATCACGCACGCATCAACGACCCGGCGCTCGCCATCGACGAGAACTGCATCCTCGTGATACGCGGCGCGGGACCCGTCGGCTGGCCCGGCTCCGCGGAAGTCGTGAACATGCAGCCGCCGGATGCGCTGCTCAAGCGCGGGATCACCAGTCTTCCCACTCTGGGAGACGGGCGGCAATCGGGGACCTCGGACAGCCCGTCGATCCTCAACGCCTCGCCCGAGAGCGCCATCGGTGGCGGGCTGGCCTGGCTGCGAACCGGCGACGTCATCCGCATCGACGTGAATGCCGGGCAATGCAACATGCTGGTGTCCGACGAAGAGATCGCGCGCCGCAAGAGCGAAGGTGTGCCACCGATCCGGCCGAGCCAGACGCCATGGCAGGAGGTCTACCGCTCGACCGTCGGTCAACTCGAGTCAGGCGCTTGCATGGAACTTGCGATCAAGTACCGCGGTGTGGCGGGCGACCAACCTCGTCACAATCATTGATGTGACCAGCCTCGCGCCCGACGATCTCGCACTCATCGACACCTGCTCGCAGGCCTCGCTCGAACTCCTCGAGCGCAACCTCACGCCGCACGGGATCCTGGCTGCGAGCCGCACCGAGGCAGCGGTCGCGCGCCGCTACACGCGCATCTTCGGGCGCGATGCGGCGATCTGCGTGATGGCAATGTGCGGCAGCGGCGTGCCGTCGCTCGAGCAAGGCGCGGTTGCGAGCCTCGAAGCGCTCGCCGCGCAGCAGGCGCCCAATGGCCAGGTCCCGAAGTACGTCGACCCGGAAGGCCTGGATGCCGACTTCTGGTATCTCGGCTGCATCGACGCCACCCTGTGGTGGCTGATCGCGGTGGATCATGTGCGACGCGCCGGCAGTGTCGATGCCGCGCACTGGCAGGACGGCGTCGAACGCGCGATCAACTGGTTGCTCGCGCAGGAGCACCAGCACTTCCGCCTGCTGCAGCAGAACGAGGCGAGCGACTGGGCGGACATCATGCCGCGCTCGGGTTATGTGCTCTACACCAATGCGCTCTGGTACGAGGTCAAGCGCCGCTTCGCCCTCGCGCATGCTGAAGAGACGCACTACCACTTCAACCACCTCTTCAACCCCTTCCAGCGCGACCTGCCCGAGTACCACCGCGCACGGCTTCTCGGGCACTACGCGCGGCGCGGACGGCGCGATCCGGGGCTGTACCTCAGCTTCGTCAACCTCTCGGTGGTCGGCGACGAGGGCGACGTGTTCGGCAACCTGCTCGCAATCCAGGGCCGCCTGGCCGACGAGGCGATGTCACATCGCATCGTGAACACCATCGCAACGGCTCAGGCCGCCGAGCCGTGGCCGGTGCGCGTGGCGCTGCATCCGCTGACGCAGCAGCACCCGCTGTGGCGGCCGTACATGGCTCGGCATCAGCAGAACCTGATGCACCAGTACCACAACGGCGGCATCTGGCCTTTCGTCGGCGGTTACTGGGTGCTGGCGCTGGCGCAGCTCGGGCTGCGCCAGCAGGCGTGGCAAGCACTCGCCCACCTTGCGCGAGCGAATGCGCATGGCGATTGGCGCTTCACCGAATGGTTCCACGGCCGCACCCTCGAGCCCATGGGCATGGCTGGGCAGAGCTGGAACGCCGCCACCTTCCTGCTCGCCCACCGTGCGCTGGACGACGCCCGGCGACAGACGCCCGCTTGAGGACGGCGAATCGTCCTACGCGGACTTCCCCACGCCTTTGCTTTGATGCGCTCAAGATGAGCGCGTCTTCGCAGTCCTCGCAGCAACTGATCCTTCGGCTCCTGCAGGCGCTGGCCTGCTCACGTATCCACTTCGGGTGCAAGCGCCTGTCGCCAAAGGTCTGGAAGTACCCCGACCTGTCATGTGACGAGCTGTGGCTTCGCATGACCCTGTACCAGGAACGGATCGACCAACTCGCCAACGCGATGAGCGTCGAAGAACGCGCCCAGGTCCGGCTGGAGCGAGCGCTGTTCCTGCGACTCCTTCTCGAAAGCGCGCCCGCGCGTCTCCAGTCCTGGAGCGACCAGGACGAGGTGACTGACATGCCGCCTTCGCATCTCTTCGAATGGGTCGCGCACGACGACGAGCGGCTGGAACTCTCGCAGCTCGAAGCCGCCATGACGCCCCAGGAAAGCGCCCGCTACGACATCGCGGTCAACGGGCTGCAGTGGCTCGACTGAACGCCGCGTTGCAGGTGCTTACCCTCACCCACCCCTCTGGGCGCGGTTCGGAAGGCCCCATCAGTTAGACTGCTGGGTTTTTCCGGCTGGCGGTAAGGTGCACAAGTGTCGATGCGCAGGAGTTTGACCGGCTCGGCGCTCATTCGCTTGCTCGATCGACTCGCCGGCCCCGATGTTCGCGAATCCGGCGCATCCACGTCGGATCGGCTGAGCCAATGGTTCAGCTGGACGGACGCCATTTCCCTTTCCGCAGCCCTCGACGGCGTGCCTGTGGCCAGCGCTTCGGTCGCATCCGGAGCAAAGAGCGCATCCCGCGCCGAAGAAGGCGAATGCCAACGCGTGCGGGCCGCGCTCGCCAAGGCGATCGCCGAAGACAGCACGTTCGCCGCACCCCAGCAGACGCACACCGAAGCGGATGACGCCGAGACCGACTTTTCGCCCTATCGGCAGCGCTACCAGGCGCGGCAGCAGGCCATCGAAGGGGGTGTCGGCGCGTTGCGCGGCAAGTTGCGGTCGCGGCTCGCGGCCCGCTCGCCCGAGATGGCGAAGCTGGCCGCGGTGGATGTCGTGATGGAACAAGTGCTGGGCACGCGCGAACGCAGCCTCTTGTCGACCGTTCCCAAGGTGCTCGAGAAGCATTTCGGCCGGCTGCGCCAGGACGCCGGCTCGACCGAAAGCGGTGCGTGGCTCGACATCTTCCGCCGCGACGCACGCGACGTGCTGCTCGCCGAACTGGATTTTCGATTTCAACCCGTCGAAGGGCTGCTCGATGCCCTTCGCATGAAGTAACCCGCATTCATGAACAGACTTCTTCAACATGCCGTCCTCGTGGCCGGCCTGGCGGCCGTGGGCTGGGTGGGCCTCGGCTATGCCGGCACGAACGCACTGGCGCTCTCGGTCATCGTGCTCATCGCCGCGTTCTACATCGTCGGCGCGCTGGAACTGCATCGCTACCAGCAGGCGACTTCGTCGCTGGTGCAGGCCACCGCGACGACTACTGAATCGCCCCCGAAGCTCGCCGACTGGCTCGACACCCTGCATCCTTCGCTGCGCAATGCCGTGCGCCTGCGCGTCGAAGGCGAACGCGTCGGGCTGCCCGGTCCGGCGCTGACGCCCTATCTCGTGGGCCTGCTCGTGCTGCTCGGCATGCTGGGCACTTTCGTCGGCATGGTGGTCACGCTCAAGGGCACCGGCTTGGCACTCGACAGCGCGACTGATCTCGAAGCAGTACGCGCATCGCTCTCCGCGCCGGTCAAGGGCCTGGGGCTGGCTTTCGGCACCTCGGTCGCCGGCGTTGCCGCCTCGGCGATGCTGGGCCTCGCCTCGGCGCTGTGCCGACGCGAGCGCCTGCGCGCCGGACAACTGCTGGACACGCGGATCGCCACCAGCCTGCGCGTGCACTCGTTGGCGCATCAGCGCGAGGAATCGTTCAGGTTGCTGCAGCAGCAGGCCCAGGTGATGCCCGATCTGGTCCGCCAGTTGCACGCCGTGATGACGACGATGGAGCAGCAAAGCGTGGCCATCAGCGAGCGTCTTGCCGCGAGCCAGGATCATTTCCACGCACGCGCCGAGGCCGCCTACACCGGGCTGGCCACATCGGTTGGGCAATCGCTGCAGCAGAGCCTCACCGAAAGCGCGCGCATCGCAGGCGCCACCATTCAACCGGTGGTCGAGACGACCATGGCCGGCATTGCGCGCGAGACCGCCTCGCTGCACGACAAGGTCGCGAGCACGGTGCAGTTGCAGCTCGAAGGGCTCTCGGGCCGCTTCGAGACGATGACCGCCAGCGTCGCCGAGACATGGAAGAGCGCACTCTCGCAGCACCAGAACACGAACGAAGCACTCTCGACCGACCTGCGCGGCGCGCTCGGCCAATTCACCGAGACCTTCGAGCAACGCTCGGCTGCCGTGGTCGAAGACGTCTCCTCCCACCTGCGAAGCACGGTGGGCAGCGTTTCCGACACCTGGGGCGGCGCACTGGCGCAGCACGAGCGCACGAGTGAGAAGCTCGCAACCGACACGCAACAGGCACTTGCCGCCGCCGCCGCGTCCTTCGAGCAGCACTCGGCAGTCCTCCTGGCAAAGGTCGACGCCTCGCACGCGAATCTCCAGACCGAACTCGCCGCACGCGACGAACAGCGCCTGTCGGCATGGAACCACTCGCTCGAATCGATGGCTGCTTCGCTGCATCAGGAATGGCAGCAGGCCGGGGAACACGCGGCGACGCAGCAGCAGCAACTCAGCGAAGCCATGGCGCAGACCGCGCGCGATATCGCGGCGCAGTCCGAAGCACATGCGAAGAGCACCATCGCCGAGACAGCCCGACTGCTCGAAGCCGCATCGGAAGCCCCGAAGGCCGCAGCCGAGGTGGTCGCCGAACTGCGCCAGAAGCTCTCCGACAGCATGGCGCGCGACAACGCGATGCTGGAAGAGCGCAGCCACATCCTCGAAACGCTGAAGACCTTGCTGGAGGCGGTAAACCATGCCTCGACCGAACAGCGAGGCGCCATCGATGCGCTAGTGGCTTCTTCGGCCGACCTGCTGGAGCGCGTCGGAAGCCGCTTCACTGAACAACTCGAAGCCGAGACCGGCAAGATGGGCGAAGTCGCCGCGCAGCTCACCGGCAGCGCGGTCGAAGTGGCGAGCCTCGGCGAATCCTTCGGCCATGCAGTCGGCCTCTTCAGCGAATCGAACGACAAGCTGGTGGGCCATCTGCAGCGCATCGAAGCAGCGCTGGGCAAGTCCATCGCGCGCAGCGACGAGCAGCTTGCCTACTATGTCGCGCAGGCGCGCGAAGTGATCGACCTGAGCATCATGTCGCAGAAGCAGGTGGTCGAAGACCTCCAGCAGATCGCGAACCGCCAGGCCACCGCAGGCAGCGAAGCGTGATGCACGACGACGTCGATGCCGGCCTCGAGCCGGAGGTACCGGTCTGGGCGGTCTTCGGCGACCTGATGGCGGGCCTGCTCGGCGCTTTTGTGCTGATCCTCGTGTGCGCGATCGGCATGCAGCTCGACCTCACATCGAAGCTGCAGGACGAAGTACAGAAGCGCCGCATCGAGGCGCAGCGCCGCGAAGCGCTGGAGAAGGCCCTTCAGGGCCCACTCGCTGCCGGCCGCGTGACGTTGAACAACGGGCGCATCGGCATCAGCGGCAGCGTGCTGTTTGCGGTCAGCTCGGCTGATCTGCAGCCCGAAGGTCGCCAGTTGCTCAGGACCCTCGCCGGACCGCTCGCCGCCTACCTGCGCTCGCGCGAGGAGATCCTGATGGTGAGCGGCTTCACCGACGACCGCCAGGTGCGCGGCGGCAGCAAGCAGTTCGCGGACAACTGGGAACTCTCGGCGCAACGCGCATTGACGGTGACGCGCGCGCTCATCGAAGAAGGGCTGCCGTCGTCATCGGTCTTCGCGGCGGCTTTCGGGGCTGAGCAGGCGGTGGCGTCCAACGCCGATGCGGAAGGACGCGCGCGGAATCGCCGCGTTGAAATGGCGCCGACCCCTCGGCCTTCGAACAGCATTCCCGGGCATCGTGAGTAACGACGCAGCCAGCGACAGCAACGCCACCATCGATGAGTGGCGCCAGCGCGGCGACCACCGCTTCGATCCGGTGCGCTTTCATTTCATCGAGGCGCTCGCGCGTCGTGCGGCTGGCTACGGCGGTGAAGCGCGGCGCTTGCTGGACGAGCGGTTGCAGACGCACATGGCGGCCTATGCCGAAGCGCTGCAGAAGTCCCGCGAGGTCGCGGAAGTTGCATCCGCCAAGGAGCTGCAGCCGATCCAGCGCAGCGCACTCGCGGAACTGGTGGAGCACATCGGACAGCACGCATCGCCATCCGGCGTCGGCCCTGCAGCCACGCCCGTTCCCTCGGGCGAACTGAAGACACTGAGCTACTTCAGGAGCACCTGGTCGCGCCTGAGTGCCGATCGCCGGCTCAATCAATCACTGGCCAAGGTGCCGGAAAACGCGGGGCCGCTCAACTCGCATCACCTCGTGCACCGCGCACTCACGCTGATGCACGATCTCTCGCCGGAGTACCTCAACAAGTTCATGTCGTACGTCGACGGACTCCTGTGGCTCGACGACGCGAACACGCGCGGCCCCGCCGTTGCAAGCGCGCAGGTTGCCGAAACCGGCAAGAAAAGCGGCCGCGGCAAACGCCGCTGACGGGGCCCGCCGCCCATGGGCCCTGCGTTCAGGCCTTGAGGGTGTTCTTGTGGATCTTGCCGTCCTTCATCACGATCATCAGGCTCGTGTCCGGCGTGGCGAGCAGCGCGATGTTGTCGAGCGGATTGCCGTCGACCAGCAACAGGTCTGCATAAGCGCCCTCTTCCAGCACGCCCAGCTTGCCCGGATAGGGATTGCGCGGCCCCGATAGCGCCATCAGCTGCGCATTGGTCGACGTTGCCATCGTGAGAATTTCGCTGTTCGAGAACCAGCGCGTGAGGTGCGTCAGCATGATGCCCTGCCGCTGCGCAAGCGCGGGCGAGAACAGCATGTCGGAGCCGAAGGCGGTCTTGATCTTGTACTTCTTCGCGAGCTTGTAGAGGCCGTCCGTGGCCCCGAAGACCTGCTGCGCGGAGATGGCGCCTTGGCCGGTCAGCCGTCCGGTGTCCTCGTCGGACAGAAAAGGTTGCGTGCTGAGCCAGACGCCCTTGTCGGCCATCAGCCTGGCTGTCGCTTCGTCCATCAGGTGTGCGTGCTCGACACAACCCGCGCCCGCATTGATCGCGCGCTGCACCGTGTTCGACGCGTAGGCGTGCACCGTGATGTAGGTGTTCCAGTCCCTCGCGACTTCGGCGGCCGCACGCACCTCGGCCTCGCTCAGGGTCGTCAGGTCGAGCGGGGTCCGCGGCGACGAGACACCGCCGCCGCCCACGATCTTGACTTGCGATGCACCCTGCGTGAGCTGTTCGCGCACGCGCAGGCGGATCTCGTCGGGACCGTCCACGATCGCGGCCGCGCCGGTCCTCTCGGTAAAGCTCGGCACGCCAGGCGTGCGCGGCACATCCGAAAGCGGGCGCAGGTCGCCATGCCCGCCGCTGCCGGTGATCATCGCGCCGCACGGATAGATGCGCGGCCCGGGGATCAGCCCCTCGTCGATCGCCTGTTTGAACGCGAAGGTGGGGCCGCCGAGGTCACGCACCGTGGTGAAGCCCCGCAACAGCGTGCGCTCGGCCTCCGCGCTGCCCGCCAGATGGATGTAGCCGATGTTGCCTTGCAGGAGCACCGGCAGCGGCAAGGCCGCGAACAGCGAGTGCCAATGCGCATCGATCAGCCCCGGCATCATCACCCGGCCCTTGCAATCGATGAGCTGCGCGCCTGCAGGTGTCGCCGGCGTCCCGGCACCGATCGACTTGATGCGATTGCCTTCCACGAGCAGATGGCCGTCGCGCAGCGAGGCGGAGCGGCCGTCAAAAATGCGAACGTTGGTAAACAGTGTCGACTTCGGCGGTGCGGGGGTCTGAGCCTTCGCCTTCAACGGAAAGCCGAGCGCCGCAACTGATGCGGCCATGCCGGCCACGAAGCCGCGGCGCGTGAGTTCTGCGTTGATGCGACGGGTCAGTGAATGAAGCTCCGGCCGATGGCACAGGCACACGGCGCGTCGGACGAGCGTGTCGCCGGTGAGGGATGAGCATGCGTACAAAAGGGCCTCCTTGCAGATCGATGAGTTCATGCATGGTGTCCCTGCGCAACGAGGCATGTCAACCGAATCGAAGGTCCGGTTGCGGGGCGTGCCTGTGCCTGCAAGAATCCCCCGATGCCCAAACTACGTGTACAAAGCTTCTCGGTCTCTCTCGATGGCTTCAGCGCGGGGCCGGCGCAGGACCTGCAGAACCCGCTCGGTGTTCGCGGGCCGGAGCTGATGGAGTGGGTCTTCCCGACGCGCTTCTTCCGCGCAATGCATGGTGATGGCGGCGGCGACGGCGAAACCGGCATCGACAACTCGATGGCCGAAGAAGGCTTCACGAACCTGGGCGCCTGGATCCTCGGGCGCAACATGTTCGGCCCGGTGCGCGGTCCATGGCCCGACGACAGCTGGAAGGGCTGGTGGGGCGACGAGCCGCCGTACCACACGCCCGTCTTCGTTCTCACGCACCATCCGCGCGAACCGCTCGGGATGAAGGGCGGCACCGAGTTCCGCTTCGTGACCGAAGGCATTCACGCGGCGCTCGAGCAGGCGAAGGCCGCGGCGGGCGGGCGCGACGTGCGCCTCGGCGGTGGTGTTTCGACCGTCAGGCAGTACCTGCAGGCCGGGCTGATCGACGAGCTGCATCTCGCGGTGCGACCGGTGCTGATGGGTTCGGGCGAGAACCTCTTCCAGGGCCTCGACCTGCATGCGCTCGGCTACGAATGCCATCGCAGCGTGGCCGGCGAGCGGGCGAACCACGTGTTCCTGCGCAAGCGCGGCTGATGCCGCTGTCCGCCGGGCGACTCCGCCGGAGGGCGGCACGCGCAGATAATGGCCGGCGCCCGCCGATGGATTCCCGCGCTTGAACACACCCGCTGCCACTGCCACGTCCGCGCCGTCCATCTGGAGTCCACTGAAGACCGAGGCCTTCCGCGGGCTCTGGACTGCCGGCAGTCTCTTCTTCGTCGGCAACGCCATGCTCAACATGGCCGCTTCGTGGCTGATGATCGAGGTCACGGGTTCGTCGTTTCTCTCGGCGCTGGTTCAGACCGCTTCCTTTCTTCCGATGTTCCTGCTGTCGCTGCCGGCGGGTGTGCTGGCCGATACCACGCATCGCCGCAAGCTGATGCTGCGCGTGCAGGGCGTCTACGCGGCGGCGGCGTTGCTGCTCACCGCGCTCGCCTTCGTCGGGTGGGCCGGGCCGACGACGTTGCTCTTCTTCACCTTCCTGCTCGGCGTATGCACCGCGCTGCAATCGCCGTCGTGGAACTCGGCGGTCAGCGATGCCGTGGGCCGCAAGCAACTGCCGCAGGCCATCACGCTGATCTCGATGTCCTTCAATGGCGCACGCGCGGTCGGGCCGGCGCTGGCGGGGCTGATCTTCGCGTGGACCGGCGGCGGCGCGGTGTTCGCGTTCGCGGTGCTCACCGCCATCGGCATGAGCTACGCCACCCGTCGCTGGCCGCCCGCGCCACCCACGGTCGGCAAGCTGCCGGCGGAACGGCTCTGGGCCGGCATGGTCAGCGCGCTGCGCTATGCGCGCCATTCGCCGGCGATCTTCGCGCAGCTCGTGCGGACCGCAGCCTACTCGGGGCTCGGTTCGGCGCTGTGGGCGCTGCTGCCCGTGATCGCGCAGCAGCGGCTCGAACTCGGCGCAGCGGGCTTCGGCCTGTTGATGGCCTGCCTGGGCAGCGGCGCGGTCGCGGCGGGCTTCTTCGTCGGGCGCATGCGTGCGCGCTATGGGCTCGACGCGCTCGCCATGGGCTGCTGCGTGATCTTCGCCATCGCCATGCTGGTCGGTGCACTGGTGACTTGGCACGCCGCGGTGTACGTGACCTTCGTGATCGGCGGCGCGGCGTGGATGACGATGATGTCCACCTTCAACGCCGCCACGCAGACCAGCGCATCGCCCTGGGTTCGCGCGCGGGCGGCGTCGATGCATACCTTGTGCTCGCTGGGTTCCTTCGCGCTCGGATCGGCGCTGTGGGGTGCCGTCTCCAGCCTGCTGGGATTGCCGGCCGCGTTGTGCATCGCCGCCGCCGGCATGCTCGCGAGCGTGGCGCTCGCCCGGCCCTATCCGCTTCGCATGGGTGCGGACGACGAAGTCACGCAGGTCGCGCAATCGGACGAACTCTCGCTCGCAAGCGAGCCCGAATTCGAAGCCGGCCCGGTCGCAGTCGAAGTGGTCTATTGCATTCGCGAGGCGGATGCATCGCCTTTTCTCGATGCGGTGCGGCTGCTCGCGGTGCCGCGCCGGCGCGACGGCGCAACCTTCTGGCGCATCTACCGCGATCTCGGCGACCCGACGCGGTACGTCGAGCGCTTCATCGTCACCTCGTGGGCCGACTACCTGCGGCAGCGATCGCGCGCCACCGTCGCGAGCACGGAACTCGAGGCGAACGCCCGCAGCTTCCAGGTCGAAGGCGAAGCGGTGATCACGCGCCACTACCTCGCCGAACGCAGCTCCTGAGCGGAAGAAAAGCCATTCGCCAGCGCGCAGATCGCGCGCTACGATGGCTGCGGTCTCGTCGCATTCCGCATCATTCCATCCGCGAAACAGGAGGAGACATGAGCAACGTACGGATCGAACACGACCTGCTCGGCGACCGCGAAGTCCCGGACGACGCCTACTACGGTGTCCATACGCTGCGGGCCAAGGAGAACTTCCAGATCACCGGGACGACCATCTCGGCCTATCCGGACCTGATCGGCGCGCTCGCTTCCGTCAAGCAGGCGGCAGCGGAAGCCAACACCGAACTCGGCCTCCTGGACCCCGGCCTTCGCGATGCGATCGTCGCCGCATGCCGCGAGGTCCGGCGAGGGTCGTTGCATGACCAGTTCGTGGTCGACGTGATCCAGGGCGGCGCGGGCACCTCTACCAACATGAACGCGAACGAGGTGATCTGCAACCGCGCGCTCGAAATCCTCGGCCACAAGCGTGGCGAGTACAAGTACCTGCATCCGAACGAGCACGTCAACATGGCGCAGAGCACCAATGACGTGTACCCGACGGCGATCCGTATCGCGACCTGCTTCGCGATCGAGCGGCTGCTGAAAGCCATGGAATACCTGCGCGCCGCCTTCGCCGCGAAGGCCGAGGAATTTGCGCACCTGCTGAAGATCGGCCGCACGCAGTTGCAGGACGCGGTGCCGATGACCCTCGGCCAGGAGTTCTCGACCTACGCGGTAATGATCGAGGAAGACATCGCACGTCTCACCGAAGCCTCGGCGCTGATCCGCGAGATCAACCTCGGCGCGACCGCGATCGGCACCGGTATCACGGCGCACCCGGACTATGCGGGCAAGGCGCTCGCCGCGCTGTGCGACATCACAGGGCTCGAACTCTCGACTGCGCCGAACCTCATCGAAGCCACGCAGGACTGCGGTGCTTTCGTGCAGCTGTCGGGTGTGCTCAAGCGGATCGCGGTGAAGTTGTCGAAAACCTGCAACGACCTGCGCCTGCTCTCCAGCGGCCCGCGCGCGGGGTTCGGCGAGATCAACCTGCCGCCGATGCAGGCCGGCTCGTCGATCATGCCCGGCAAGGTGAATCCGGTGATCCCCGAAGTGGTCAACCAGGTGGCCTTCGAAGTGTTCGGCAACGATGTCACCGTGACCTTCGCGGCCGAGGCCGGACAGCTTCAGCTCAATGCCTTCGAGCCGATCATCGCCAACGCGCTATTCCGCAGCTTCAAGCACCTGACCAACGCCTGCATGACGCTGGCCGATCTCTGCGTGAAGGGCATCACCGCGAATCCGGCCAAGCTGGAGGAAAGCATCGAGCGCTCGATCGCGCTGGTGACCGCGCTGAATCCGATCATTGGCTACAAGCAGGCGACCGAGGTCGCCGCGGAGGCATTCGCGAACGGCACCAACGTGCGCGAGGTGGTGCTCAAGCGCAAGCTGATGACGGAAGAAGCCTTGAACGAGGCACTGCGCCATGAAGTGCTGACGCGTCCACACGTGTACGAGTCGGCGCAGCGCAAGGCCTGAGCGCGCGTTCTCGCGGATCGCGTGGCCGTGACGCCACGCCGGGCTTGCGGTTCTGCGAGCCGGATGACAAAGATCGCAATGCACCCTACCCTCTTCGGAAGTGCATCGATACTCCGTCATTCCCATTCAGACCTGAACGCCCAATGATCCAACGCAGCAAAAGTACCGCTCTCTTCTTTTTTTCGGGGGCGGCACTCGCCGCTGCGATCACTGCGCAAGATGCTCGAGCCCAGGCGCGACTGGAGCAAGCGGCCGATGAATCCTGGCGCTTCTCGGTAGGGGTCGGCGTTTTCGATCGCCCCCGGTATCCCGGCAGCGGCGACAGCCAGGTCGTGGCATTGCCGCTCGTTACCGCCAACTACGGACGCTATTTCATCGGGGGCACGCCGGGAGCGGGCTTCCCGTTCGGCGTGGGCTTCAACATCATCCAGAACGACGCATGGCGCTTCGGGGTGGCCGTGGGTGGCGAACTGACCAAGCCGCGGAAGGAGTCGGATGCACCGATCCTGCATGGGTGGGGCGATATTCCCGAAACGGCGCTTGGAAGCGTGTTCGCGTCCTATACGTACGAATGGCTCACGCTCCGGGGTTTTCTCGTTTCCGACCTGGGCGGCAACGACCAGGGAACCCGGATCGCGATCGACCTCGAAGGCCGGTATCCGGTCAATGAAAGACTGCTCCTGACCGCCGGACCCGGCATCACCTGGGCCAACGGCAACTACACGCAGACCTTCTATGGCATCAACGCGCAACAAAGCGTGATTGCCGGTGTTCCCCAGTACCGGGCGGGAGCCGGTCTCAATACGGTCCGCTTCTCCGTTGGCGCCCAGTATCAATTGACGGCCCAGTGGGGTATCGGCGCCAGCTTCACCACCGCCTGGCTGCAAGGCGACGCCAAGCGCAGTCCGATCACTGAAGACAAGACACAAGAGACCTACGGCGTCTTCGCTTCGTACCGGTTTTGATCCATGAATCTCCACACCTGGCTCATCTACCTGGCGGCGGCCATCGGGCTGTCGCTATCGCCCGGGCCCAACGGACTCCTCGCGCTGACGCACGGCGCGCTGCACGGGCGCCGCAAGACGCTCTACACCATCTCCGGCGGGGCACTGGGCTTCGTGATCGTCATCGCGCTGTCGATGTTCGGCATCGGCGCGCTGCTCAAGGCATCGCTGACGTGGCTGACGGTCATGAAGTGGCTGGGCGGGGCCTACCTGGTGTGGCTTGGCATCCAGGTGTGGCGCTCGCCGCCGATCGGCATCGAAACCAGCGCACCCGTCGAGTCGCGCTCGGGCCGCTCGATGTTCGGGCAGGGCGCGCTGTCGGCGCTGACCAATCCGAAGGGAATCCTCTTCTTCGCGGCCTTCCTGCCGCAGTTCATCGACCCGGCGCACAGCCTGTGGGTGCAGTTCCTCATCATGGCCGGGACCTTTGCGGCGATCGAGATCGCCACCGAGCTGCTGATCGCCAGCATGGCCCACCGCATCAGCCCCTGGCTGCGGAAGGTCGGGCGGCGCTTCAACCAGGCCTGCGGCGGCGTGTTCGTGGCGATCGGGGTTGCATTGCCGCTGCGTAGCTGACACGTCCCCGTTGGAAGGCGCGCAGGACATCGCATTCGAGCTGCTCTGATACGAATTTGCGTTCAGGAATATAGGTCGCGCGTCGCGGCAGGGGGTCTGGGGCGCGGACTCCTGCCAGGGCGGTCGGCGCTTTGCGCCGACTTCACTGCGGTGCTCGCCTGGGGGCGGCGCCGCAGAACTCACTGCGTGCCCCTTCGGTGCACTCCGTTCAAACAGCTGCGGCGAGTCAGATTACGAAGCGCGTGTCTTCGCACGCGCCCGCCCCCAGGCTGCGCTCCTCGTCGCCCCGGAAGTCGCCCACGCCCCAGACCCCCTGCCGCGAAGTGACATCGTGCTTGTGCAACCGCGCACCCGAGCATCGGCTTTTCTGTCTGCGCTGCGGGTCATTCCCATCTGCGTCGCACCGAACGCTGAAACCGGCGCAACGTCTCCAGCCGGGGCGCCTGGGGGTGGGCTGCGGTGCGCCTATGGGGCGCCGAGGAGCGCAGCGCGGCCGGCTGCGCGTGCGAAGACACGCGCTTCGTAATCCGACTCGCCGCAGCTGTTTGAACGGAGTGCACCGAAGGGGCACGCAGTGAGTTCTGCGGCGCAGCCGGCCGCGCGAGTACCGCAGGGAAGTCTGCGCAAAGCGCAGACCGCCCCCAGGCGCCCCGGCGTAGGGCGCGATCGGTGCCCGACAGGGGCAAAATGGCTAAAATCCCCAAATCGGCCAAAATGGCCGGATTGGAAATCCACCGGAGCCCGCCATGTCCAGCCCGAATAGTTCGCGTCCCGAAGCCATCGACCGTTTCACGCGCGGTCTGCCGGCCGTTTCGGCCACCAAGCTGGTCGCAGGGATGCAGAAGGTCACCAGCGCCGTCATGACGCACGGCGCCGTGGTCGTCACCCGCCACGACGAGCCGGCCATGGTGCTGATGTCGATCGACCGCTACCTCGCGCTCGAAAAGGCGGCCGAACCTGATCTGGATGCGCTCACGCAGCAGTTCGACGACATGTTCGCCAGCATGCAGGGCGACGCCGCCGCCGCGGCGATGGAAGACGCCTTCGCGATGACACCGCCCGAATTGGGCAAGGCGGCGGTCCGCGCCGCAGGCGGCAGCAAGTCCGCCAAGAGGTGACCCCCCACTGATGGTCGCGCGCATCTTCGTTCTCGCGGGCGTCAACGGAGCGGGCAAGAGCAGCATCGGTGGCGCGGCGCTCGAGGCGCGCAAAGTCCCCTACTTCAATCCCGATCTCGCAGCGCGCAAGCTGCTCGACACCAATCCCACGCTCACCCAGGAAACGGCCAACGCGCAAGCCTGGGAAATGGGTCGCGCCGGCCTCGAACGCGCGCTGGCCGAGGGCCTCAACTTCGCCTTCGAAACCACGCTGGGCGCGCGCACCCTTCCCGACATGCTGCTCGCCGGCGCGCGCAAGGGTGCGCAGGTCCATGTCTGGTACGCCGGCCTGCAATCGCCCGAGAAACACGTCGAGCGCGTGAAGGAACGCGTGATCGCCGGCGGCCACGACATCCCCGAAGACAAGATCCGCGCACGCTATGTCACCAGCCGCGCGAACCTGATCCGCCTGTTGCCGCACCTCGCAAGCCTGCGCGTATACGACAACAGCATCGACGGCGATCCCAAGGCCGGCATCAAGCCGCAACCCACGCTGATCCTGCACATGGAAGGCGGCCAGGTCGTCTCGCACATCGACCTCGAGCTGGTGCCGCAATGGGCCAAGCCCGTGGTCGCCGCAGCCTTCGACGCGACGAAGAAGAAAGCGACGAAGGGGCGGCCGCACTGACCGCCCGCCGCGCGCTCAAGGCATGACCTGCCCGCCGTTGACTTCGACGATCTGGCCGGTGACATAGCCGCTGGCTTCCGCATTCGCAAGGAACATGAAAGCGCCGATGCATTCCTCTGCGGTGCCCAGCCGGCCCATCGGAATGGCGCTCGCGAAGTTCTTCAGCACCTCGGGGCTTGAATGCCCGTCATGGAACGGCGTCTCGATCACGCCCGGCGCGACGGCGTTGACGCGAATGCCGTCCTTCACCAGCTCCTTGGCCATCGTGCGTGTGATCGTCGAAACGAAGCCCTTGCAGGCCGCATAGAGCCCCGCGCCCGGCCCACCGCCGGTACGCGCCGCCTGCGTGGTCACGTTGATGATGGCCCCACCGCCGCCCGCCGACATGATCGGGATCACGCGCCGGCTCACCGCCACGACCGAACGCGCATTGAGACGGAACACCGCGTCGATGTAGTCGTCGTCCGCGTCCACGATCGGCGAGCGCCTGACGAAGCCGCCGGCGTTGTTGACGAGGATGTCGATGCGCCCGAAGGCCTCGTGCACGGCCTGCACCATGCGGTCGACCGATTTCGTGTCCATCACGTCGGCCTGCACCAGCAGCGCCTCGCCGCCGGACGAGCGGATGTCGCGCGCCACGCTTTCGGCCTCGGCCCGGCTGCCGCGGTAGTGCACCGCCACGCGCGCGCCCGCCTTGCCCATGGCGCGCGCCACGGCCGCGCCGATGCCGGTGCTGGCACCGGTAATGAGGACTGCCTTGTTCTTCAGAACGTTCATGGTGAGATCCTTTCGGGGGTTGAAGGAATCGCCACCACGGCGGGCATCTTCAGAGCGTCGCGGCGATGGCTTCCAGTTGGGTGAGTCGCCGGGCCATGCGGCCGACGAAGTTCTGCGTGACGTGCGGCAGCACGCGCTGCGTGGGCACCACGATGCCCACCTTCAGTCCGTTGAGCGCCTCCAGCTCGAAGGGCCGCCAGAGCAATTCCCCGCGCCTGAGTTCTTCGATGAAGGCGATCTTGGAGAAGCAGGAAATGCCCTTGCCGCCCATGATCAGGCGCTTGAGCAAGGGCGTTGAATTGCAGGTGGCGGCCGGCTCCATGTCGTCCCAGAAGTTGGCGAACTCGGGCGACGACGCGGCGCTGATCACCGGATGCGAGCTGGAGCGCAGGAAGGAGTACTTCGCGCACTCCTTGAGCGACACCGTTTCGAAACTGGCGAGCGGATGCCCCGGCGGCATCACGATGCCGATCGGCAGGTGCGCCACGTTCATGGCTCGCACGCCCCCGGGCAGCCGGCCGAGGAACGTCAACCCGACGTCGGCCTGCCCGGCCATGACCATCTGGGCCACTTCCATGGGTTGCGTCGAAGTGATGGTGTAGGTCACTGCGGGAAAGAGCTGCAGAAACTCTTCCACCGCCGAAGGCAGCAGTTCCTCGAAGAAGGAATCCATGGCCGCGACCTTGACGTGCCCGGTGCGCTCGCCTTTGAGCGCATCGAGCTCGGTGCGCATCACCTGGAACTGGTGCAGCGTCTCCTGCGCATGCTTCAGCAGCCGCTCGCCGGCCGGATTCAATCGCAGGCCATTGGGCATGCGGTCGAACAGCTCGACGCCCAGCTCGTCTTCCAGCTTGTGGATCTGGCGGTTCACCGCGCTGGCCGCCACGTAGAGACGCTCCGACGCCTTGCGCACGGAGCCGCAGGCCGCTACTTCGATGAAGTACTTCAGGACGCTGGCATGCATCAGCCGGCCCTCCTGCTGCGCTGTGCACTATGCGGCCGCTCCGACAGTGGGCAGCGCGGTGGCGATGCCGGGGTGGTCGCAGGCGCTGCGCCGCCCGTCCGCGCCGCCGGGCGAACCCAGGCCGCTGACCGAATCGTCGAAGTACTCGCGATTGATGGCCGTGAAATGCGCGAGCCCGGGCGGCAGCCGGGACTCCTCGTAGATGGCCTGCACGGGGCAGGCCGACACGCAAACGCCGCAGTCGATGCATTCATCCGGATGAATGTACAGAGTCCGGGCGCCTTCGTAGATGCAATCGACGGGGCAGCAAGGGACGCAGGCGCCATCCTTGCAGTCGATGCAGGCGGTGGTGATGACGTGAGCCATGGCGCAATCCCTTCGTGCCGAGGCCTCAGCGCCCCTGCCAGCGCGGCTTGCGCTTCTGCTGGAAGGCCAGCACGCCTTCGTTGGAGTCTTCCGACTGCAGCGCGGCAACCAGCGCGGGCAGACGCATGCCGTGGGCCTGCGACGGCGAAAGCTGGCCGGTCTGGCGCACCACCTGCTTGATCGCGCGCAGCGAGAGTGGCGCACAGGCCAGCAGTTGCTGCACCCAGCGCTCGATGGCGGTGTCGAGTTCGACGCGCGGCACGACTTCGTTGATGAGGCCCATCTCCAGCGCCTGGCGCGCCTTGACGCGCTGTCCGGTCAGCATCATTCCCATTGCCTGGCGATACGGAATCTGGCGCTGCAGCAGCAGCATGCCGCCGTCGAGCGGCAGGCGCCCCACGAGGGGCTCGGGCAGGCCGAAGCTGGCTTCCTCGCAGGCGACCACGAGGTCGCAGCCGAGCACCATCTCGAAGCCACCGCCGAGCGCGAAGCCGTTGACCCGCGCGATCACCGGCACGTTCAGCGTCTCGCGCAGCGCGATGCCGCCGAAGCCGCCCGGGCGACTGGCCGCCCAGTACTCCACGCCCTTCAGGTTGCTGGTGTTCCTCAGGTCGGCGCCCGCGCAGAAGGAGCGCTCGCCCGCACCGGTCAGCACCACCACGCGCACGTCGTCGCGCCGCTCGATGTCTTCCCAGATGCGGATCAGCTCTGTCTCGGTCGGCAGGTCGACGGCGTTGAGCACATCGGGCCGGTCGATGGTGACCCGCGCGACATGCTCCTTGACTTCGTAGAGGACGCTCATTGCGCCACCTCGCTCAGTGCGCGGGCTTCCTCCAGCACTTCATCCGTGTGCTCGCCCAGCCGGGGCGGCGCACGGCGCAGGCCGGCGGCAGCGGCCGACATGTGGATCGGGCTCGCGATGAATCGCAGCGGACGGCCGCCTGGAGTCCCTCCGTCGAGGATCATTCCGTTGTGCAGCGTCTGCGGATCGACCAGCGCCTCACGCATGTCGCGCACCGGCGCCGAGAGCAGGTCCTGCTCTTCAAGCCGCGCCAGCCAGTGTTCGCGGGTGTTGGTCGCAAAGCGCTCGCGGAAGATCGTGTGCAGCTCTGCCTTGTGCTTGAACTGGGCCTGCAGATCGGCAAAGCGCGCAT
Source organism: Variovorax sp. (assembly GCA_017744935.1). GTDB lineage: Bacteria > Pseudomonadota > Gammaproteobacteria > Burkholderiales > Burkholderiaceae_C > Variovorax. The sequence goes on from JAGIAI010000035.1 coordinate 40,453, forward strand.
CCTGCGACAGGTCGTCGATCTCGAGCGCGGCGCAAATGTCGCGCAGCGGATTGGCCTTGAACGCACCCACCAGCACCAGAGGCCCGTTCTGCGTGTCGAAGACGCCCGACAGCGGCATCGCCGCCCAGTTCACCTCGGAGTCTTCCATCATGATCATCGCGGCCTCCTGCATCTGCATGGCCAGCATCGAGTTGTAGAGGGACACCGAGACCTTCTGCCCTTCGCCGGTGCGCTCGCGCTGCAACAGCGCGAAGAGGATGCCCTGAACCATGTGCATGCCGGCGGTGTAGTCGGCCAGCGCGGTCGGATAGATCGACACCGGCACCGAGGCATCGGCGCGGCGCGCCATCACGCCAGTCAGGGCCTGCGCGAGCACGTCCTGCCCGCCCTTGTGCGCGTAGGGCCCGCTCTCGCCGTAGCCAGTGCCCACCGCGTAGATGATGCGCGGGTTCAGGCGCTTGCAGTCCTCGTAGCCCAGGCCCAGTCGCTCCATCACCCCGGCGCGGAAGTTGTTGGTGACCACGTCGGCATCGGCGATCAGGGCCTTGACCAGTTCCACCTGCGCCGGATCGCGCAGGTCGATCTCGCAGCTTCGCTTGTTGCGGTTGAGGCTGCAGAAGATCGGGTTGTCATGCCCCGCGACCGGTGCAAAGGTAGAGCGGCTCAGGTCGCCCGCACCCTTGCGCTCGATCTTGATGACGTCAGCGCCATGGTCCGCCAGCATCTGGGTGCAGACAGGGCCCATCATCACCTGGGTGAAGTCGATCACGCGAATGCCGGCCAGCGGCAGCGTCTTGGTGTTGGGTGTCATGCGGCCTCCGCGAAGGAACGGGCGATCTCGGGCACATCGGCATTCGGCCCTTTCTGATCACCAGGATCGGCACCCTGCGCACGCAGCGTGCGCTGCAGCTTGGCGATGTCGACCTTGCGCACGCTCACGCCGGCATCGAGCGCCAGCGCGGCAGCAGTACCGGCAGCTTCACCCATGGCCATGCACGGCGGGATCTCGCGCGAAATCTTCTGCGCCGCAGAGGTCGACGAGTAGTGGCGGCCTGCCACCAGCAGGTTCTCGACGCTGCGCGGCACCAGCGAGCGGTACGGGTAGTAGTAGTCGCGGCCACGCGCAATGCTGTCTTCGAAGCGCACGCGCTGCGTCACGTCGTCCTTGCTCATCACATATTCGCCTTCCAGCAGACGCGTCTGGCGCACGCCGGTCTGCGGCGCGAGGTCGATCAGGTAGCAGTTGGCAAAGCCGGGCAGCTTGCTGCGGATGAATTCGATCACCTTGTGGATCGTGGCGCGGCCCTGCACTTCGGCGCGCGTCAGGTCGGCGACCTTGAGGCCGTCCAGGCCCGCCATGTGCGGGCAGTTGCACCACACCACGCCCGGCAGCGGCGTCTTGAGCCACCAGCTGTCCCATGCCCCGCCCAGCAGGTGCTTGACCTCGCGGTCGATCGCCAGGAAGGCGGCCGGCTCTTCATGCTCGAAGCGCTCGGCCTCTTCGGTGTCGACGCCGCCGAGGCGGAACACCGTCGTGACGATGTACGCGCCGCTGACGTGCGGCGCGCCAGCCGACGCGGCCACATCGAGATCGCCGGTGGCATCGATCACCACTTTGCCCAGGATCGCTTCGCGGCCACTCTTGCTTTCGCAGATCACACCCTTGACCTGGCCGCCTTCCACCAGCGTGCGAGAGAACCACGAGTGCAGGCGCAGGTTGACGTTGGCCTGCAGCACCATTTCGAGCGACGCGCGCTTGAAGGCGTCCGGATCAAAGGCTGCGGCGAAGCAGATGGGGTGCGGCTTCTCCTTGCTGTGGAAGTCGAAGGTGCCCCAGCGCTTCCAGCGGCGGACCGACTCGGGCAGGCTGCCCCAGTCCTTCTGCTTCGGGTACTCGGCCAGGCCGCGTTCGGCCATGCGCTCGATCATCTCGAGGCAGATGCCACGCACCGAGATCTCCTGCTGATGGCTGTCCCACATGTCGTCGAGCACCAGCACCATGCCGCCGGAAGCGAGACCGCCCAGGTGGTTGTAGCGCTCCAGCAGGGTCACGCTGGCGCCGTTGCGCGCAGCCGCCAGGGCTGCCGCCTGCCCAGCGGGGCCGCCGCCGACCACCACCACGTCCGATTCGGCTGCGACACGAATGTCGTGCGCGCTCTCATGCATCCAATCGCCAATACGGCTCATCACTATCTCCTTGATTGATGGGGGAATGGAGCGGCGCGGATCGCGCCGTGCTCCTTGAGGTTCAGTGGCTGCTCTCGGGCTGCCAGCGGATGACGAGGCGTTCGGCCACAGTCACGAGCAGGAAGAAGAGGCCAGACAAAGTCGCACTCATCACGATCGCGGCGTAGAGCAGCGGCGAGTCGAAGTTGAAAGTGGCCTGAAGGATCATGGCGCCGATGCCTACGGTGGCACCCACCCACTCACCGACCACCGCGCCGATCACGCTCATCGAGGCTGCGATACGCAGTGCAGAGAACAGGTACGGCAACGAATTGAGCAGCCGCAGCCGGAAGAAGATTTCCGTCTTGCTCGCCGACAGCACGCGCATCAGCTCCATGGCCTGCGGGTTCACCGATTCGAGCCCGCGCACCATGTTCACCAGCGTCGGGAAGAAGCACACCAATGCGGCGATCGTGATCTTGGGCTCCATGCCATTGCCCATGATGAGCACCAGCACCGGCGCTTTCGCGACCAGGGGAATGGCGTTGAACATCAGCACGACCGGGAAGAAGATGTCCTGCAGCGTCTTGTTGTGGACGAATACCGTCGCGATCGCGATCGCGGCAAGGTTGCCCAGCACGAAGCCGCCAGCGGCTTCCAGCGCGGTTGGAATCAGGTTGTCGAGCAGCACCGCGCGCTTGGCGTAGAGCGTCTCGAGCACGGCCCAGGGCGACGGCGCGATGAAAGGCTTGACGTCGAAGATCGCGATCACCGCCCACCACAGGGCGATGAGTCCGCCGATGCCCAGCGCGGGCAGGATGCGGCGTCGCCAGAGCTTCCTGCGTCGCGCGGCGGCCCAGGCGGTGTACTCGGGATCGGCGGCCACGGAAGCACGCACCGGCACGGGTGTCTCGAGGGAACTGGTGGTCATGTCGGCGGCCTTCAGCAGGTTTCCAGCACGCGGCGCAGATGGCCGGTGAGCTGCACGAACTCAGGTGTCTCGCGGATGGCCAGGGTGCGGTCTTCCGGCAGATTCACCGGCACGATCTCGCGGACCCGCCCGGGATTGGCGGCCAGCATCAGCACGCGCTGGCCCAGGAAGGCCGCCTCGTGGATGCTGTGCGTGACGAAGAGGATGGTCACGCCGGTTTCCTTCCAGACGCGGCGGATCTCTTCGTTGAGCCGGTCGCGCGTGATCTCGTCGAGCGCCCCGAAGGGCTCGTCCATGAGCAGGATCTTGGGATCGCTCGCGAGCGCACGTGCGATGGAGACGCGCTGGCGCTGTCCGCCGGACATCTCATGCGGCCAGGCATTGGCGCGGTCCTTGAGGCCGACCAGCTCCAGCAGCTCCTTCGGCGACCGGCGGCCCTTGCGGCCTGCGCCGCCGCCGACTTGCAGTGGCAGTTCCACGTTCTGCAGCGCGGTGCGCCAGGGCAGCAGCGCGGCATCCTGGAACACGAAGCCGATGTCGCGGCGTTGACGCGCCTGCTCGGGCGTGGCGCCGAGCACGCTGACGCTGCCGCGGCTCGGTGCCTGCAGGTCGGCCACCACGCGCAGCAAGGTCGACTTGCCGCAGCCCGACGGGCCGAGCAGTGTGAGGAACTCGCCCTGCGCGACTTCGAGGTCGAGCGACTTGATCGCGGTGACGTCGCGCCGCTCGGTGAAGAAGCGCATGCCGACATCGCGGCACGAGATCGCGGAGGCGTCGTTGAGAACGGCTGCCATGGGTCAGGCCTTCACGCGCGCGTCGACGGTGTTCTTGAGCGCGCCGAGCCAGATGACGTCATCGACCTTGGGCGTGCGGGCCGTGAACTGGCCCAGGTCCGCGTAGGTCGTGATCTGCGATTGCCAGACCGCCGGGTCCATCGTTCCCCAGCCTTGCGTCTGCGCGGGACCGCCCAGCGCGTACTCCAGCATCACGTCGATGGCGGCGCGCTCGTCTTCGCGCTTGAGGTTCGGATATTCCTTGACCAGCAGGTCCACGGCCTGGTCGCGATTGGCCTTGGCGTGCTGCCAGCCGCGCGAGGTGGCGCGGACGAAGGCCTCCAGCACTTTGGGCTGCGTCTCGATGGTCTTGGTGGTGGCGTAGTACGGCAGTGCATAGAGCTGCACGCCCGCGTCCCACAGCGTGAGGTCGACGCGATCCGGACCCAGCGCCTTGAGCGCCGTGGTACTGGTGAGCCAGCCGGTGACCACATCGACCTGACCGGTCAGCAGCGGCGCCATGTCCGAACCGACCGTGACCACGGTCACGTCCTTTTCGGCGATCTTGTTCTTCGCCAGCAGCGCGCGCAGCAGGATGCCGGCAGTGGACGGGATGCCCACCTTCTTGCCCACCAGGTCGGCGGGCTTGCGCACCGGGTTCTTGGCCAGCGAGAAGAAGGTGAAGGGATGCTTCTGGGCACCGACCGCGAAGCACTTGATCGGCAGGCCCTGCGACACCGCCAGCATGACCGAGGGGCTCGACGACACCTGGCCCACTTCGTAGCGGCCGGAGGCGACGATCGCCACGCCATCGATGTTCGGGCCGCCGGGCTGGATCGCGAACTCGATGCCCTCCTGCTCGTAGAAGCCCAGCCGCTTGGCGACGATTTCGCCGACCTGGTTGACGCTGGGGATCCAGCCGAGCTGCATGTTGATGCGCGCCTTGCCCTGGGCCAGTGCGTCGATCGAGAGAAAGCCTCCAGCCGCGAGACCGCCAGCGGCAAGCGAGGTCTTCAGCAGGCGGCGGCGTGCGGGGTCGCAAGAGTGATTCATGACGGGGGTTCCTGGTTGTGGATTCGGGTCGTCTGCCGTGTGGCGTGACCGAAATTTAGGAGTTGAGGGCGTTCTCGCAAAGCACCGTTTTTAGGGACGGGCGGCCTAAAAATTAGTGCCGGTAGAAACCCGGGCCCGGAGGCACTCAGCAATGGAGCGCAGGCACTGGAGCGGTGCCTATCACGCGGCTTTCACGTCCCAAAATGGCCATAAATTGAATCATTTGTGACAAACATTCGACCGTTACCCGTGATTTGCACGTTCCGATTGACGCTGGTGCGTACATCTGGCAGTTTTGTCTCCTGCGCCGAAACGGCGTAGCCGTGTCGGCGGAACTCCGCGCGACTTCATGAAGCAGGAACGCAGGAGTCGAACATGCCGAATGAGCGAATCACGGAGAGGCTTGAGCCTGGGACCACGCATCCCCGTAGCGGACATTGAAAGTACCGATCAATGTCGCAAGCAACTCGGCCTCCGCGCGCATTGCTGGCCGGAGTGGTACGCCGCCTGCAGGCTCTGCTCGCTCGCGTGCGAGGACGCCGTGACCTCGTGGGCTATCTGGACGGGCTGGAAGGCTACGAAGTCATCGGTTGGGCCGTCGACTACGCAAGATTCCCGGCACCCACGCGCGTGGAGGTCTTGCTGGACGGCCAGTCCGTCGGGTGCATGCAGGCCGACAGCTTCCGACCGGACCTGCGCGACGAAGGCCTGCACACCGGGCATTTCGGCTTTCGCTTCGACCTCACCCCTTACAGCGCACATGGACGGTATTGCACGCTGGAGGTGCGTTTCGAAGACAGTGGCGCCCCCCTTCGCGGTTCACCTTGGCCGCTGACGCTTATCCGCGACGGACGCAGTACCTCCAATGCGAGCGCCCGGAAAGACGACGAGAGTCCGCGCGCACCCACCCGGACGATGGGCGCGCCAGACCTGGATGCGCTGCGGCGCGAAGGGGTGCTTCTCTATGCCATACGTAGTGAAAGCGGGCTTGCCTCTCCTTCAGTGGCGCAGAACCTGAAGGCGTTTCGCGAGCTCGGCTTCGCGACTGTCGTGATCAACAACTTTCATCCACCGGCCGCTCTCGTCGAGCGTGACGATTCGCTGGTTCGCCAGACCGACATGCTGATCGAGCAGCAGTCGCGGGGGCGGGACTTTGCCGCCTGGCGCACAGGGCTCGAGCATCTTGCCCGCCAGCTTCCCGAGGCCCGCCGGGTGGTGTTCATGAACGACAGTCTCGTTGGACCGTTTCACAGACTCGGTCCCGTGATTGAACATTTCTCCGACTCAAAAGCCGATCTGTGGGGCCTCACCGAGAGCTTCGACCGCACATATCACGTTCAGAGCAGCTTCTTCGCCTGCACTCCCGAACTGTTGGCGCTGCGCGAGGTGTCCAGCCATTTCGAGCGCTATGCCGGCACGGGGCGCGACGAGGCCGTTCTGCAGGGCGAACTCGGACTATCGCAGGTCGCATTGGCAGCCGGCGCACGGCTCGAAGCGATGTGCGACTACCACCAATTGGCTGAGAAATGGCTGGAGCAAGCTGTCCGGACGGAAGCTGCCTTGCATGAAGTCCTGCGCGCCAGCCGCAAAGGCGACGGCGATGGCGACGGCAATCCAGAGGGCACGCAAATGCTGCAATGGATCCAGACCATCAAGGAGGCGGTCTACAGCGGCGTCACGCTGAACCCGCAGCACTTCTTCTGGGACACGCTGATCGAAGAGTTCCACTATCCGTACTTGAAGCGGGAATTGTTCACCAGCAACCCCTCGAAAATCATCTCGCTTCGAAGGCTCTGGGAGGTCCTCGCGCCCTTCGATGCAGCGCTGGTGCGCTCGATGCTGCGTCACGAGATGCTCACGCAAGGCGCGCAATGCGCGCTCCCGCCGCGACGGACGGGCGTCGCACCGACAGCGCGCGCACCAGCCTCCGCCGCGCGCGACCCAGTCGCGAGGTTGTTCTCATGAGGGTCGATGACTACGAGTTCATGGTCGACACGGCCGCGAAGTTTTTCAGCTCCATCCGCATCCACGGCTGGTTCCACCACCCTGAGGACAAACTGATCGCAGTGCACGTGCATGACGCACACCTTCGCGATCTGATCGCCGAAGTGGGACTGCCCTCTCCGGGCGTCGCGGGCCTGGGCATGGACAAGTGCTTTGCCGTGCAACTACTGCGCGACACGCAGACTTTCGGGGAGCAGATTCGCATCGAGTTCGAGACGGCCAAAGGTTGGCGTCACACTGTCCCGCTGCTGGATTTGTGCCATGACCGTATCGCGCGCTATCCCACCCTGGATATGGCGAGACGGTTCAGGGAGCTCGTGATCGCGCGCCCCGGGGCCCGCCTCCTGGACATTGGCGGACGAGCGCGCAGCCGGTTCGAGCGCCGGACCGTCTATCCAGGCGTCGAGTACACGGTACTGGACATCGTCGAAGCGCCGGAGGTGGATGTGGTGGGCGACGCTCATCGCATGTCGCAACTGTTCCCGAGCGAGCGCTTCGACTTCGTGCTCTCGGTCTCGGTGTTCGAGCATCTGATGATGCCGTGGACCATCGCGATCGAGATGAACCAGGTGATGAAGCCGGGTGCGCTTGCCTACATCCACACCCACCAGACCATAGGCTTGCACGATGCACCCTGGGACTTCTGGCGCTTCTCCGAATATGCGTGGGACGCGCTGTTCAATGCCCGCACTGGTTTCGAGATCGTCGAGCGTGGACAGGACTTCGAACAGTACATCGTCCCCTTCGTATTCCGGGAAAACAAAGAAGATGCAGAACGGTCGGCTGGTTTCGAGTCTTCGGCCGTGCTGGTTCGGAAGATCGGCGACCCGACGCTGGCATGGAACGTGACCCCTGCCGACCTCACGGCGACCAGCTATCCGGAGCACGACGATGGTCAATCGGGCAGGAATGTGTTCTAGGCGGGCTGCCCGGAACTGAACGACGAGAGGACACGGACATGGTCAAGGCTGTTCTGCTGGCCGGGGGATTGGGCACTCGCATCAGCGAGGAGACCGCCACGAAACCAAAGCCGATGATCGAGATCGGCGGCAAGCCGATCCTGTGGCACATCATGAAGATCTATTCGGCCCACGGGATCAACGAGTTCATCGTCTGTCTCGGCTACAAGGGCTACGTGATCAAGGAGTACTTCTCGAACTACTTTCTTCACACCTCCAATGTCACGTTCGACATTGCCCACAACGAGATGTGCGTGCACAGCAACCATTCCGAACCATGGAAGGTGACGCTGATCGATACCGGTGAAGACACGATGATCGGTGGCCGCGTGAAGCGCATCCTTCCCTATGTCGAGAACGATGAACTCTTCTGCTTGACCTACGGCGACGGCGTTGGCAACGTGGATATCGGTGCCACGATCAAGTTCCATCGAAAAGCCGGACGAATGGCAACGGTTACCGCAACCCAGCCTCCTGGGCGCTTCGGCGCCATCCGCTATGAAGGCGACAAGGTGCTTGGCTTCCAGGAAAAGCCGCAGGGCGACGGTGGCTGGATCAACGGCGGCTTTTTCGTGCTGTCGCCCTCGGTGGGGTCCTACATACAAGGAGACGACACCGTATGGGAGCGTGAACCCATGGAAAACATCGCCCGCGACGGCCAACTGTCCGTGTATTTCCACGAAGGCTTCTGGCATCCGCTCGACACGCTGCGTGACCGAAACCAGCTGGAAGAGTTGTGGCGCGCGAAGCAGGCGCCCTGGAAGGTCTGGTAGTCACCACGCATCAAAGGAAGATCAATGAACATCTTGATCGCGGGCAACATGGGCTATGTGGGGCCCGTTGTGGCGTCGCACCTGCGCGCCGCTCTGCCCGAGGCACGCTTGATCGGCTGCGACACTGGCTATTTCGCTCATTGCCTTACCGGTGCCACTCGCCTTCCGGAATCGGTGCTTGATGCCCAGCTCTTCGCCGACATCCGCGAGCTTCCCGACAGCGCGTTGCAAGGCATTGACGCAGTAGTGCTCCTGGCGGCCATCTCCAACGATCCGATGGGCGCGCGCTTCGAAGGCGTCACCGACGAAATCAACCACCGTGCCTGTTGCGACCTCGCGGGCCGAGCGCTGCGCGCGGGCGCGAGCCGCGTAGTTTTCGCATCGAGCTGCAGCATGTACGGCTTCGCAGAAGGCGGCGCACGCAGGGAAAACGACGCCCTCAATCCGCTCACCGCGTACTCGCGATCGAAGGTCGCAGCCGAGCAGATGCTTTCCGCGCTCGATCCTGACAAGGCCGTGATCACCTCACTTCGCTTCGCCACGGCCTGCGGCATGTCCGACCGGCTGCGACTGGATCTGGTGCTCAATGATTTTGTCGCCTGCGCGCTCGCAACGCGCGAGATCACCGTCCTCAGCGACGGCACACCCTGGCGACCCCTGATCGAAGTTCGCGATATGGCCCGAGCCATCGAATGGGCCTTGCAGCGCGACCCCGCCGAAGCGGGCCGTTATCTGGCGGTCAACGTCGGCGCAGCGCGCTGGAACCATCAGGTCAAGGATCTTGCCGACGCGGTGGCGGCCAGCGTGCCGGGCACGCAAGTCAGCATCAACCGCGACGCGCCGCCAGACCGCCGCTCCTATAGGGTGGACTTCTCGCTGTACGAAAAAGTCGCCCCCAAGCATCAACCCCTCATCGAACTGGACCAGGCCATCGGCGACCTCTTGAGCGGGCTGAAGCGCTCTGGTTTCCATGACCCGGCATTCCGCAACTCGCAGTACATGCGGCTCAAGGTACTGGAAGCCCACATGGCCGCGAACCGCCTCGACGAACGCCTGTGCTGGCGCAATACGGGACCCACCGAATCAGGGAAGCCACATGATCTTCAATGAAACGCCCTTGAAAGGCGCCTACACCATCGAGCTGGAAAAGCGCGGCGACGAGCGCGGCTTCTTTGCGCGACTGTTCTGCGCCCGGGAATTCGCGGAGAAAAACCTGGCATCGCAATTCGTGCAGATCAACAACTCATTGAGCGGCGCACGCGGCACCTTGCGCGGCATGCACTACCAACTCGCACCGCACGATGAGGTGAAGCTGGTGCGCTGCATCCAGGGCGCGCTTTTTGACGTGATCGTCGACCTGCGGCCCGACTCGCCTACCTTCCGACGTTGGCATGGTGCCGAACTCAGCGCTTCCAACCGGCGGATGATGTACGTACCCGCCGGTTTCGCCCACGGTTTTCTCACGCTGAAGGACGACACTGAGGCGCTCTACCTGGTCAACAGCTTCTACGCACCCGACGCTGAGCGCGGTCTGCGCTTCAACGACCCTGCGCTCGGGATCGAATGGCCCAGCGACCCAACCGTCATCTCTGCCAAGGACGAGGCCTGGCCCCTTCTCGATCCAGCCGGAGGTGCTGCCGCATGAGGATTCTTCTCACCGGCGCCACTTCATTCACTGGCCTCTGGTTCGCGCAAAAATTGCGCGCGCATGGCCACGAGGTAGTCGCCACGCTGCGTGGTTCCCGCAACAGTTATGAAGGGCCGCGCGGACATCGGGTTCGGATGTTGGACGAGTCAGGCGTTGAATGGGTGGAGTGCTGCAGCTTCGGCGACGAACGATTTCTGGCGCTGCTGGCGAGCGAACCGCTGGACGTGATCTGCCATCACGCAGCACAGGTCGGCGACTATCGGTCGTTGGATTTCGATATCGCCCAGGCATTGCAGGCCAACACGTTGGGTGCAAGGCGAGTTTTCGAGCTGATGGCCCAGCGCGGCATCCGCGCCATGGTGGCGACCGGCAGTGTCTTCGAGCCGGGCGAAGGGGCCGGCTCTGATCCTGGCCGGGCCTTCTCACCCTACGGACTCTCCAAGGGACTGAGTTGGGAGGTGTTGCGACACTGGGGAACGCTCAGCGGCGTTCCGCTGCACAAGTTCATCATCGCAAACCCTTTTGGCCCCTGGGAAGAACCGCGTTTCTGCGCCTATCTGATGCGCACCTGGGCGGCAGGAGGCACAGCGACCGTGGCCACGCCATCCTATGTGCGAGACAACATCCATGTGTCGCTGCTCGCCGATTGCTATGCCGATTTCGTAGCCCGTTGCACGCAACAGCAGGGTACTCAGACACGCTGCGCACCGGCCGGCTACGTAGAGAGCCAAGGCAGCTTCGCCCAGCGCTTCGCCAAGGAGATCTCTGTCAGGCTCAACATTGCGGCGCCGCTGGAGCTTGCGATGCAAGCGGAATTTCCTGAACCCTTCATGCGCACAAATACCGACCGCGTGGATGCGCAGCGCCTCGGATGGAACGAGGCCGCCGCATGGGACATGCTGGCGGACTACTATGGCACCACCTATCTGGCGGCACGGTAAGGACCATGGATCGACGCGAAGAATTGCTCAAATTCATTGCCAAGGCCCAGCGCGGGATCGAGGTCGGGCCTTGGTACAACCCCCTCACGCCCAAGCGAGACGGGTACGACTGCCTGGTACTCGACGTCTTCGATGCCACCGTCCAGCGGCAACGCATCCTTGACAACCCAGAGATCGAGGACGCTCAGGCCGAGCGCGTCGAAGAAGTAGACCTGCTGGGCACAACCGCATCGCTGCAATCGCTGGTCGACGCACGCGGTGAGCTGGGCAGCTTCGACTACATCGTCTCCTCGCACAACATCGAACACATCCCCAACCCCATCCAGTTCTTGCGGGGCTGCGGTCGCGTGCTCCGCGCTGGCGGCTTGCTGTCGCTCGCTGCCCCGGACCGGCGAGTCAGCTTTGACTTCTTCCGGCCTCACACGCCGCTGGCCGCATGGCTCGCAGCCTGGCTGGAGGGGCGGACGCGCCCCTCCTTCATGCAGATGTTCGAACTCGAAAGTCTCCATTCGCGCTTCGACCGCGACGGGGCACTCCTCGGCGGCTTCGGTCTCGACGATGATGCAAGCCGTGTCGTGGCCCTGCGCACCCTCGCCCAAGCCTATGACAGCTGGCGCGAGCGGATCGACACCGGCGACACCGACTACCACGACACCCACTGCTGGGCCTTCACCCCCGCATCTTTCGAGCTGCTGATACGCGATGCCGTCTACCTGCGCCTCATCCCTTTCGAACTGCAAGAGATCAGCGCCACCAATGGCAATGAGTTCTACGCTCATCTGCGCAATGTCGGCTTCGGCCTCGCGCCGACCCCCGCCGAGACCGAATCTTTCTACGAATACCGCCAGCAACTGCTCCACCGTATCAACGACGAGGCAGGCGCCAACTCGATCGAAACCGCTGCGCTGCGCCGCGCACTAGCGCAAGCCACGGAGCACATCAGTCGCATCGATCCGACTGTCCGTGCGCAGGAACACCTGGAAGCGCGACTCGTTGAACTCGAATACGCCAATCGCGCCCAGGCGGAGGCGCTGAGCGCATACCGGGCATCCACGAGCTGGCGGGTGACCGCACCTCTACGCTGGCTCGGCACGGCGTGGCGAACCGTGCGCGGCAGCGCGTGATCACCCCTTGCCTTCGAGCCCAGCCGCTACCCCAATACGTCGTTCACCTGTTCGTTGAACTCGGTCTGGCTCAGCGCCGCACCAATTTCTCGCGGCAGCGCATCGCGCACCGAGAACACGCCGAGGATCTTCTTGCCCGACACCAGCGGCAGGTGACGGAAGCCGCGTTCAAGCATCAGCACGACGGCATCGGATACCAATGTTTCCGGCGTGACACAGATCGGATTGGGTGTCATGACCGCGCGGACGCTGGTGGTGTCCGGATCGAGTCCTCGCGCGAGGACGCGCGTCATCAGATCGCGCTCCGTGAGGATGCCCAGGAGGCTCTCTGGCGGCTCCATGACGAGCACGCTGCCGCAGTTGGCGCGCGTCATCACGCAGGCGGCGTCACGCACCGTGGCCTGTGGCGCCAGGCTGGTGACGTGCTTGCGCGAAATGGACTGGAAAACTGTGCGTTCAGCCATGATCCGCCCCCTCCGTTGGGAAACATCCAATGGTGCGACGTGCCTTCGGTTAACGCAAGCTGGCGTTCAGCCGCTCCAGCGCCTGTACGCCGGGGCAGAGTTCGGCCGGGCCGAGCGCATTGAGTGGCCGGTCGACGGTGTTGAGCGCGGTGTGCAGGTCGGTCGCGAGCGGGTCGACGTAGAGCAGCCCCGTCACGATCTCGCCCATCTCCTGGTGCCGCTGCATGTGCGCCATGGCCGCATAGCGGTCGGCAGGGTTGTAGTCCGGATGCAGGCTGCGCAGACGCAGGAGCGTGCCGTCGTGCTGGCGCACTTCCATGACCTCGCCCGGCGCCATGTCCACCGTGATCTCCTCGCGCGCGCTGATGAAGTCGATCCGGCTCACCGCTTCGTTGTGCTCGCGGACGTAGTCATAGCTCTTGGTGCTGCCTGGGTGGTTGTTGAACGCCACGCACGGGCTGATGACGTCGATGAACGCCGCGCCCCCATGGCTGATCGCGCCCTTGATCAACGGCACGAGCTGCGCCTTGTTGCCCGAGAAGCCGCGCCCCACGTAGGTCGCGCCGAGCTGCAGCGCCATGGCGACGAGGTCCACCGGGCTGTCGGTGTTGACCACGCCCTTCTTGCTCTTCGAGCCCTGGTCGGCGGTGGCGGAGAACTGGCCCTTGGTGAGCCCGTAGACGCCGTTGTTCTCGACGATGTAGGCCATGCGCACCCCGCGCCGCATCGCATGCGCGAACTGGCCGAGGCCGATGGAGGCCGAATCGCCATCGCCCGACACGCCGAGGTACAACAGGTCGCGGTTGGCCAGGTTGGCGCCGGTCAGCACACTGGGCATGCGGCCGTGCACCGTGTTGAAGCCGTGCGACGCACCAAGGAAATAGTCTGGCGTCTTCGAACTGCAGCCAATGCCTGAGAGCTTCGCGACGCGATGCGGCTCGATGTCCAGCTCCCAGCAGGCCTCGATGATCGATGCCGAGATCGAGTCATGCCCGCAGCCCGCGCACAGCGTGGAGATCTTCCCCTCGTAGTCGCGCCGCGTGTAGCCCACCTTGTTGGTGGCAAGGGTGGGATGCCGCATGCGCGGCTTGGCAATGTAGGTCATGCACGCTCCTGGTTCACGCGCTTGGAGATGGTCTCGGTGATGAATCGCGCCGTGATCGGCGTGCCGTCGAAATGCAGAACTCGCACCAGCTGCGCCGGATCGACATCGAGCTCGTTCACCAGCAGGCTGTGCATCTGCGCATCGCGGTTCTGCTCGACGACGAACACCTGCTCGTGCTGCGAGATAAACCGCGACACGCTGTCAGGGAATGGAAACGCGCGCAGACGCATCGCGTCGAGGTGGATGCCGCGCTCCTGCAAGGCTTCGAGCGCCTCGTGCATTGCGGGGCTGGTCGATCCGAAATAGATTACGCCGACCGGCGTCTTCTCGGCCGCGAGACGCACCATGGGTTGCGGCACCAGCGAAGCGGCCGTCTTGAACTTCCGCAGCAGCCGTTCCATGTTGTAGATGTAGTCCGGACCGCGCTCGGAGTAGCGCGCGTACGCATCGCGCGTCGTGCCCCGCGTGAAGAAGCTGCCCTTCGTTGGATGCGTTCCCGGCAGCGTGCGCCATGGAATGCCGTCCCCATCCACGTCCTTGTAGCGGCCGAAGTCGCGGCCGGCTTCGAGCTCCTCGGCGGTCATCACCTTGCCCCGGTCGTAGGCACGGCTGTCGTCCCACGCAAAGGGCTCGCACAGGCGCTGGTTCATGCCGATGTCGAGATCGGTCATCACGAACACCGGCGTTTGCAGGCGATCGGCAAGGTCGAGCGCGGCTGCGGCGTGCTCGAAGCACTCGTGCGGGTCTTCGGGGAACAGAAGTACATGCTTGGTGTCGCCGTGCGATGCATAGGCGCACGCGAGGATGTCGGCCTGCTGCGTGCGCGTGGGCATGCCGGTCGATGGTCCGCCGCGCTGCACGTTGATGAGCGTGACCGGAATCTCCGCGAAGTACGCGAGCCCGATGAACTCGCTCATCAGCGAGATGCCCGGCCCGGAGGTCGCGGTGAAAGCGCGCGCGCCGTTCCACCCCGCGCCCACCACCATGCCGATGGAGGCGATCTCGTCCTCCGCCTGCACGATCGCGAAGCGCTGCTGCCCTGTCGCGGGATCGACGCGGAACTTCGAGCAGTACTTCTGAAAGGCCTCCGCCACCGATGACGAAGGCGTGATCGGATACCACGCCGCCACCGTCGCGCCGCCATACACGCAACCCAGTGCCGCGGCACTGTTGCCGTCCACGAAGATGTGGTTGCCGACCTTGTCTGCACGCCGCACCTTGAGTCCGATCGGCTCGCGCAGGTGCTCGCGCGCGAAGTCGCATCCCAGATGCAGCGCCTGCACGTTCGAGGCGAGCAGCCTTTCCTTGCCCTTGTACTGCTCGCCGAAGAGCTTCTCGACCACCTCGGGCTCGATGCCCAGCAGGATCGCGAGCGCCCCCACGTAGACGATGTTCTTGAAGAGCTGCCGCTGGCGCGGGTCCTGGTAGACCGCGTTGCAGATCTCGGTCAGCGGCATCCCGATGACGCGGATGTCGTCGCGGAACTTCGATGGCGGCAGCGCGCGCGTGCTGTCGTAGAACAGGTAGCCGCCGGGCTCCAGCTCGGACACGTCGGCGTCCCACGTCTGCGGGTTCATCGCGACCATCATGTCGGTGCCGCCGCGCCGGCCGAGATGGCCCGCTTCGGTCACGCGCACTTCGTACCAGGTCGGCAGGCCCTGGATGTTGCTCGGAAAGATGTTGCGCGGGCTCACCGGCACGCCCATGCGCAGGATGGCCTTGGCGAACAGCTCGTTGGCCGATGCCGAACCCGATCCGTTGACATTGGCGAACTTGATGACGAAATCGTTGACGGCTTCGATCTGCCGCACGATGCCCTTGGGTGGCAGTGTCGCGCTCATGCGGGCACCCCCTCCGGCGCGCCGCGCTTCTCGCGCGCCTTCGGGCCGGCGGGCGTGGTCTTCAAGAGGAACTTCTGCATGTCCCAGGCACCGGTCGGGCAACGTTCGGCGCACAGGCCGCAATGCAGGCAAACGTCCTCGTCCTTGACCATCACCCGGCCGGTTTTGAGGCCACCCGACACGTACAGGTCCTGCGCTAGATTGAGTGCCGGCGCCTTCAGGCGCTCGCGCAGATCGGCCTCGTCACCATTGGTGGTGAAGGTGATGCAGTCCATGGGGCAGATGTCCACGCAGGCATCGCACTCGATGCAGGCGGTCTCGGTGAACACGGTCTGCACGTCGCAGTTGAGGCAGCGCTGCGCTTCCTTGAAGGCGGTGGCCGCATCGAAGCCCAGTTCCACCTCCACGCGGATGCTCGCGAGCGCCTTCTCCGCCTTTTCCCAAGGGACCTTGTAGCGCAGGTCGTTGGAGGTGTCGTTGTCGTAGCTCCACTCGTGGATGCCCATCTTCTGCGAGATGAGGTTGGTCATCGGCGGCGGACGATTCGTCACCGGCTCGCCATGCAGCAGCTTGTCGATCGACACCGCTGCCTCGTGCCCATGCGCGACAGCTTCGATGATGTTCTTCGGGCCGAAGGCCGCATCACCGCCGAAGAAGACGTTCGGCAATGTCGACTGGAAGCTGCTCTTCTCGAGCTTCGGCAGGCCCCACTTGTCGAACTCGATCCCGCAGTCGCGCTCGATCCACGGAAACGAGTTCTCCTGCCCCACCGCCACCAGCACTTCGTCGCATTCGAAGAAGGCATCGGGCTGACCCGTGGCGACCAGCTTGCGGTTGCCCTGCTCGTCGTATTCGGCGCGCACGATCTCGAAGCGCATGCCGGTGAGCTTGCCGTTCTCGTGCACGAATTCCTTCGGCACGTGGTAGTTGATGATCGGGATGCCCTCGTGCTGCGCGTCTTCCTTCTCCCACGGCGAGGCCTTCATCTCCTCGAAGCCGCTTCGCACGATGACCTTCACGTCGGTGCCGCCGAGACGGCGGGCGGACCGGCAGCAGTCCATCGCCGTGTTGCCGCCGCCAAGCACGATCACGCGCTTGCCGATGCTCGTGATGTGGCCGAACGAGACGGAAGCCAGCCAGTCGATGCCGATGTGGATGCGCTCGGCCGCTTCCTTGCGCCCCGGCACGTCGAGGTCGCGTCCGCGCGGTGCGCCGCAGCCAACGAAGACCGCGTCCCACCCTTGCGCCATCAGCGACTTCATCGACTCGATGCGCTCGCCGGCGCGGAAGGTCACGCCGAGGTCGAGGATGTAGCCGGTCTCCTCGTCGATCACCGATTCGGGCAGGCGGAAGCGCGGGATCTGCGTGCGGATGAAGCCGCCCGCCTTGGGCTCGCCGTCGAACACCGTGACCTCGTAGCCGAGCGGGGCGAGGTCGCGCGCAACGGTCAGGGAAGCCGGCCCGGCGCCCACGCAGACAACGCGCTTGCCGTTGCGCGGCTCGACCTTGGGCATGCGCGCGCGCACGTCGTTCTTCATGTCGGCCGTCACGCGCTTGAGCCGGCAGATGGCCACCGGCTCCGGGTCTTTCGCATTACTTTCCTCGACGCGCCCTCGCCTGCACGCGGGCTCGCAGGGCCTGTCGCAGGTGCGGCCGAGGATGCCGGGGAAGACGTTGGAGGCCCAGTTGATCATGTAGGCGTCGTCGTAGCGGCGCTGGGCGATCAACCGTATGTATTCGGGGACGGGGGTGTGCGCGGGACAGGCGTACTGGCAATCGACGACCTTGTGGAAATAGGCCGGGTTGGCAATGTTGGTTCGCTGCAATGCGGTCTCCTGGATGCCGCCCGTTGCCCTGGGGGGAAGGCTTCACGGGTCTGGCGCCAGTATGCGCCGCGCATGTCCGGGCGCAACCTTGGTGGAATCCCGCAGCAAAGCGGGCACTAATGCCCGCCTAAGTACCTGCGTGCTACATGCGCTACATGCATGAGCACGAAGCGGGCTTGACGCACGAAGGTGCCGCGCTCGCCGTCTGAGCCGCGCTGGTGCCGCCGATGCAGAGCGCCTGCTTGCCCACCGGGCAGCCGGTCTCGCAGCTCGCACATGCGCCCGCGGCGGGCGCCGTGCAGCGCGGACCTTCGATGTGGTTCTTCAGCAGGACGAGGTCGGACTGGGTTGTCGAGCACGCGCACAAGGCCAGCGCGGCGAGCACGGACAGCAGGGACAGCTTCATTCGGGGGCCCTTTTGATCGAATCCCTGGCAGTGCCCAGGCCGGTCGTTCGCTCACGCAGACGCATCCGGAGCCCGACCGGGGTCATGGTGAACGCAAGCAGTTCGCGCGCCGGCTGGTGATCCGGCGTGTCGACGGACACGATGTCGAACCGGCTCAGCAGTACCGCCATCGCCATCTTCATTTCGAGCAGCGCAAGGTAGCGGCCCGGGCAGATGCGAGGGCCCGCGCCGAAAGGCATCGACGTGCGCTTCGCCGCACTGCTCATGGCGTCCGGTTCGTCCGCAAGCCAGCGCGAAGGCGCGAAGGTGGCTGCATTCGGCACGTGGTTGTCGCTCACGCTGTCGCGGCGCATCAGGGCACAAATGACCGAGCCGGCCGGCACTTCGACATCGCCCACCACCGTGTCGCGCGCAGCCTGCGCGAAGAGAAGCGGCCCGACTGGCTTGAGGCGCATGGTCTCCAGCGCGCAGGCCTCGATGAAGTCGAGATCGCCCACCTGGGCGAAGTCGGGCAACTGCCCATCCGGCAACACGCGCCGGACCTCCTCGGTCGCGCGGGCCAATTCGGCCGGGTGGCGCCACAGAAGATCGATCATCCACGCGATGGTGTTGGCGGTCGTGTCCTCGCCCGCCAGCAGCATGGTCATCACATTGCCGGCCACCTGCGTGTCGCTGATGCCACTTTCGGGCTGGTCCGCGGCGGCGATCATCGCCTCGAGCAGATTGCGTGGATTGGTGCGCCGGTCCGGTTCGGCCTGCATCCGCTGCCGGGCCTCGGCGACGAAGCGGTCGACGGCCTCGTTGACCGCGATCACGCCGCGCTTGAGCGCGCGGTCGCTCGATGTCGGGAACACGCGCCAGGTCGGGAACGGCGCGAGCACGCGACGCAACAATGCGGGGAATATCTTGTCGAGGTGCTGCTGGATGACATCCGCGCCGGACTCCAGCGTGTTGACCTCCGCACCGAAGGCCAGCCCCGCGATGGTGTCGACGGTGTAGCGCATCAGATCGGCCTGCAGGTCGATGTCGCGGCCTTCGCGCGCCGCCGCGGCCCAGCGGCCGCCGAGCCGGTCGGCAACCTTGCGCAGCGACGGGAAGTACGCCTTGACGTGCGCGGGGTCGAAGCCCGCCATCACCATGCGCCGCTGCCGCCGCCAGTCGTCGCCGTTGGCGCCGAACAGGCCGGGCTTGAGGCCCATCTCCTTCCCGATGGCTTCGAGGCGGCTGGTGCGGCTGAAGCCCTCCGGCCGGTCGCGCAGGGCCGCCGCGACCGCCTGGTGCTCGCCGACGACGAGCATCGGCCGCTTGCCGAACTTCACCTTGAAATACGGCCCGTAGGCAGCGCACCAGTCCTCGAGCTGGCGATGCATGCGCTGGGGTTCGATCTGCAGCAGGTTGCCGAGCACCGGGACGCCGCGCGGCCCCGGCAGATCTTCGATACGGCGCGCAGCCTTCGGAGGTGGTTGAAGGGTTTTCTCGACGGCGGACGTTTCCATGGGCGGGTTCCAGCAGTGCACCAGTGCCCGGCGAGAATCCACCGGGCCGCACCCACCTGTCAAGCGATGGCCGGCTTGCGGTGACGCACCCCGCGCTTGGTCGCGCGGATGTGCAGCGACAGCGGCGCGACCCGCGTGTCATCGACCACCGCATCCGCGTGTCTCGAACCGATGCCGGCGGTGGGCTCGGCGATCTTGTCGATGTCGAGACCCGCGCCGAGCACGATGTCGAACCAGTCGCTCAGCGTGCGGTGGAAGATGGGAGTCTGGAAAGGCGCGACCTGCTCGCGTTCCTTGGCTTTCAGCGTCGAGAACCACCACGTGTCGACGCGCCCTTCGGTCGATTCGAAGTAGCCGCCAATCTCGATCGCCCGCGCCCTGCCGTTCGCGTCGCGCACCACCTCGCGGTGCGGCGGCGCGAAGCACGGATGCAGGATCGAGAACTGCAGGAAGCCACCGGGCCGCAGCACGCGGCTCGCTTCATGCAGGGCGCGCACCGGGTCCGGCATGTCCATCAGCGACATGAAGGCGGTCACGAAATCGAAGGAGCGCGAGGCAAAGGGCAGCGCCATGCCGTCGCCGACGTGGTAGTCGATGCCCAGCGGCTCCGTCCCTTCTGCATCGCGCGCATTGCGCACGAAGGTCGGCGCGATGTCGATGGCTGTCATCCGCGCGCCGAGCCGCGCGAGTTGGCGCGTATTGCTCCCCTCGCCGCAGCCCACGTCGAGCCCCGAAAGGCCCGCCACTGGCGGCAGCATGCCGAAGAAGGCCGGACTGTTGAGCATGTCGCGGAACACATCGACACCCAGGCGAGCGAGGCGTGTCCACGCATCCGCGTTGGCCTCCCAGAAATTAGCGACGTCGTTTGAATTCATGGCTCGTGCCGCGATTTGGAGACACACGCTGCAGTGCGTCATCCACTGCAGGGAGGAGATGTCAGCGCTCGCGCGCCCGAAGCACATCGGCGACGAGGAATGCCAGCTCCAGGCTTTGTGATCCGTTGAGCCGTGGGTCGCAGGCGGTTCGATAGCGCTCTGCCAGCCCTTCATCCCCAAGGGCCTGCGCACCCCCGCGGCATTCGGTGACGTCCTGCCCCGTCATTTCGAAGTGAAGGCCGCCGGGGTAGGTTCCCTCCTGCCGGTGCGCTGCAAAGAAGCCGCGAACTTCATCGAGGATGCGCCCGAAGTCACGCGTCTTGTAGCCGTTCGACGAGGTCACGGTGTTGCCATGCATCGGGTCGCAACACCACACGGGCGTACGGCCAGCGTCGCGCACCGCGCGCAGCAATGGCGCAAGCGCATCGGCGACCTTGTCGCTGCCCATGCGCGCGATCAGGACGATGCGGCCGGGTTCGTGGTCCGGGTCCAGGCGATCCAGCAGCGCCAGCACGTCTTCGGGCCGGGCGGTCGGCCCCAGCTTGACGCCGACGGCATTGCCGATGCCGCGCAGGTATTCCACGTGCGCACCCTCGATGCCTCGGGTGCGCTCGCCCAGCCAGAGCAGGTGCGCCGATGCACCATAGGATCGATCGCAGCTTTCATCGCGGCGCGTCAGCGCTTCCTCGTAGTGCAGATGCAGCGCCTCGTGCGAGGTGTAGAACTCCACCGCATGCAGTTGAGGTGCCTTCGCTGCATCGAACCCGCAGGCCTCCATGAACGCCAGGGACTGATCGATGCGATCTGCCAGCTCCTCGAAGCGTTCGCCCTGCGGGCTTCGCCGGACGAAATCCGCCGTCCATCCATGCACCCGATGCAGGTCCGCGAAGCCGCCTTGCGCCAAGGCACGCAGCAAGTTGAGCGTGGCCGCCGAGTGGGAGTACGCCGTCAGGAGCCGTTGCGGATCGGGCATTCTCACATCGGCGCTGAATTCGGCGCTGTTGATGATGTCGCCACGGTAGGAAGGCAGCGTCACGCCTTGCACGGTCTCGGTATCCGAAGAACGCGGCTTCGCAAACTGCCCGGCGATCCGCCCGACCTTGATGACGGGACAGGACGCCGCATAAGTGAGGACGACCGCCATCTGGAGGATCACGCGGAACGTCGATTCCACGGGCATCTGGCCGAGTTCGTCGAAACTTTCCGCGCAGTCCCCACCTTGCAGCAGGAATGCTTCGCCACGAGAAACGGCCGCAAGCCGCGCCTTGAGCTGCGTGATCTCTCCCGGAAAGATCAGGGGAGGCAAAGACGACAGCCGGCCTTCCACCGCCCGCAGTGCACCGGCATCGGGATAGGCAGGCAACTGCAGCGCCTTGCGCTCGCGCCAGGAGGATGGTGACCAGTGCTGCACGGCCACGATGCTAGACCTGTCGCCGGCTTCAGGCCATCCCGCGCGCGGCGTGGTATCGACCCGTTCCGCGCGTGACGACGGTGTCGGTGGCAAGCACCGTCCCCGCCTCGTATTCCGGCGAGCCCGCAAGACGCTCGTAGAGGGGAGCGAAATCGATGCTGGCCAATTCCAGCAGCTCGTCCAGATGGCCCAGCACGAAGTAGGTCTCCTGGAAGTCGTCGATGCGGTAGCGCGTCTGCATCACCCGTTCGAGCTGAAAGCGGATGCGGTTCGGCGAATCGTCCTCGACGGCAAAGCGGGTCTCGCTGGCCGAGGACGCGATGCCGGCGCCATAGATCCTCAGGCCGTCGGGTTGCTGGACCAGTCCGAACTCAACCGTGTACCAATAGACCCGCGCCAGCTTCTCCAGGACACCCAGCCGCTTGGCACGCAGCCCGCCTTCGCCGTAGGCCTGGATGTAGTCCGCGATCACCGGGTTCATCAGCATCGGAACATGGCCGAAGACATCATGGAAAACGTCGGGCTCTTCCAGGTAGTCCAGCTCATGCGGCTTGCGGATGAAATGGCCCGCCGGAAAGCGACGATTGGCCAGATGCTCGAAGAACACATCGTCCGGGACGAGCCCAGGCACCGCCACGACCTCCCAGCCGGTGCGCTTCCTCAGCACCTTCGACATCTGCTCGAAATCGGGAATCTGCTCGGGCCCGATCGGCAAGTCCTGCATGCCGCGGATGAACTCGTCGCATGCACGGCCGGGCAGCAGCTTCGACTGCCGCTCGAAGAGCGTGCGCCAGACGGCGTGCTCTTCGCTCGTGTAGTTCGACCATCCCTGGTCGATCGTCCAGTCGGGCCGCTCGGGCGCGTGCATCTCGCCGGCGGCAAGGCCGTGCCTGGCTGATTCCTTGAGTTGCTGCAGCATGGTGCGATCCATCAAGCGGGCCGGGACCCTGGCTTATGCGGGCTCTTTTTCCGCCTTGTCAGGGGCAGCCAGCACGCCGCGGTTGATCTGGTCGCGTTCCAGCGATTCGAACAGCGCCTTGAAGTTGCCTTCGCCGAAGCCTTCGCGGTAGTCGCCCTTGCGCTCGATGAACTCGAAGAACACCGGCCCGAGCATGGGCTCCGAGAAGATCTGCAGCAGCAGCCGCGGCTTGCCGCCTTCGGTCGTGCCGTCCAGCAGGATGCCGCGCGCCTGCAACTCGCCCACCTCCTGGCCGTGGCCGGGCAGACGCTTCTCGAGGTTGTCGTAGTAGATGTCGTTCGGCGCAGTCAGCAGCGGGATGCCCGCCATCTGCAGCTGGTCGATCGAGTCGAGCAGGTTGTCGGTCAGGAGGGCGATGTGCTGGATGCCTTCGCCGTTGAACTGCATCAGGAACTCCTCGATCTGGCCGCCGCCCTGCTTGGCTTCCTCGTTGAGAGGAATGCGGATCAGGCCATCCGGCGCCGTCATCGCCTTGGAGGTCAGGCCGGTGTACTCGCCGCTGATGTCGAAGTAGCGGATCTCGCGGAAGTTGAAGAGCTTGCTGTAGAAGTCGGCCCAATAGGCCATGCGGCCGCGATAGACGTTGTGCGTGAGGTGGTCCACGACCTGGAAGCCATGGCCCTTGGGATGGCGGTCTACGCCGGGCAGGAATTCGAAATCGATGTCGTAGATCGACTTTCCGTCTTCGAAGCGGTCGATCAGGTAAAGCGGCGCACCGCCGATGCCTTTGATGGCGGGCAGGCGAAGTTCCATCGGGCCGGTGGGAATGTCGATGGGCTGAGCACCCAGTTCGAGCGCCCGCTTGTAGGCCTTGTGGGCGTCGCGCACCCGGAAGGCCAGCCCGCAGGCGGAAGCGCCGTGCTCGGCGGCGAAGTAGCCGGCCTGCCCCGGCTCGTTGTTCACGATGAAGTTGATGCCGCCCTGGCGGAACAGCAGCACGTTCTTGGAGCGGTGCTTCGCGACCAGCGTGAAACCCAGCTTCTCGAACAGTGGCTCCAGCACGCCCGGCTTGGGAGAGGCGAATTCCACAAACTCAAAGCCGCAAAGGCCCATCGGGTTCTCGAACAGGTCGGTCATACATCGTCTCCAGGAATGAAGCAGCCGTTGGCTGGGGGATGGAGAGACTGTAGGCATTTCCCGGCGCATTTATCCTGCGATTTCAAGGCGCATGACCGCCTTCCACGCATGATTCATGCGAAGATGCCCGGATGGAAGAAGCCATCGAGCTCGATTCTCTTGATCGACGCATCCTGACTGTCCTGCAGGCGCAGGGACGGATCTCATTCGACGAGCTTGGCAGCCAGGTCGGCCTGTCGGCTTCCGCGGCACTTCGACGCGTGAGGCGGATGGAGGAAGCGGGCGTCATCGCCGGCTATGCGGCGCTGGTGCGTGCGCGCCGCGTGGGGCTCAACCTGACCGCCTACATCAACGTGCGGCTGGAAAAGCACACCGGCGGCAGCAAGAGAACGCCAATGGACGGCTTCGCGGCCGAAGTCGCGACATGGCCCGAAGTGGTGGAATGCGTGTCCCTGACCGGCGACATGGACTTCCTGCTCAAGGTGCTGGTCGCGGACATGGACCACTACACCCGATTCGTCATGGACACGCTGCTGAAGCACCCGAGCGTGCAGGATTGCCGCACGAGCTTCGTCATGCGGCCGCTCAAGTCGGGAATTTCGATGGTCTAGCGGCGCGCGGTCCTCGTCAGCCCGCTTCGCGCGAACCCATCACCGTGCGCTCGCCGTCGGGGCGATGCATGTCGAGCAAGGCGCCGCTGAAGGCCCATGTCGTGGTCGACTTGAGCGCGGCCAGGAACTGCCGCTCCTGCTCCATCACGGCGTCGGCGCAGGTCCGGCGCGTGGTCGCGATCGGCCCGACGGCGATCCGGTTGCCGTCCACCGTGTAGGTGGCCTGGAAGGTATTGCACCCGGCAAAGCCCCGCACGACGCCTTCACCGAACGACAGGGAGATCGTCGTGTCGATCATCGGGCTCACCACCGCCTGCCTGCCGTTGTTGAAGCCGGTCACGTTCGAGCGCAGGCCGATCAGGCTGGGCTTGGGCTCGGCCTTGAAGGTCATCACCGGTTCGCCGCGTGCCGACATCAGCGTGAGGCTGTCGCCGCTCAGCACAGGGCGGAAAGTGCCGGCCATCGCCTTGTGAACCGCGCCCTCCACCTTCATCGCATTGCCGTCGCACATCATCATCGAACCGGCGAGGCGGCCGATGACGAGCCGGTCTGGTTGCTTGAGGTTGTACGAGCCGAAGAAGCGGTTGCAGCCCGAAAAGCCGGAAACACGCCCGCCTTCGAACCTGGCGGTCACCGCCTGCGGCCCGCTCGGAAGAAGGCTCGTATCCAGCCCCTGCACGTTGGTGAGGGCCCAGGTCGGCCCTTCGATTCCCGCGGCCGCGGCGGACAGGGAGAACACCATCGAACCCAGCACCGTAAAGACAGATCGCTTCGCGTTCACTTCGGCTCCTTCGCCCTGGGGGCGTGTCGTTCGAAGCGCGATCTTAGTCAGAGGTCAAGACACGTCCAGGCGATCGAAGATCACTCGATTCCGCAGCCTGCTTCGCCTGCATGCGCGTCGTGTAGTCCTGATAGGCCGGCAATGCGACGGCGGCCACGGTGCCCACCAGCATCACGACGACGAGCACGCCAGCCATGAACGGCACGACGCTGCTCGTGCCGCCGTTGCGCGCAACGAGACCGAGTTGCCCTTCCTGGCTGCGATTGACCGCCCGCGCACGCCCGATCACGCGCTCGCAATGCCGGTAGTAGGCCGCGTCGGCAAGAAGCGGCGGCAGGATGAAGATGGCCAGCAGGTACGCCAGGTAGCCGGCGGCGATCGCCCATGGCACCGATCGCCCGAACAGCGCCGCAGGCACCAGCACCATGTAGGGAAGAAAGAAGTAGATCGCCGCCTTGCCCCACATCTTCCTGTAGAGCAGCCAATAGAAAGTGGCAAAGAACGCCGGCCAGTGCCAGCCGGCCGATGTCTTGCGCTCATGGTCGAAGAGCGCGAACTTCGCGAGATAGTGGTCGCGATTCCTGGGCCCGACTGCCGCAGCGTAGAGCTCCCGCAGCCCCTCACGCGTCTCGCGTGGGTTGTCGAGGGCGCCCAGCAGGCTCTTTCGTTGTCCGGTGCCGCCGTTGGCGGTGGGCTCCCTTCTGACACTGACGCCGCAGCTCGAGCACAGTGGAAGGGTGGGGCCGTTCAAGGTGCCGCACTGGGCGCAGTACATCACAGCGGATCGGGCAGAACCGAAGTTGAGAATGGCGAGGTTTATATCCCAAGGATTTCGCCCGCCGAGTCGGAACTTACACCGATGCGTCGCTCAGGAAACGGCGACTTTCACCTTGCCTTCGGCGAAGAAGCTGCGCAAGTTCTCGATCACGAGGTCGGCCATCGCCTGACGGGTTTCGCGGGTGGCGCTGGCGACGTGCGGCAGCAGCACCACGTTGTCGAGGGCGAAGAAGGCTTCGGACACTTGCGGCTCTTTTTCGAACACGTCGAGGCCGGCACCGGCAATGCGGCCCGCGCGCAGCGCATCGAGCAGCGCGGCTTCGTCGATGACCGAGCCGCGCGAGATGTTGATGAGGAAGCCTTCGGGGCCGAGTGCGTCGAGCACGCCCGCATCGACCAGCTTGCGCGTCTCCGGCCCGCCAGCGCTCGCGACCACGAGGAAGTCCGCCCAGCTCGCGAGGCCCTTCAGCGTGGGTTCGTAGGCATGGGGGCTGTCCTGCAGCGCGCGGCGGTTGTGATAGCGCACCTCCATGTCGAAGCCGCTGCCGCGCCGTGCAATCACCCGGCCGATGCGGCCCATGCCGAGGATGCCGAGCCTCTTGCCCGAGATGCGCGTGGTCAGCGGGTACTGGCCCTTCAGCCAGTCGCCACGGCGCACGAAGCGGTCGGCCGCCGAAAAGCGGCGCGCCACGTCCATCAGAAGGCCGAAAGCGGTATCGGCGACGCAATCGTTGAGCACGTCGGGCGTGTAGCCGACCGGGATGCCGCGCTCGCGTGCACGCGCGATGTCGATGGTCTCGTAGCCGACGCCGAAGCTGGAGATCACCCGCAGGTTGGGCAGCGCATCGATCAATGCACGTTCGGCGCCATAGCGGGCCGAGCTGACGAGTGCGACGAACTCGTGGCCGTGCTCGGCGAGCCAGGCACTGTTGTCCTGCTCGGGGTCGAGCACATGCACGTCATAGCGATCGGTGAGCGCCCTTTCGAGCTGCGGCAGCAGGCGGCCTTTCTGGAGGATGCGGGGCTTGATCATGCGTTCGATGTCTTTCTGGTTCGGGTTCATTCGGGCTGGATGCCGGCGTCCTTCGCGACCTTGGCCCATTTGCCCATTTCCTGCGCGATGAAGGCGGAGAACTGCTCGGGCGTGCCGCCCACCGGCTCCACGCCGGCATCCATCAACCGCTGCTTCACATCGGGCAGTGCGAGGATGCGCGTCGTCTCCGCGGCGATCCTGGCAACGATCGGCTTCGGCGTGCCAGCGGGCGCGAGCAGGCCGCCCCAGGTACTGGTCTCATAGCCCGGCAGCCCGGCCTCGGCCATGGTGGGCACCTCGGGCAGCATCGCGACACGCTTGGAGGTGGTCACGGCCAGCGCGCGCAACTTGCCGGCCTTCACCTGAGTGCTCACCGCCGCGAGCGTGTCGAACATCAGCGAAACGCGGCCGCTCAACAGGTCGGGATGCGCGAGGGTGCTGCCCTTGTAGGGCACGTGCACCATGTCGATGCCGGTCATGCTCTTGAACAACTCGCCGGAAAAGTGTGGTGCACCGCCGGAACCGCTCGACGCAAAGGAGAGTTGGCCCGGATGGGCCTTGCCATAGGCGATCAGCTCCTTGAGGTTCTTCGCCGGGAAGGACGGCGCGACCACCAGCACCAGGGGCACGGCATGCGTCTGGACCACCGGCTCGAAGCTCTTCAGCGTGTCGAAAGGCAGCTTCTTCACCATCAACGGGTTGATCGCATGGCTGCTCGCGACCAGCGCCAGGGTGTGGCCATCCGGCGGGCTCTTGGCAACGAAGTCGGTGCCGATGATGCCGGTCGCGCCGGTCCGGTTGTCGATCACCACTGGCTGGCCCCAGCTCTCGGACATCTTCTGGCCGATCAGGCGCGCGGCGAGATCGATCGCGCCGCCGGGCGAAGCCGGCACCACGATGGTCATGGGCTTGGTCGGGAAGGTCTGCGCGTGTACAGGCCCCGAAGGCGCTACGGCAGCGAGTGTTGCGATTGCCGCGCTGAGGATCGGCGCGATCGCGAGCTTTCGGCGTTGGATCATCAGGTCGCTCCGCTCACTCGACGCGCACATTGCCCGCCTTGATCACGCGCGCATAGCGATCCTTGTCGGCATTGATGGTCGCCTGCAGTTCGGCGGGCGTCGTGCCGCGCGGCGTTGCGCCTTGCGCGATGAGCTTCTCTCGCACGTCGGGCAGGGACACCACTTCCTTCACCGCAGCAGAAAGCTTGTCGATGATCGGCTGGGGCGTGCCTGCGGGTGCCAGCAACGCGACCCACGAACCCGAATCTGCATTGGCGATGCCTTGCTCCGAGAGCGTCGGCACATCCGGCATGCCGGGCGATCGCGTCGGGCTGGTCACCGCAAGTGCGCGCAGCTTGCCCGTCTTCACGTAGCTGGAGGTCTCAAGGATCGATGCGAAGAGCATGTCGACATGCCCGGCCATCAGGTCCGACATCGCAGGGCCACCGCCTTTGTAGGGCACGTGCGTGAGCTTCGCGCCGGTGGCCTGCTGGAAGATCTCCGCGGTGAGATGCGGCGAGCCGCCGCTGCCCGAGCTGGCGAAGGTGTATTTGCCCGGCTCGGCCTTGGCGAGCGCGACCAGTTCCTTCGGCGTCTTCGCAGGCACCTTCGGATTGACCACCAGCGCAAAGGGCAAGTCTGCAAACAGCGAGATCGGCGCGAAGGCCTTGTCCGCGTCGTAAGGCATCTTGGGATAGAGCGACTGGTTGATCGCCTGCGTCCCCACATTGCCTACCAGCAGCGTGTAGCCGTCGGGCTTGGCCCTGGCAACCGCTTCGGCACCGACGAGGCCGCCCGCGCCGGTGCGGTTGTCCACGACGAAGGTCTGGTTGAGCTTCTCGCCCAGCTTGGTGGCCAGGATGCGTGCCGCGATGTCGGTACCGCCGCCCGGTGCGAAGGGCACGACGATCGTCACGGTCCGCTCGGGGTAGCCGCCTTGTGCGTAGGCGGCCATGGGCGCGAGGGCGGCGCCCAGGGTGCCGAGCGCCAGGGCCACGATCGACCGGCGCGCGAATCTGCTTGTCTGCATGCTTGCCTTTCTGGAGTGTGCGAGAAAGAAGAGAGACTCAGTCGGCGGTGGCGCCCGACTTCTTCACGAGCTCGGCCCAGCGCGGGATTTCGCGCGCCATGAAGTCGCGCAGTTCTTCCGGCGAGCTGCCGACGAGTTCCATCGCGAGCTGGTCGTGCAGCTTGGCTTGCACGTCCGGCTGCTTCAACGCGCTGACGATCTCGGCGTTCAGGCGATTGACGATCGGGCGCGGCGTGCCCTTGGGCACATAGACCGCCTGCCACGACGACATCTCGAAGTTGGGCAAGCCCGACTCGATCATGGTGGGCAGATTCGGTACCACCGCGATGCGCTTGCTGGTGGTCACCGCGAGCAGCTTGAGTTTGCCGCTCTGGACCAGCGGCATCGCGGCAGTCACCTGGTCGAACATGAAGGGCACGAGGCCGGCGGCCACGTCGGTCATCGCGGGCGGCGTGCCCTTGTACGGCACGTGGGTCAGCTTGACGCCGATCTGATCCGCGAAAAGCTCACCCGCAAGATGGGTCGAGGTGCCTGCACCTGACGAAGCGAAAGTGCGCTTGCTCTCGTCTTTCTTGAGCAGTGCGATCAGTTCCGCCACCGAGTTCACGCCAAGCTGCGCATTGACGATGAGCACATTGGGCAGCCGAGCCACGAGCGAGACCGGCTCGAAGTCCTTCATCGGGTCATACGGGAGCTTCTTGTAGAGGCTCGCGTTGATCGCGTGCGTGCTGATGGTGCCGCCGAAGAGCGTGTAGCCGTCGGGTGCCGCTTTCGCCACGTAGGCGGCACCGATGCCCCCGGCCTGTCCGGGCCGGTTGTCGATGACGACCGACTGCTTCAGGTTCTCGGACATCTTCTGTGCGAGCGTGCGTCCGACGATGTCGGTGGAGCCGCCCGCGGTGAAAGGCACCACGTAGGTGATCGGCTTGGCAGCGGGCCAATCGGCGGCTTGCGCCTGCAGGCAGGTAAAGGTCGTCAGTGCGCAGGCTGCCGCGAGCAGCGCGCGTCGAAGAAGGGTCATGGCTTGTCTCTCTTTTCGGTCTTGTCCTGTCGGGCTCTCAGCGGCCCTTCGCCTCGCGCCATGCGGCGAAGTCGATGCGCGACTGCTCTTCGGTCGGCGGATAGAGGCCGAGGATCGAACGGCCCTCCAGCACCTTCTCCTGCACGAAGTCCTCGAACGCGGTCATCTCGATGGCCTCGGCCGCGATCTCGTCGGCGATGCCCGCCGGGATCACGATCACGCCTTCGGCATCGCCGACGATCACGTCGCCCGGCCACACCGGCGCATCGCCGCAACCGATCGGCACGTTGATGTCGATGGCCTGGTGCAGCGTGAGATTGGTCGGTGCGCTGGGGCGGGTGTGATATGCAGGGAACGGCAATTTCGCGATGTCGGGGCTGTCACGAAAGCCACCGTCGGTGACGACGCCTGCAACGCCGCGTTTCATCAGGCGGGTTACGAGAATGCCGCCGGCCGATGCGGCGCGCGCATCCTTGCGGCTGTCGATCACCATCACCGCACCTTCGGGGCATTGCTCGACAGCCTGGCGCTGCGGATGCTGGCGATCGAGAAACACGCTGATCGGGTTCAGGTCTTCGCGCGCCGGGATGTAGCGCAGCGTGAATGCCTCCCCCACCATGTTGGGCAATCCTGCGTTGAGCGGGCGCACGTCCTGGATGAACTGGTTGCGCAATCCGCGCTTGAACAACGCGGTGCAAAGCGTGGCGGTGCTGACCTTCATCAGCTGCTCGCGGGTCTTGGGATTCACTGGTTTCGTCTCCGTGGCGTATCGAATGGATTCAGAAGATGTCGGGCTCGGGCACCGGCTTGCCGAAGCTGGTTTCGAGGAAGTCGAAGTCGCAGCCGGCATCGGCCTGCAGGATGTGGCGGCCGAACATCCAGCCGTAACCGCGCTCATAGCGCGGCGGCGGCGGCGTCCACGCGGCGCGGCGGTTTGCAAGCTCGGCGTCGCTGATCTCCAGGTGGATGCGCCGCGCAGGCACATCGACGGTGATGCGGTCACCGGTCTTGACCAGAGCGAGCGGTCCGCCGATCGCGGCTTCGGGCGAACAGTGCAGCAGGCAGCCGCCGTAGCTGGTGCCGCTCATGCGTGCGTCGCTCAGGCGGAGCATGTCCTTCACACCCTGCTTGAGCAGCTTGGTCGGGATCGGCAACATTCCCCACTCGGGCATGCCGGCGCCGCGCGGCCCGGCATTGCGGAGCACGAGGATGTCGTCGCCGGTCACGTCGAGGTCCGGATCGTCGACCGCCTTCTTGAGGCTCGGGTAGTCGTCAAAGACAATCGCGCGCCCGGTGTGCTTCAGCAGATGCGGCGCGCAGGCGCTGGGCTTGATCACGACGCCATCGGGCGCGAGGTTGCCGCGCAGCACCGCGAGTGCGCCTTCGGCATAGATCGGGTTGTCCAGCGGCCGGATGACATCGTCGTTGTAGACCTCTGCGCCTGCGATGTTCTCGCCGAGCGTGCGGCCGTTGACGGTCATCGCGTCGGTCTTCAGATGGCCGCGGATGCGCTCCAGCAGTGCCGGAAGCCCGCCTGCGTAGAAGAAGTCCTCCATCAGGTAGGCATCGCCGCTCGGCCGGATGTTGGCAATGACCGGCACTTCGCGGCTCGCTGCGTCGAAGTCGTCGAGGCTCACCGGATGCCCGGCACGGCGCGACATCGCGATGAGATGGATGATCGCGTTGGTCGAACAGCCCATCGCCATCGCGCAGGCGATGCCATTCTCGAAATTGGCACGGGTCAGCATCTTCGCTGGCGTGAGGTCGTCCCACACCATCTCGACGATGCGGCGTCCGCAATCGGCGCTCATGCGGATGTGGTTCGCGTCGGCCGCCGGGATGCTCGACGAACCGGGCAGCGCGAAGCCGATGGCCTCGGCGATGCCCATCATCGTTGCGGCGGTGCCCATGGTCATGCAGGTGCCGTGGCTGCGCGCGATGCCGGCTTCCATCTCGTGCCAGGCCTGGTCAGACAGACGCCCTGCCCTGCGCTCATCCCAGTACTTGAAGGCGTCGGAGCCCGAGCCGAGCACATGGCCGCGCCAGTTGCCACGCAGCATCGGGCCGGCGGGCAGGTAGATGAACGGGATGCCCATGCTGAGCGCGCCCATCGTGAGCCCGGGCGTGGTCTTGTCGCAGCCGCCCATGAGCACCGCGCCGTCGACGGGGTGGCTGCGCAGCAGCTCTTCCGTTTCCATCGCGAGGAAGTTGCGATAGAGCATGGTGGTCGGCTTGACCATGCTCTCCGACAGCGAGATCGCGGGCAGCTCCAGCGGAAAGCCGCCGGCCTGCAGGATGCCGCGCTTCACGTCATCGACGCGCTGCTTGAAATGCGCGTGGCACTGGTTCGCGTCGCTCCAGGTGTTGACGATCGCGATCACCGGCTTGCCGGCCCAGTCCGTGGGCGCGTAGCCCATCTGCATCACGCGCGAGCGGTGGCCGAAGGATCGGAAGTCGTCAGGTGCGAACCAGCGTGCGCTGCGCAGGGTGTCGTAGGTGCGCTTCATGAGTGAAAGCCGTGGGTCCTGTCTCGTTGATTTCGAAAATTAAAACACTAATATATTAGTACGTCAATGCGAGAATCCCGCCGATGAGGACGCACCAGAAAATCCGACTCGATCGCTCACGCCATGCCGCGCCGCAGGTGCTCGAAAGGCTGCGCGACGCGATCCTTTCGCTCGAACTCGAACCGGGTGCCGTGCTCGCGCGGCAGGAACTGGCCGAGCAGTTCGGCGTCAGCCAGACGCCGGTGCGCGAGGCCCTGCTTCGACTGAGCGAGGAAGGGTTGGTGGATGTGTTTCCGCAGCACGCCACGCTGGTGAGCCGCATCGACCTCGCGGCGGCGCGGCAGGCGCACTTTCTGCGGCGCTCGATCGAGCTGGAAATCGTTCATCAGCTCGCCGAAGAGGCGCCGCCCGGCCTGGTGCAAGACCTCGAGGCGCAGATCGCCCGCCAGGCCGCTTTGGCCACCGCGCAGCTCTACGGCGACTTCGTCGAGGCCGACCGCCGATTTCATCAACTGATGTACGAGGCCGCAGGCGTCGCCGGACTGTGGGACATGGTGGCCCGCATGTCAGGCCACGTGGATCGGCTGCGCCGACTGCACCTTCCTACCGCAGGAAAGACCGAGGCCATCCTGCGCGACCATCGCGCGATTGCGCAGGCCATCAAGCGCGGCGACCCGGCAGCCGCACAGAAGGCATTGCGCAAGCATCTCTCCGGCACGCTCAGCGCGGTCGCGGAAATCTGCGCGCGCTACCCCGACTACATCGAAGCCGAAGAAGCGCAGCCGGCGTAACTCGCAGCTTGCATCGGTCAGCCCGCGACGCCATAGGGCGTGAAGCGGCTCTGGTTCTCGTCGACATCCAGCGGCCGACCCACGAAGGGAAAGGCGCGCTGCGGGCAATCGATCCGCTCGCAGACTTTGCAGCCCATCCCGATGGGCGTCGCAGCTTCCGGATCGCGCAGGTCGAGCCCCTTGGCATACACGAGACGGGGCGCGTGGCGAATGTCGCAGCCGAGCCCGATCGAGAACACTCTTTGCGGCGCGCCGTAACCACCCTGCCGGCTCGTCACCGTGCGTGCGATCCAGAGGTACGAGCGCCCGTCCGGCATGCGCGCCAATTGCGGAAGGATGCGCCCGGGGTGCTCGAAGGCTTCGTATACGTTCCACAGTGGGCAGGTGCCGCCGGTCCGGCTGAAGTGGAAGTGCGTCGCCGACTGCCGCTTGGAAATGTTGCCCGCCCGATCCACCCGCACGAAGAAGAACGGCACGCCGAGCGCGCCGGGACGCTGCAGCGTGCTGAGCCGATGGCATACCGTCTCGAAGCCCACGCCGAAGTGATGTCCGAGCAGGTCGATGTCATACCGGAGCCGTTCCGCAGCTTCGAGGAACTTCGCGTACGGCAGCAGCAACGCGCCCGCGAAGTAGTTGGCCAGCCCGACGCGGGCCAGATGCCGGGACGGCGCATCGTCGGCGAACGGCGGTGCGGCCACCAGCGAATCGATCAACGCCGAAAGCTCGATCAGCGCCAACTGCGTCGCGAGCTGGAACACCTGCTGCGCCGCATCCAGCGTGACCGACAAGCGAAGCGTTCGCGTGGACGGATCGAAGTGGCGCTTGCCTCCGTGCCCCTCGGCGACGGGGAGCACACGCACCTTGTGCCTCTGCAGCAGCCGCTGCGTCAGCCATTGCACCAGCAGAGGACCGGTCGCCCCCGCTTCGTCGGCCAAGGCCTCGGCGCGCCGGTCGACCTCATCGAAGTGGTTCTGGTTGGCGAAGAAGAAATCCCGCACCGCTTCGAAAGGCATGGCGCGCGGCGTCGCGAGTTCGGATCGGTCGTCGCCCATCCGCATCGCCATGGTTTCAAGTTGCTCCTGCGCCTCGACAGTGCGGCGATGCAGTGCGATGAGGGCGCGGCCGAGCGCGGGCATCTGCGATGCGACTTCCTGCAGTTCGGGAAACGCGACGGGCTCGGGCGCATCGGCCAACGCCTCGCGCATGCCGGCCACGAGGCGGGCCTCCTCGTCTTCCGAGAACCGCTGGATGTCCACGCCCAGTGCGCGATGGATCTTCAGCAGCACCGCAACCGTCAGCGGGCGCTGGTTCTGTTCGAGTTGGTTCAGGTAGCTGGGCGACAGCCCGATCGCATTCGCCAGGGCGACCTGCGACATGTCGCGCTCGGCGCGCAGTTTGCGCAAGCGCACGCCCATGAATGTCTTCTTCATCGGGATGCCTTCAGGTCAGGGTGATTCGCAATATTCGCAAATTTGCAGGTTTTCATTCGCAAGAATTCGCCTTTTCAGTCATTGGCGCCAACCCGCATTCTGCGTAAATTGCGAAGGACGACAACACCTTTGGGAGAGCCCATGACCACCTCGACGGAAGCCGCACCTTCGGCAACCTTCAAGCCGAAGAAGTCCGTTGCCCTTTCGGGCATCACCGCAGGCAACACGGCGCTGTGCACTGTCGGCCGCACCGGTAACGACCTGCACTACCGCGGATACGACATCCTGGACATCGCCGAGGTGTGCGAGTTCGAAGAGATCGCGCATCTGCTGGTTCACGGCAGGCTGCCTTCGCGCGCTGAACTGCGCGCCTACAAGAACCGGCTGAAGGCCATGCGCGGTCTTCCGGCGAGCGTGAGGGAGGCTCTCGAAAGCCTGCCCGCCAGCGCGCATCCGATGGACGTGATGCGTACCGGCGTCTCCGCGCTCGGGTGCGTGCTGCCCGAAAAGGACGACCACAACCTGGCCGGCGCACGCGACATCGCGGACCGCCTGATGGCATCGCTCGGCTCCATGCTGCTCTACTGGTACCACTGGAGTACCTCCGGCAAGCGCATCGAGGTCGAGACGGACGACGACTCGATCGGCGGGCACTTCCTGCATCTGCTGCACGGGCGCAAGCCTTCGCAGGCATGGGTGAGCGCGATGCATACGTCGCTGAACCTCTATGCCGAGCACGAGTTCAACGCCAGCACCTTCACGGCGCGCGTGATCGCCGGCACCGGCAGTGACATGTACTCGGCCATCGCCGGCGCCATCGGCGCTCTGCGCGGCCCCAAGCATGGCGGCGCGAACGAAGTCGCGTTCGAGATCCAGAAGCGCTACGACAACCCCGATGACGCCGAGGCCGACATCCGCCGCCGCGTCGAAGCCAAGGAAGTCGTGATCGGCTTCGGGCATCCGGTCTACACCGTGAGCGATCCGCGCAATGTCGTCATCAAGGGCGTGGCCCGGCGCCTGTCCGACGAGGCGGGTTCGTCGAAGATGTTCGACATTGCCGAGCGACTCGAGACCGTGATGTGGGAAGTCAAGACGATGTTCCCCAACCTCGACTGGTTCAGCGCGGTGAGCTATCACATGATGGGGGTGCCGACGGCCATGTTCACGCCGCTCTTCGTCATCGCACGCACCAGCGGCTGGGCGGCGCATGTGATCGAGCAGCGGATCGACAACAAGATCATCCGTCCGAGCGCCAACTACACCGGGCCCGAGGACCAGAAGTTCGTTCCCATCGACCAGCGCAAGTGACACACGGGGCGGGTATTTGCGGATCAACGGCTTGGACGACGGCGCCGGCTGGCGGCTAGCATGCCGCTACTACAACACTGGAGATTGAGTCATGACGCTGAGCCGCCGTACGTTTTCCGCAGCCATTGGAAGTCTCGCTATCCCCCTGCCGTTGATCGCTCGCGCGCAGGACGCCTTTCCCAGCAAACCCATTCGCATCATCTGCCCCTTCGCGCCCGGAGGCGGTTCGGACTTCATCGCGCGGGTGGCGTCCAACCTGCTCAGCAAGGGGTTGGGCCAGAGCGCGATCGTCGACAACCGGCCCGGGGCCGGCGGCACGCTCGGAACGGAAGTTGCGCTGCATGCGCCTGCCGACGGCTATACGCTGCTGCTGATCGCGGGCAGCTACACCGTCAACCCTTCGCTCTACAAGCTGAAGTTCGATCCCATTGCGGACATGACCCCCGTGATCCAGTTGTCCAAGGGCGCCTATGTGGTCTGCATCAACCCTAACAAGGTGCAGGCCCGCAATCTGCAGGAACTGCTGGCCTATGGCCGGCAGAACCCCGGAAAACTGACTTTTGCCTCCGCGGGCAACGGCAGTCACCTCCATATCGTCACCGAGTACATGTTCGGCATGGCGCAGGTCAAGGCCACGCACGTGCCTTACAAGGGCACGGGGCCGGCAGTGACCGACCTCGTGGCAGGCAACGTGGACATGCTGGTGGCGGGCACCGAGGCATTGATGCCGCACGTGAAGTCGGGACGGCTGCGCGCGCTTGCCGTCACCACCGCACAGCGGCTGCCCGCGTATCCGGATATTCCTTCGGTGGCCGAATCCGGGCTGCGCGACTACGACGTCGTCGCGTGGCACGGACTGATCGCGCCGAAGGGTGTTGCGCCCGCCACGATTGCCAAGATCAACGGTGCACTCAATACCGGGCTGAAGGCGCCTGAACTGGTGGCCCAGCTCGATCCCACCGGCGTATCGCCGGCAGGCGGGACGCCAGAGCAGTTCGGCAACCTCATCAAGGTCGAGATCCCGCGTTACGCCAAAGTCGCGAAAGACAACAACATCAAGGCCGATTGAACCCGGGCGGGTGCCGGAGACTCCGGCGCTGCTCCCCGGGATGGCATCGGCCGCCCCACTTTCCCATGAATCATCTTTATCGCCAGCCTCTCCCGGGCACCCATCTCGACTTCTACGACGCACGCGCTGCTGTCGACGCCCTGCGCCCAAGTGCCTGGGCCGCCCTGCCCTACACCGCGCGCGTGCATGCCGAGAACCTCGTGCGTCGCGCAGAGCCCGAGCATCTTCAGGGTTACCTCACGCAATTGATCGAACGCCGCCGCGACATGGACTTCCCGTGGTTCCCGGTGCGCGTGGTCTGCCACGACATCCTCGGCCAGACGGCACTCGTGGACCTTGCAGGGCTGCGCGACGCGATCGCGGCCCAGGGCGGTGACCCCGCCGCCGTGAACCCCGTGGTGCCTGTGCAATTGATCGTCGACCACTCGCTGGCCGTGGAGTGCGGAGGCTTCGACCCGGACGCCTTCCGCAAGAACCGCGAGATCGAGGATCGACGCAACGAAGACCGCTTCCACTTCATCGAGTGGACGAAGAAGGCTTTCGACAACGTCGATGTGATCCCCGCGGGGAACGGGATCATGCATCAGATCAACCTGGAGAAGATGTCCCCTGTCGTATACGTGCAGGACGGCGTTGCCTTCCCGGACACCTGCGTCGGCACCGACAGCCACACCCCGCACGTCGATGCGCTGGGTGTGATCGCGGTCGGCGTGGGCGGCCTGGAAGCCGAGAACGTGATGCTGGGCCGCGCCTCGTGGATGCGGCTGCCGGACATCGTCGGCGTGGAACTCACGGGTCGGCGTCAGCCCGGTATCACCGCCACCGACATCGTGCTTGCGCTCACCGAATTCCTGCGCAAGGAGAAGGTGGTCGGAGCCTATGTGGAGTTCTACGGCGAAGGCGCCGAGAGCCTCTCGATCGGCGACCGCGCGACGATCTCCAACATGTGCCCCGAGTACGGTGCGACCGCCGCGCTGTTCTACATCGACCAGCAGACGATCGACTATCTGAAGCTCACGGGACGCAGTGACGAGCAAGTGAAGCTCGTCGAGCACTATGCGAAGACGGCCGGCTTCTGGGGCGATGACCTGAAGACGGCGCAGTACGAGCGCGTCCTGCGCTTCGACCTTTCCACGGTCGTACGCAACATGGCCGGACCATCGAATCCGCATCGCCGCCTGCCGACTGCCGCGCTTCGCGAGCGAGGCATCGCGATCGATCTCGACAAGGCGAAGGCAGAAGAAGCGCAGGGCCTCATGCCCGATGGCGCCGTCATCATCGCGGCCATCACGAGCTGCACCAACACCAGCAATCCGCGCAACGTGATCGCCGCGGCCCTGCTCGCGCGCAACGCCAATGCGCGCGGCCTCGCGCGCAAGCCATGGGTGAAGAGTTCCCTCGCGCCGGGCTCGAAGGCGGTCGAGCTGTACCTGGAAGAGGCCGGTCTGCTGCCCGATCTGGAGAAGCTCGGCTTCGGTATCGTCGCTTTCGCATGCACCACCTGCAATGGCATGAGCGGCGCGCTCGATCCAAAGATCCAGCAGGAGATCGTCGACCGCGATCTCTACGCGACCGCCGTGCTGTCGGGCAACCGCAACTTCGACGGGCGCATCCATCCGTACGCCAAACAGGCGTTTCTTGCTTCTCCGCCTCTGGTGGTGGCCTATGCAATCGCAGGCACCATCCGATTCGACATCGAGCAGGATGTGCTGGGCATCGATTCGCAAGGCAAGGAAGTGCGGCTGAAGGACATCTGGCCGAGCGACGAGGAGATCGACGAGATCGCCGCCAAGGCCGTCAAGCCCGAGCAGTTCCGCAAGGTGTACGAGCCCATGTTCGCGATCCGTGCGGACGACGGCGAAAAGGCCAGCCCGCAGTACGACTGGCGTGCCATGTCGACCTACATCAGGCGCCCGCCCTACTGGGACACCGAAGGCGTTGGCGCTCTGGCTGCCAATCCGCGAACGCTCAAGGGAATGCGTCCGTTGGCCTTGCTGCCGGACAACATCACGACGGACCACCTGTCGCCCTCTAACGCGATCCTGATGAATTCCGCCGCAGGCGAGTATCTGCATCGGATGGGCCTGCCTGAAGAGGACTTCAATTCCTACGCCACGCATCGGGGCGACCATCTGACGGCCATGCGCGCCACCTTCGCAAATCCTCAATTGGTCAACGAGATGGCCTTGGTCGATGGCGCGATG
Source organism: Variovorax sp. (assembly GCA_017744935.1). GTDB lineage: Bacteria > Pseudomonadota > Gammaproteobacteria > Burkholderiales > Burkholderiaceae_C > Variovorax. The sequence goes on from JAGIAI010000035.1 coordinate 79,865, forward strand.
AAGAAGGGCTCGCTCGCCCGCATCGAACCCGAAGGCAAGGTGATGCGCATGTGGGAAGCCATCGAGACCTACCTGAACCGCCGACAGCCGCTGATCATCATTGCCGGCGCCGACTACGGCCAAGGCTCCAGCCGCGACTGGGCCGCCAAGGGCGTGCGTCTCGCGGGCGTGGAGACGGTGGTGGCAGAAGGCTTCGAGCGCATCCATCGCACCAACCTCATCGGCATGGGCGTTCTGCCTCTGGAGCTCAAGGCCGGAACGAACCGCCTGACGCTCCAGCTCGACGGCACCGAAACCTATGACGTGGCGGGCGAGCGCACGCCGGGAGCCGAACTGACGCTGCTCGTGCATCGACGAAACGGCGAAACCCTTCGCGTGCCGGTCACATGCCGTCTCGACACGGCGGAGGAAGTCTCGGTGTACGAAGCAGGCGGCGTGCTGCAGCGCTTCGCGCAGGACTTTCTCGCATCCGCCGCGGCAGCGGCCTGAACGGAATCAAGATGGCATTCGCACCCCAGATCAAGATCCCCGCGACCTACATGCGCGGTGGAACCAGCAAGGGCGTCTTCTTCCGGCTGCAAGACCTGCCCGAAGCAGCCCAGCAACCCGGTCCGTCGCGCGACGCACTGCTGATGCGCGTAATCGGCAGCCCGGACCCTTACGGCAAGCAGATCGACGGCATGGGCGCGGCCACGTCCAGCACCAGCAAGACTGTGATCCTGTCGAAGAGCACACGGCCCGGTCATGACGTGGACTATCTGTTCGGGCAGGTCGCCATCGACAAGGCCTTCGTCGACTGGTCCGGCAACTGCGGCAATCTCTCGGCGGCCGTCGGTCCCTACGCGATTGCCAACGGTCTGGTCTCGGCCGATCGCATTCCGGCCAACGGCCCGTGCACCGTCAGGATCTGGCAGGCCAACATCGGCAAGACCATCGTCGCCCATGTGCCGATCACCAACGGAGAAGTGCAGGAAACGGGCGACTTCGAACTGGACGGCGTGACCTTTCCGGCCGCCGAAGTGGCGCTGGAGTTCATGGATCCTGCGGACGAAGGCGAAGACGGCGGTGCCATGTTCCCGACCGGCAATCTGGTCGATGACCTGGAGGTGCCGGGCGTGGGTACGTTCAAGGCCACGCTGATCAATGCCGGCATCCCGACGATCTTCCTGAATGCGAAAGACATCGGCTACACGGGGACCGAACTGCAGAGCGCCATCAACGGCGACAGGACGGCGCTCACGCGCTTCGAGACCATCCGCGCTTGGGGCGCGGTGAAGATGGGCTTGATCAAGGACATCGCCGAAGCAGCCACGCGGCAGCACACGCCCAAGGTCGCCTTCGTCTCACCGCCGCAGAGCTACGCGGCCTCCGGCGGAAAGTCCGTGGAAGCGGCCGACGTCGACCTGCTGGTGCGCGCGCTCTCGATGGGCCAGTTGCATCACGCGATGATGGGTACGGCGGCAGTGGCCATCGGCACGGCGGCGGCAGTGCCGGGCACGCTGGTCAATCTCGCAGCGGGTGGCGGCGAACGCCATGCAGTCCGCTTCGGCCATCCCTCCGGCACGCTCAGGGTTGGCGCGGAAGCACGACTGGATGGCGGCAAGTGGGTCGTCACCAAGGCACTGATGAGTCGCAGCGCGCGCGTGCTGATGGAAGGCTGGGTGCGTGTGCCGGGATGATTCGGGCATGATTTCTCCTGAACGATTCGATTCACAACTCAGGAGACCCACATGACTCAAGTTCGCATCGGGCGCCGCGCAGCGGTGTTCGCCCTCTCGGCTCTGGCGCTCGCTGGCGCCGCATCGGCTCAGCAGTGGCCGACCAAGCCGATTCATTTCGTCGTGCCGTTCTCTGCAGGCGGTGCCAACGACCTGATGGCACGCGCCGCGGCCGATGGTGCTTCCAAGGCCCTCGGCCAGCCGATCGTGATCGACAACAAGCCCGGCGCCGGCGCGATGCTGGGCACCGACGTGGTCGCCAAGAGCGCGCCGGATGGCTACACCTTCCTGATCAGCGCGGCCGGCGTGGTGTCGAACAGCATGATCCGCAAGAACGTGCCGTACAAGGACAGCGACCTGGTGCCGGTGGCGATGATCGCCCTCGCGCCCTCAGTCATCGTCGCGCCGGCCGACGCGCCCTACAAGGACCTGAAGGACTTCGTTGCCGCTTCCAAGAAGGGCAAGGGCTTGCACTTCGCGACCGCGGGCACGGGCAGCACCCCGCATTTCGTCGAAGGCCTGCTCGAGAAGAACCACGGCGCCAAGCTCGACGTGGTGCCCTACAAGAGCGGCTCCGAGTCGATCACCGCCGTGCTGGGCAATCAGGTCGACGCGACGTCGGAAGCCAGCATCGTGGTGCTGCCCTACATCAAGAGCGGCAAGCTCAAGCCGCTGGCGACGACATGGACGCAGCGCATCTCCGCCTACCCGGAGCTGTCGACCGCCGTCGAACAGGGCTTCGACGACATCCGCATCGCACACTGGGCCGGCGTGCATGCGCCGGCCGGCACACCACCCGCGATCCTCGACAAGATGGCCGAGGCAGTGGACAAGGCCATGAAGGACCCCGCCACGGTGCAGCGCCTCAAAGGCATGGGCATCGAGCCCATCGGCGGCACCCGGGCATCGTTTATCAAGTTCGTGGATGAAGAACGCGCCCGCCTCGGTGCCGTGGTCAAGTCCACTGGTATGAAAGAAGACTGAAGATGAGTTCAATCAGTACCCGCAAGACCCTGCGCTCGCTGGCCGAGGCGCGCCGCGGCGTGCTGGTGCCCGGCGCTTTCAACGCCCTTTCCGCGCGCGTCATCGAAGACCTGGGTTTCGAGGCCATCTACATCACCGGCGCCGGTGTCACCAACATGTGGTTCGGCATGCCCGACCAGGGCTTCATGGGCCTGGCCGAGATCGCGGACCACACGGCGCGCATTCGCGATGCGGTCAGCCTTCCCCTCATCGTCGATGCCGACACCGGCTTCGGCAATGCGCTGAACGTGCGGCACACGGTGCGCACGCTGGAGCGCGCAGGCGCCGACTGCATCCAGTTCGAGGATCAGGTCGCGCCCAAGCGTTGCGGGCATTTCTCGGGCAAGGACGTCATCTCCACCGAGGAAGCCGTCAGCAAGATCAAGGCGGCCGTCGATGCGCGGCAGGACGAAGACCTGCTCATCCTCGCCCGCACCGATGCATGCGCCACGCAGGGTTTCGAAGCGGCCATCGAACGCGCACAGAAGTTCGCGGAAGCCGGCGCCGACATCCTGTTTGTCGAAGCGGTAACCCAGCCGGAAGAAGTGCGCGCCCTGCCCCAGCGCCTCTCGAAGCCGCAACTGATGAACATGGTGATTGGCGGTCGCACGCCGATCTTCAATGCCGACCAGCTCGCGGAGCTGGGCTACGGCATCGTCCTCTACGCCAATGCCGCGCTGCAAGGCGCCGTGGCTGGCATGCAGAAGGCATTGACCGTCCTGCGCGACGAGAAGGAAGTGCAGGAATCCAGCGGTCTGGTCACGCCCTTCGCCGAGCGCCAACGGCTCGTCGGCAAGCCTGAGTGGGATGCGCTCGAAAAGCGCTACGTCTAGCCCACCGTCATGAGGGCACGCCCCGGCGCGCAATGTCGACGAACGCCTTGAGATAGTCGATCTGCGTCTCGGGTTCTCGCGCGCCGAGATAGATGTGCTTGGCGATGCCGCGCGGACCGAGACGGACCGGCACAACGTCCATCCGTTCCGCGTACTCCTCCACCAGCCAGCGGGGAAGCGCGGCGACGCCCCGGCCGCTGGCGACCATCTGCAACATGATGTCCGTGGTCTCGATGGTCTTGTGCCTCTTCGGCGTAACGCCCGCGGGCATCAGGAACTGGTTGTAGATGTCCAGGCGATCCGTCTCGACCGGATAGGTGACCAGCACTTCGCGCGTCAATTGCTGCGGCTTGACATAGCCGGCGCCGGCCAAAGGATGGCTGCGGGCGACCACCAGCACCTGCTCGTAGTCGAACACCGGCTCGAACTTCAATCCGGGCTTGAACAGCGGGTCCGGCGTGACCAGCAGGTCGATCTCATAGCCGAAGAGCGCGCCGATGCCGCCGAACTGGAATTTCTGCTTCACATCGACATCGACATCGGGCCATGCGGCTAGGTACGGCGACACGATCTTGAGCAACCACTGGTAGCAGGGATGGCATTCCATGCCGATGCGCAGCGTGCCGCGCTCACCCTGCGCGAACTGGCGCAGCCGTTCTTCGGCGAGATCCAGTTGCGGAAGCACACGATTGGCCACCGCCAGCAAATACTGTCCCGCCTGCGTGAGCCGCAGGCTGCGTCGTTCGCGCAGCCAGATGTCGGTGCCGAGTTGCTGCTCCAGCTTCTTCATGCTGTGGCTGAGCGCCGATTGCGTGACGCACAGGACATTGGCCGCCGCAGTGAGAGAGCCCTGCTTCTCGACCTCCTGCACGATCGCGAGATGCATCCGTTCAAGCATTTGGTTGTGTATGAGTGAAATTCATGGATACGTGAGATAAGACCATTTGTCTTCATCGACTCGCGAGCCTAGCATCCACGCCCTTGACTTGCACAGAACGTAGATGACCATCACTCACAACCTCGGATTCCCCCGCATCGGCGCCAGGCGCGAATTGAAGTTCGCGCTGGAGTCGTACTGGAAGGGAGAGTCCTCTCGCCGCGAACTCGAAGAACTCGGCGCGCAACTCCGGCAGCGCCACTGGAACGACCAGCAGGGCATCGACCTCGTGCCTGTCGGCGACTTCTCTTTCTACGACCAGGTGCTTGACATGAGCTTCACGCTCGGCAATCTGCCAGTGCGGGTCCGAGGCTTTCACGGCGACACGCTCGACAACTACTTCCGGGTGGCACGGGGCCGCTCGACGCAGGCAACCGAGGCGCATGCTGGCTGCTGCGGCGGTATTGCGGCGGGCGAGATGACCAAGTGGTTCGACACCAACTACCACTACATCGTCCCCGAGTTCACTTCCGCGACCGAGTTCAGGCTCGACGCGACGCGCCTGCTGGATCAACTGACCGAAGCGAAGGCCCAGGGGGTGAAGGCGAAGCCGGTGATCGTCGGTCCGGTGACCTATCTCGCGATCGGCAAGGCCAAGGATGACTCCGACAGGCTGGCCCTATTGCCGCGTCTTCTGCCGGTCTACGCGAAGCTGCTCGACACCCTGGCTCGCGAAGGCGTCGAATGGGTGCAGATCGACGAGCCGCTGCTTGTGACCGAGCTCGATGCAGCGTGGCAACACGCCTTCAACACGGCGTACCACCATCTCAAGAGCAGCCGCGTGAAGCTCCTGCTGGCCACCTATTTCGGACAGCTCCAGGACAACAAGTACCTCGCCGCAAACCTCCCCGTCGCCGGCTTGCATGTGGACGCCATCAACGGCCGCGACGATGTGCTGCCGCTGCTGGGCATGCTGCCTTCGCACAAGGTGCTGTCGCTCGGCGTCATCAACGGCCGAAACATCTGGAAGACCGATCTGACTGCGGTGCTGAACTGGCTCGAACCCATTGCGGAACGGCTTGGCGATCGCCTCTGGATCGCGCCGTCATGCTCGCTGTTGCATGTGCCGGTCGATCTCGCGAGCGAGCAGAAGCTCGATGAGGAGCTCAAGTCCTGGCTGGCGTTCGCGCTGCAGAAGCTCGATGAGCTGAAGGTGCTCGCGACTGCACTTCGGCATGGCCGCGAGGCGGTTGCTTCGGAGCTGACGGCCAACCATGCGGCTCTGGCCGCGCGTCGCGCATCTCCGCGCGTGAACAATCCTGCGGTTCAAGCGGCCGTGGCTTCGATCCGCAAGCAACTCGGCGAACGCGAGAGTGCCTATTCCAGCCGCGCCCCGAAGCAGGCGGCGCTGCTCCGGCTCCCGCTCTATCCGACGACGACGATCGGCTCGTTTCCGCAGACCGCCGAAATCCGCCATGCGCGCAGCGAATTCAAGGCCGGCCGACTGGACGCGGCGAGCTACGAGGCCGCAATGCGGGCCGAGATCGGGCGAAGCGTGCGCGAGCAGGAAGCGTTGGGGCTGGACGTGCTGGTACACGGCGAAGCCGAGCGCAACGACATGGTCGAGTACTTCGGTGAACAACTCGAGGGCTATGCCTTCAGCCAGTTCGGTTGGGTGCAGTCCTACGGCTCGCGGTGCGTCAAGCCGCCGATCCTGTTCGGCGACATCAGTCGCCCCAGTCCGATGACCGTCGAGTGGATCCGCTACGCGCAATCGCTCACCCGCAAGCCGATGAAGGGCATGCTGACCGGGCCGGTGACGATCCTCAACTGGTCCTTCGTGCGCGACGACCAGCCGCGTTCGGCGTCGTGCAAGCAACTGGCGCTCGCCATCCGGCAGGAAGTGCTCGATCTCGAAGACGCTGGCGTGCATGTGATCCAGATCGACGAAGCGGCGCTGCGCGAGGGCCTTCCACTGCGCAAGACGCAATGGAAGGACTACCTGGACTGGGCCGTCGAGTCATTCCGCATCACTGCCAACGGCGTGCGCGACGAGACGCAGATCCACACGCACATGTGCTATTCGGAGTTCAACGACATCATCGCGTCGATCGCGGACATGGACGCGGATGTAATCACCATCGAGACCTCGCGCTCGGACATGGAGCTGCTCGACGCTTTCGACGATTTCAACTACCCGAACGAGATCGGTCCGGGGGTCTACGACATCCATTCGCCGAACATCCCCACGCAGGCGCACATGGAGCAGTTGATGCGGAAAGCAGCGGAGCGCATTCCCGCGGACCGGCTCTGGGTCAATCCGGACTGCGGGCTGAAGACGCGGCAATGGGCCGAGGTGCTTCCGGCACTGACCAACATGGTGTCGGCGGCCAAGGCATTGCGCCCGTCCGCATCGACAGCAGAGGCATAGACCGCGCCCCTGCTGCACCAGCCTCGCGAATAATGCGGGGCTATGACTTCGCAAACGCTCAGTGAAAAGGAAGTGCGGGACTTTGCCGCCCGCGCAGCAGGTCATGCGCGCTGCCGCGCATGCACGCCGCTATGGCGGCCTGCGTGGGAGTCGCTCTCGGGCGCCACGCAGGTCGGCCACTTGTCCGGCGTCGGGTCGCTGCGTACCGAGGATGCGGCCGATCGGCTCGATGAATACCATCCGGGCGGAACCCACCTATGGTCGCCCGACGCGCCGATCGCGCTGGGCTGGCACCCTTACAACCAGTGCTCGTTGTGGACCTGCAAGGCGTGCGACGGGGCCTTCCTGCGATACACCGAGTACGGCGGTTACTACCAGGACGAGCGCATTCGCCCGCTGATGGCCGACCTGATCGTCGCGCCGGATGCGCGCCCCTAGGCGCTCAATTCCTCGGCCTCGACGGCACCTCCGCTTCGAGTTGCGCGCGCATCCAGCGATGCGCGGCGTCCTCCTGATGGCGCCGGTGCCAGATCATGTACATCGGTAGCGGCGCGCAGGTGACCGGCGGCACGACGCTCGCGAAATCGCGCAAGAGACCCTGCCCCAGCCGTGCCGGTGCGGTGGCCAGCAACGGGCTGCCGCGCAGAAAGGCCGGCAAGCCTGCGAAGCCCGGCACCGTCACGGCGAAGCGCCTCTGCACACCGGCCTCTGCGAGCGCCTCGTCCACTGCGAGCATGCGGCGCGGCTCGTAGAGCACGGTGACGTGTTCGGCGGCAAGATAGTCGCGCCGGCCCTGCGGCGCCTCGCGCGCTGCAGGATCGTAGAAAACGCGCCAGCGGTCCTCGAAAAGACGCTTCTGCATCACGTCGCCACCCTCCGGTGGCCGGGGGCTGATCACAAGGTGGCACCCGCCATCACGCAGAAGCTCCAGCGTCGGCACGTCCGACGGAATGATGCGCAAGGACACGCCGGGTGCGAGGGCGCGCAGCCGCGCAGCCAATGCGGGCAGCAGCACATCCCGCTGGAAGTCATTGGCGGCGATGGTGAAGGTGGTACGCCACCGGGCGGGCTCGAAGCGATCGCCGCGCGCAAACGCTTCCATGTCGGCCAGCAACTCGCGCGCCTGGGCGGCCAGCTCGCCCGCGCGCGCGGTCGCCACGATCCCGCGGCCTGATTTCACGAACAGCGGATCGCCCGCGATGGCCCGCAGGCGCCCCAGCAGATGGCTCACCGCCGACTGCGTCACCCCGAGGTGCGCCGCTGCGCCGGTGATCGATCCGGCCTCCACCACCGCAACCAGCAGCCGGAGCAATCGGGTGTCCAGGTTGTATTCATCGATTTCGCTCATGGGTTTCATGATGAACGATCTGTTTATTCGTCGCAATCGAAGTCCGACACTGAAGCTGCCCCACATACACGGAGACAGATATGGACACACCGATTCCCGGCACCACGCTCTTCGACGGCGAGCAGGCGAAGAAAGGCTATGCACTCAACAAAATGTGCTTTTCCTTCAACGAGGAAGCCAATCGCAAGGCCTTTCTGGCGGACGAGGAGGCGTACATGCGGCGCTTCGGCCTGAACGAACAGCAGGCCGCCGCGATCCGCGCACGCAACGTGCTGCAACTGATCGAGGCCGGCGGCAACGCCTACTACCTCGCGAAGTTCGCCGGCATCTTCAAGCTGGACATGCAGGACATCGGCGCGCAGCAGACCGGCATGACCAAGGAAGCCTTCCAGGCCAAGCTGAACGCAGCGGCCCGGCAGTAGCAAAAGGCGATCACTGGAGACACATCATGGCAACGATCATCGGCGGGGTTGGAACTTCGCACATTCCCGCCATCGGCGGCGCAATACACAAGGGGCTTCAGAACGAGCCCTACTGGAAGCCCTTCTTCGACGGCTTTCCGCCCATCCACGACTGGCTCGCCACCGCGCGCCCTGACGTGGTGGTGATGTTCTACAACGATCACGGACTGAACTTCTTCCTCGACAAGATGCCCACCTTCGCCGTCGGTGCCGCGGCGCAATACACCTCGGCGGACGAGGGCTGGGGTATTCCGACCCAGCCATCGGTGCAGGGTTGCCCGGACCTTTCGTGGCAGCTGGTCAACACGCTGGTGGAGCGCGAATTCGACATCGTGAGTTGCCAGGAGATGCTGGTCGACCATGCCTGCACCCTGCCCCTGAAGCTGCTGTGGCCCCAGGCCGGCAACGACTGGCCGGTGCGCATCGTGCCGGTGTGCATCAACACCGTCCAGTTCCCACTGCCCAAGGCGAGCCGCGCCTATGCGCTGGGCAAGGCCGTCGGCGAGGCAGTGGCCGCGTGGGGTTCGGATCAGCGGGTGTTGATGGTGGCCTCGGGCGGGCTGTCGCACCAGCTCGACGGCGCGCGCGCGGGCCACATCAACAAAGGCTTCGACCTGCAATTCATGGACAGCCTGCTGACCAACCCGGAATGGGCAACGCAGTTCTCGATCCATGACCTGGTCGAGAAGGCCGGCACACAGGGTGTCGAACTACTGATGTGGCTTGCGATGCGCGGATCGCTGACGGCTGCGGGCCCCTCCGTGCGGAAGGTGCACAGCAATTACCACATACCGATCTCGAATACCGCCACCGCCGTGATGGCACTGGCGGTCTGCGGAAGCGCCCTCAGCGGTTGAACCACTCCAGGAGCGCGCGGGAGACCGCTTCGGGTTGCTCCATAGTGCTCATGTGACCGCTGTTCTCGATGGCGACGAGCTGCGAGCCGGGACACATTTCGTGCATGCGCTCGTGGCGCGACAGCGGGCTCCACGCATCCTGGCGCCCGCAGAGGAACAGGGTCGGACAGCGCAGCGTGCCAAGCACGGGAGTCGCGTCGGGGCGGTTGAGCAAGGCATGGATCTGCGCCGCGAAGACGTCCGGCGTGCGCCGCTCGATCATGTCGAGGATCTCCGCAAACACGGGCGTGCCGATGCGGTCTTCGTGGACCATGCCGCGCGCCCATTGCTCGCCCATCTTGCGCATGCCGTGCTCGCGGGCGATCTGCAGCAGCGCCATTCGCTTGTCGCGCTCCTGCGCGCCGGCATCTCCCGGCGCAATCGGATCGACACCCGTGTCGAGCAAAGCCAGCCGCTCGACCCGCGCGGGCGCGAACTTCATGATCTCTAGCGCGATGCGTCCGCCCATCGAATGGCCGGCCAGGCTGAATCGCTCTGACGGCACATTCGCCAAAACGCCGCGCGCCATCTCGCCGAGATCGTTCGCCTCGCCGTACGAGGGAATGATGCAGTCCGCCGACGCCAACGCCGAACGCTGGTACAGCCAGACGGCTTCATCGCACAGCAGCCCGGGCAACAGAACGACGCAGGGTCGGCTCATTCGTCAGAACTCCTCGGTATCGACTTCCTGCGTGGCCTGCGGGGCGTAGCGGTTGCCGATGACCGTCTTCTGATTGATCAGCTCTCCAGCACGCGCGATGACGGAGGCGTCCAGATCGAGATCAGCCGCCGCGAGGTTTTCACGAAGATGCGACACGCTGGTGGTCCCCGGAATCGGCACGATGTCCGAACCCTGGTGCAACAGCCAACCCAGGGCCAACTGGGCCGGTGTGCAGCCCGCTTCGCGCGCCAGGGCTTCGAACGGCGGCAGCAGCTTCAGGTTGAGTGCGTAGTTCTCCGGCGAAAAACGCGGCATCGGGCGCCGGATGTCCTTGGCGTCGAGCGACCCCACATCGGTGAGCGCACCGGTCAGGAAGGCTCGCGCCAGCGGGCTGAACGCCACGAAGGCGGCACCGATCTCACGGCATGCTGCCAGCACGCCGATCTCGGGATTGCGCGTCCAGAGCGAATACTCCGTCTGCACCGCAGTGATCGGATGCACCGCATGCGCGCGACGCACGGTGGCGGCAGAGACTTCGGAAAGCCCCAGCGTGCGCACCTTGCCCTCCTCCACCAACCGGGACATCGCACCGATCGAATCTTCGATGGGCACCTGCTTGTCCCAACGATGCAGGTAGTAGAGATCGATCACGTCCGTTCCGAGACGGCGCAGGCTGTCTTCGCAGTTGCGGCGCAGGGTTTCGGGACGTCCATCGATCACGCGGCGGACGACGCCGTCGTCGCCCTTCACACCGCCCATGCCGCCCTTGCTGCACAGGGTGATGCGATTGCGATGCGACTTGAGCACTCGTCCGACCAGCTCTTCGTTGGCCCCGAAGCCGTAGAGCGCCGCCGTGTCGAACAGTGTCTCGCCCGCGTCGAGCGCCGCCAGCAGCACGCGCTCCGCCTCTTCGGCCGAAGGGGGCACGCCATAGGCGTGGCTGAGGTTCATGCACCCCAGCCCGATCGCGCTGACCTCGAAAGGTCCGATTTTTCGCGTGCGCATCCGGCTTACTTGAGTTGCTGTTCCAGCTGGTGCAGCACCTGGTAGCACGGCAGCACCTG